>CALAML010000161.1 GCA_937925845.1 uncultured Acidimicrobiales bacterium | reverse complement strand
CAGCGGCGTCGGGGCCCGTCCAGACCGCATCAGTATTTCAGCGACACACCACTAGAAGCGGGTTGGGTTGAAGGGTGGGGTCGGGGTCATGAAGAGGGCTCGGGCCATGTTGAGGGCGCCGGGGGTGTGTTCCTGGATGCGGCCCGCCACGCCGAGGGTCACGGGGTTGATGGCGCCGAGGTAGATCGAGCCGAGGACTTCGGTGGGCATAGTGAGGTCGGGGTCGTCGTCGGTTCGCGTTGCGCTCGCGGTCGATTCGATGCCGTCGGTACCGCCGTTGGCACTCGCACCGTCTCCGCTGGCTGCATTTGTCGTATCGACGCGGAAGCGGCCGCCGAGCTCCGGCCGGAAGTCGTCAACGACTTCGATCACGAGTGAGCCACTCGCCTGGTAGGTGCGGGCTTCGAGCAGGCGGACTATGTCGAGGGGTCGTAGCCACAGTTCGTCGTCACGCCAATCGATCCGAAGCCATCGAGGTTCTGCCAACATTCGCCGCATGGGGGAGTCGACGCTGGCGGTCTTGTACGCGACGTTGGCGATGAGGTCGCGGTCGAGGCAGTGACGCCAAAGCGAGGCTTCTACATCGCCATCGGCCGCTATCAGTTCTTTGATTCGGAGGTCGGAGCGGAAGTGGTTGTCGGTTTTGAGTTCATCCAGCACGTAGAGGACGTAGCCGACGTCGGTGCCGGACTCGGTTCGAGCCACGGCGCAGAACAGGTCACCGCCACCCTTCCAGCCTTCCTCGGCGGCCAGCACGCCTTGCCACCATTCGGGTCGGCGGCTCAACATGCCTGCCCGTTGGGCCTGGACCCGGTTGTAGATCGCGGGGAGGGCTGCGCCCATGTCGTCGGTTGACGGCAGCATTCGCAGTTGAAGCTTCGACCACGGCTGGTCGGCGAGGTCGGCCCGGAACTTGCCTCGGTAGGTGGAAAGGCGAAGCGCCTCGTGCTCCACCGCCCAGCCGTAGCCGAACCGGTCGTAGATACCGGTTTCGGAGGCGGTCAACAACGAAGCGGGCTCGCCTCGTTCGACACATTCGTCGATGTGGGCCTCCATCATCTGGCGGAGCAGGCCCCGGCGTCGATGGGTTGGTTGAACGGTCACTCCGGCCAGGCCGCCAGCCGGGATCTGGGCCCCGCCCGGCACCGTCAGCTGGAAGCTGTAGGCGGTGGTGGTGCCGACGATTTGGGGGTCGGCGCCTTCGGAGGTGAACACGGCGGCCCAGTGACGGTCGGCCTCGAAGACCTCGGCATCCTGTGGTCCATCGGGGTTGCCCGGCTCACCAAAGCCGGCCGCCATGCTGGCGAAGAAGCCCGCTTCTTCCTCGGCGGTTGGACGACGCACGGTGTAGCTCATGGCCCCATGTCAGTCGTTCGACGATGCAGATAGCAAGCGAGTTCGAGTTGAAGCCCACCGACGGGCCGGACCTGGCCCTCGGAGCCCCAGGAATGGTTTCCGGTGGGTGGGGTTACCCAGCGGTTAGTCCTTTTGGCCCGATACCGGCAACGTATTTGGGGCGGGATGACCCATCCAGATTTTGTCGGTGAGGCCGTTACTTAAAGCACAACATAAACACCCACCCACAACCTCAGCCAACCCTTCCACTCATAAGGCTGGCTGATTCTTGGAAGACGATTCGCTCTCGACATCCGCCTGTCGACTTCGAATAACTTCCTCCCCTTCGGAGACAGGACCCCCTTCACCCAGGCTCCGATCGTAATAACCATCACTGCCGGCAGACGATCCCAGAGTCTGCCGGCAGTAATGCTTTTCAGACCGGTTGTGTCGGGCGCTCAACAGGGCCGAGAGTATGAGCAACCAGCTGAGTGAGTCGGGATAGGCGTGGCTACTCTCGCGGCACGCTGGCGTGGTCGAAGGTTCGCAAGCGGTCCAACGGTCTGCTCCGGAGGGCGGCCGAGCGTTAGTGTCTCGCCATGAGTGAACGTGGACCTGTTGTACCTGACGAATCTAAGACGGCCTATGAGCAGTTTCATTTTGCGCCGGCCTATCGGGTGGGCGACACCCTGTACGTGTCGGGGGTGATCGGTAGCGGCGAGTCGTTGGCTGAGGAGTTCGCCAGTGCGTTCGAGAACCTGGCCAACGTGTTGGCCGCGGCCGGGTTCGCGCTGGCCGACGTGGTGGACATGACCTCGTTCCATGTGGATATGAGTGAGACGCTGGGCGAGTTTATGGCCGCTCGTGACGCGGTCATGAGCGAGCCGTGGCCGGCGTGGACAGCGATTGGTTGCACCGAACTGGCAATTCCCTCGGGCCGGGCCGAAGTAAAGGTGACCGCCATCAAGCAGTAGGTGATGCGGCGCGACGGGACCACCAACCCGGATGCGGCCAGAAGACCGCAGACCGGGCCACGACTGCGGCTCGGCTCCCGACCCGACCTGGCACCCGGCGGGCCTGCCGGGCTGGCCCTCCCCGGTTAGTGACGCATCTCGGTCCCGGTGATGAGCCAGTCGTCGCTGAGGAAGCGTCGGCCCAGCACCACCACTCGGCCAACCATAAAGACGCCGAAAGTGAGCCACAGCCAGCCGATGCCGGCGCTGAGCACGGCCACTGCGACCAGCGCTGGGATCAGGGCCAACGTGAGCCCGCTCATCGCCTTGGCCATGAAGCGCATGTCGCCGGCACCGATCAGCACCCCGTCGAGGACAAAGGCGAGGGCGCCGGCGGGCTGAATGGCCACGACGATCAGCAGCAGGAAGCGAGTGAGTTCCCGCACCTCACTGTCGTCGGAGAACCAGGCGGGGGCGAAGGGGATCAGCACTGCTACGGCGGCCGCGGCCAGGAGGCCCACAGCTACGCCCCAACCCATCATTCGCCGGCTCACGGTTCGGGCTGCCGCTGCGTCTCCGGCGCCGAGGTATCGCCCGACCAGCGCCTGGCCGGCGATGGCGACAGCGTCCATGGCCAGGGCCATGAAGATGGTGATTTCGAAGGCGATGTGATGGGCGCCGAGTTCCACGTCGCCGAGGCGGGCCGCGACCGCGGTGGCGACGGTGAAGAAGCCACGCAGCGCCAGGGTGCGAACGATCAGGTCGCCGCCAACTTTCAGCAGTGACCGCATCGCTCGTGGGGTTGGCCGGAGCCCGGCGCCATGGCGACGGGCCTCGGGCACAACCCGGCTGAGGTACATGGCCAGGCCGACGTATTGGGCCACAACGGTCGACAGGGCCGAGGCGCCGATGCCGAAGTCGAGCCCGAAGATGAGGATCACCTCGAGGATCAGGTTGCCGAGCGCGGTGAAGAGGGTGATGAAAAGGGGCGTGCGGGTGTCTTGTTGGCCTCGCAGGTAGCCGGTGGCGGCCAGCATGCCGAACATGGCCGGAAGGCCGAGCAGGCTGATTCGCAGGTAGATCAGACCCTGAGCCTTCACCGCCTCCGACCCGCCCAGCAGGTCGAGCAGGTTGGGCGCAAGGATCAGTCCCGCCACCATCAGGGCCATCGACAGGGCGAAGGCGAGCCACAGGCCCTGGACTGCCTGGCTGGCCGCCTGTCGCTCTTGCCCAGCGCCGAGGAGTCGGGAGACGGCGGCTGTGGTGCCGTAGGCGAGGAACACAAAGACGTTGGCGAGAGTCAGCAGAACGGTGGTGGCCAACGCCAGGCCGTCGAGTTGGAGGAGCCCGAGTTGGCCGACCACTGCGGTGTCGGCCAGCACGTAGAGCGGTTCGGCGATCAGCGCGCCGAGGGCGGGCAGGGCCAGGCGGCCGATTTCGCGGTCGATGCCGCGGCGGCTCTGGCCTGGATCGGTGGCGGTTGTGGTTGTTGGTGGTGCCGGTGGCGGCGGTGTTGGCGGCGGTTCGCCCGCGGACATTGGCCCTCGAATGTCGAAAAGAGCGGTTGGGATGGGCTGACCATCATGGGTGCCCTCAGGTCTCGCAGCGTAGTGGTCGGACCTGCCCGCTTGGTCGGTGTGAGCGAGTTCGGCTCACATTCTGGATTTTCGGGCCCGGCCGCGGTGGAACCGGCCAGCAAATGCGCCACGCTGGTAGCTGCGGCTGGTGGTCGAACGACCCGGCCGCATCGCGTCGGCACCTGAGGTGCGGATCGTCCACCTCCCCCAGTGGTGCCTTCTTTTTCTCCCCATGACTAAACAGCCCGAACCGCAAGACCCGTCAGTTCCTACCGCTTCCAATGAGGTGGAGCCGCCCGCATCGTCGAGGCCGGCTCTCGGCAGCGATCCAGGGGCCTCTCCCGCTGATTCGGGCTCGAATCCGGTGACGTCATCCTCAGCTGAGACCTACTTCGTTGATCCAGCACCAGCCTCGGCTTCTGCTTCGGCGGGGGGCGAGCTGGGCAACGGTGACCCGACCGCTCCGAACGCTTCGGCAGAACTGGGAATCAACGACCGGGCCCCGGACGGCAGTCCGAAGATGGTGGCGCTGGCGGCATTCGGAACCCTTGCCGCCCTGGCTTTGCTGGTCGTTGTGGGGGCCTTTGTGCTGTTTGGCGATGATGACCCCGAGACCGACGGCACCGATGTGGCAGCCGACGACGATCCAGCCGGAGACTCGGACGAGCCGGCCGACCAATTGGCCGCCGGCGACGATGTCGATGGTGACGGTCTCGAGAGTGACGGTGTCGACAACGGCGATCTCACCGATGAAGAAGACGGCGGCGATGACGCCAACACCGCTGACAATGCCGATACTGCCGATCAGGTGGAACCGAACCCCGCCGAAGACGGCGATGGTGATGACGAACCTGGTGAACCCGGTGAACCGGGGGAGCGGACGGTCACTGGTCCGCTGGTGCCAGAGTCTGGCGTGTTGATCGGCGCCTATGTGGAGGCCAGCGGGTCCTTTGTGGACGATGCCCGGCGCCAGGACATCCTGACCTACGAGGGTCAGATCGGTCGGACGCTCGATGTGTCCCACGATTTCTTTGCCTTCGATCACGACATCAAGACCGCCCGGTCGCGTTGGAATCTGGACCGCGGCGTTACCCCGATGATCACTTGGCATGGCGGCGAGGCCGACGAAACGATTGACGGCACCTTCGACAACTACATCCGCATTCAGGCTCGCCGGCTGCTCGACATCCCCGAGCCCTTCTTCTTCCGCTATCACCACGAGCCCGACTCCACCCGCAGCCGAGACATTGGGTATGGCGGCGAGGAGGGTGCGGCGAAGTTTGTTGAGGCTTGGCGTCGGGTGCACCGCATCTTTGCTGAAGAGGGTGTGACCAACGCCGTGTGGGTGTGGTCGCCGACCAACACCGGTTTCGAGGTTGGGCGGGCGGCCGGGTATTACCCGGGCGACGATGTGGTGGACTGGATTGCCAGCGACCCGTATCGGTGGTCGCCCTGTAAGGGAGACGGTACGCAGACTCTGGCCACCAAAATCGCTGACTTTCTCGATTGGGCTGAGCCTCGCAACAAGCCGCTGATGCTGGCTGAGTGGGGTGCCGGTCATGATCCTCGCGACGCTCAGGCGGAGTTCCTGCGCTCGGCGGAGGATGTGCTGATCGACCATCCGAATCTCGCGGCCTTGATCTACTTCAACACTTCCGGCAAGGAAAGCGAGGGCTGGTGTCGCTGGCGGGTCGAGGAGGACGAGAACGTGCTCAACAGCTACCGCGATCTCATTACCAGCCCGGTGGTCACCGGGGGCTAGGAGAACAAGCGCAGCCACCTGGGACGGGTGTCTGACACCCGTCGCGGGTGAGGCGTTTGGCTGGGGTTGGTTGGCCGGCTTGGCGGGAAATTGTGGTCGGAGTCCCACCGATCGTGGAATTTGGCGAGCGGCGGGCTTCGGCATCGATTTGGCGCGGCTGGGGGACCAGGCTGCGAAAAGTCGGGGTTTTGGAAGCTGAGCGACCGCTGATCGCCAAAACTGTGGTGATGGAGGCCATGGGCAGATCAACCCAATCTGGCGGGTATCCCTTTTCTGGGTCGTGTACTGTCATTAGCATCGCCTCAGCAAAGTTCTACCGAGTTTGACGAGACGACAGGGACGGCTTGGTCTCTGGCGAGAGGTTTATCGTGTCTGTTCTGAAGAGCGTTCTGGTTGCAATCGTGGTGAGCGTGGCTGCGCTGCTGACGCTGGCACCGGCCGTCTCGGCCCAGGACTACGGCCCGGAAGCCCCGGAGGTAACCGTCGCACCAGAAGTGACGGAAGCCCCACCGGCTACTGAGGCGCCTGAGGTTGAGGGTGCTCCGGCGCCAAACCCCACCACCGATGTTTCGGTGAAGTCGAACGCCAACACCGATCCTGAGGTTGCCGGCCCCGAAGTGGGCGCCAACCAGCTGCCCATCACCGGTAGCACGGTGTTCCCGATGGTTGCCAGCGGAATCGGGCTTGTGGCCCTCGGCCTGGTCTTCCGCACCGCCAACAAGATCGGCTCTGACGAAGAGCAGTAATCAGCAACAACGAAGAAGCCGAAATGTCGGGCTGAGCATGACCAAGTCATGTTGAGCGCCGACATTTCTGCTTTTACTGGCGCAGAGTTTTTGGGCGAGGCGTCAAACCTTCCGGACCCTGAGCCGGTTCGTCAGTTCGTCGGTTTTGAGTCTGGACGGCGCGCCACGCCCCCTGGACTCGGAGCATGCCCGGTGCGGTCGTAACCGGTCTCTTTGGCCCTGACCCCGGATCGACCCGGTTCGTCTGGCTCTAGCCGCCGTAGTGGGCTGCTGCGGTGGCTTCGCCTCGCATCTCTGCGGTGGCTCGGGCGACGTCGGCTACCGCTTCATCGAGGGCCGCTGCGACCGCCTCGCGGTCGTCGGTGAAGTCGATGGTGTCGATCAGTTGGGCCAGTCGGGTCTTGGCCCGCCAGGCGGCGAAGCGGGCCCACTCGGCGTAGAGCACCTGGTGGTCGTCGATGGCGATGAGATCCCGAGTGCGGCTCTGCTCGTCGCCGGTGGTGTCGAGAGCCACGTAGCCATTCACCATCGACGTACGCTCGCAGACCGCGGTGAGCGGTGCGGCCCGGTGAACCACCATGTCGCCATGAAGGGCGATGGCGTAGCCGGGGCCGGGGAAGTCGGGCGCTACCGTGCGTTCTGGCGGCGGGGTTTGGCCCGCTTCAGCCATGGCTGCGGCTTCGGCCTTGGTGCCGAGGAAGTACTCGAAGCGGCCGCCCGCAACCTTGGCCGGGTCGGTAACGGGCATCACGTAGTCGAGGGGAAGGGTGTCGTGATGCCATTTGTCGATGGCGTCGCTGATCTTGTCGGCGGGCGCGTAGTTGAGGTGGCCCAGATGCAGTGGCATCGGGTGGGGTGCCACTTCAATGCCGTAGATCTTGTTGAGGTGCTGCGCCACCTCGGGGCTAAGACAGAGGTCCCGGAGAAACTTGGATCGGTAACACCCGCCCCGAACGACCCGTTCGATGCGGTCGCCTGCGGGCATGTGGAACGGCTCGAGCCGACGACTGACCTCGAGCATGATCGCCGCCCCGGCTTCGCTGAGCATGCGGAAGGGTGTGCTGGCCGCGACGGGGGTGGCCTTGGCTTGGATCTCAGCCGGGGTGTAGCCGAGGTCGGCCAGCATCACGATCTCGGCCGGTTCCTCAAGGGCCAGGTGCACGTCGGGGTCGAACACTGGCTCATCGTCGAGCCAGGCGTAGCCCGGGGGCAGGGTCTCGGGGAAAGGCACAGCGACGCTCATGCCCTTACGGTGCCACTCCCCAAACCCGGACACAACCGGTCGCCAGCCAATGGCTCCGTCGATTCGGAAGCCACCACTGGCGTGGCGATCGATGGATCACACAAAGGCGCACAGCGCTCCCCGGCTGGGGTGAGCTGGGGACGGCTAGTCGGAGCCGGCTGTACCCGAATGGCAGGTCGAACTCCGGGAGGGTCGCCGAGAGCGGGTTAGTCGGAGGTTGGTTGGCTGATGTCGGCGTTGTCTGGCGCCGGCTCAGGGGTGGGCCGGTTGGACGATCGCAGGTCGATTTCGGCTTCGGGCTCAGCCTGAACCGGGCGGCGGTCGGCGGCGCTGCCGGTGCGGGGGCGCTCGCGGCCTCGGTCAGCGACGTCCAGAAGGGCTCGCCAGCGGATGGGGACCCACAGCTGCTCGCTCTCGATTTCGGTGCGGGCATGCAGGCCGCGGGCCGGTCCCAGTTCGGTCTGGCGGTCGACTCGGCTCAACACGCCGGTCGGGGTGCCGTTGAGGGTGTCGGCCTCAAGGCACAGGATGGACCGGTTGGTCACGGCGACGATCCGGTGCTTGTAGAACAACAGGTTGGCCGCGGTCAGCACACCCATCCCGAGGGCCATCGCCACCCAGACCCGCAGGCCGAAGAACTCGAAGGGCAACAGATCGGCGGCCTGGTAGGCGACTGCGGTGGTCACGAGGGCAAGAACGATCGGCAGCCAGGGGTTTGGGCCCCGCTTGGCGGTGAAGCTGAGCATCGAGCGTTCGCCAGCATCGAGGTAGGGCTCCACCAGGTTGGCCATGCGGTTCATGGGCTCCACGTCGAAGCTCCTTCTCGCCACGGTCTGGCTGGCCTTGGGCTCAGCTGTTGCCGCGATGGTGGAGGGTTCAACTCTGAGTCCTGCCATATCCGCCTTTGCTCCCAGTCCGCAATGATGTTGGGCACCGCCGGGACAGCCTGGTACCCGCACCGGTTCTGATTAACGACGTTAACCGAGGCGCGATAGTCGCGCCGTCTAGGCCGACTTTTTCTCACTTCCGCAGTTGTTGGTGGACGGCGCATGAACAGGGCTCAGGAACTCGGGAGATTCGGGGGTGGGAAAGGCGAAAACGGCGAAACGGCGGGCAGAAAAGCCGCGGCTCGGCGTTTTCTCTAGTTTGGACCGGTTTTGGGGCCAGTTTGTGGAGCCCCACAGTACGCCAACTGGCGAAACGCCGGAATTCGCGTCTAGCTATTCCCGCTGAGGGGTGGATCAGGGCCTGAGCCCAGCATCTCTATACGACCAACGTCCTATTGGGCCGACAGCCATTCGGCATAGCGGTCGTTGTCGCTCCACGCACCGGTCATCTGGTCGAAGGCCTGGGCCTCGGCGGTCATCCAGCTTCGATGGCCGGCCCGAGCCGCCGATGAGCTGATTTCGGCTACCTCGCGGGCGTGAGCGTCACCAAAGATGCCGGCCAGGTCGAGCGCCTGGGACTCTGGCACCGGGTGGGGCGGCCGGGGTGCGATGGTCACTTCCGGTAGGCGGGCCAGGGCGGCTGCTTTGTCGGCCGGACCCTGGTACCAGCGATCCTGGTGGATCTGGGCCCATTTGTCGGCGCCGACCACCAGCAGGTCGTAGCCCTCGGCGATGTCGGCGAGCAGTTGTTTGGTGGTGGTGGCTACGCCCAACCATTCGCGGCTCTCGGCCACCGATTCGAGAACCGCTAGCCGATCGGCCATTCGGGGTCGGTCGACATCCTCTTTGGCCAGCGCCACTGTCGACACCACCAGGTCGAGGCGGTCAAGCTTGTACTGGCGCACCGCCGCTTCGGCGATGGCCAGGTGCGCCGTGGTCGGCGGGTTGAACGAGCCGGGGTACACGCCCCGACGTCCGCCTTCCACAGTCACGGTCGGCGCTGGTTATTCGGGCGGGTTGATGACCTCGAGCCCGCAGAAGGGCCGGAGGGCGGCAGGCACCACAAACGACCCGTCGGGCTGCTGGTGGTTCTCGAACATGTAGACCAGGGTGCGGGAGATGGCGCAGGCGGTGCCGTTGAGGGTGTGGACCAGGCGGCTGCCGGGCCCGTCGGCTTCGCTGCTGCGGGTTCGGGTGTCGAGGCGGCGGGCTGAGAACTCGAGGTAGTTCGAACACGAGGTGATCTCGCGGTAACGACCTTCCGATGGCAGCCACACCTCAAGGTCGTGTTTCTTGGCCGCCGCCGCGCCGAGATCACCGGTGGGGATGTTGATCACCCGGTAGGGGAGTTCGAGGCCCTGCACGATCTCTTCTTCTATCGCCTGGATCTTGTCGAACTCGTCCCAGGAGTTTTCTGGCAGCGAGTACGAGAACATCTCGACCTTGTCGAACTGGTGCACCCGAAAGATGCCGCGTGTGTCTTTGCCGTAGGTGCCGGCTTCGCGGCGGAAACAGCTGGAGAAGCCGGCGTAGCGAAGGGGGAGGTCCTCGTCGCGGAGGCGGTCGCCGCGGTGCAGGCCGGCCAGGGCCACCTCGCTGGTGCCGACCAGGCTCATGTCGTCTTCGGGGAGTTCGTAGACGGTGCTTCGGTCGGTGGGGAAGAACCCGGCCTTTTCCATCTGCTCGTTGCGCACCAGCACCGGCGGGATGACCGGGGTGAAGCCGTGGGCCGAAACGGTGGCCAGCGCGTACTGCACCAGCGCCAGTTCGAGCCGTACGGCATCGCCCATCAGGTAGGCGAAGCGGCTGCCGCTCATCTGCACCGCGTGTTCGGTTTCGATAAAGCCCATCCGTTCGGCGAAGTCGGCGTGGTCGTGGGGTGGGGCGTCGCCGGGTTCGCCGTGGGTGTGAAGCAGTTCGAAGTGGTCTTCGTCGCCGTCGGGCACCGATTCATGGGCCGGGTTGGGCACGTGCAGAATGACGTCGTTGATCTGGGCCGCGATGGCGTCGTAGGCCGCCTCGGCTTCGGTGAGCTTGCCCTTCAGTTCGCCGGCCGCCGCGATCTTGGCGTCGCGCTCTTCCGGGGCCGCCTTGCCGATCGCCTTGTTTGCGGTGTTGGCTTCGGCCCGGATGGTGTCTCGGGCTACTCCGGCTTCGCGGAGTTGGGGTTCGAGCGACACCAGGTTGTCGATCACGGACGGGTCGGCGCCCTTGCGCAGTGCGCCCTGTCGGTAGGCTTCGTCGTCGGTGAGGCGTCGCAGATCAATCACGCCAATCGACGGTATCGCAACCGTGCCCGCTCTCCAGCTGAATTCCGCCGGTTTAGTGCTGAAGCGGTCGGGCGGGTGCCGTTCGAACCCGCTGCGGTTCTGTCCGCGATGCGTTCTGTCTGCACTCAGACTGGGGTCAGGCCGGCGCGGGTGCAGCCAATCGGGTATTCACAGGTCGGCGGACACGTTCTGTCTGCACTCGCACAGGGTAAGGCGGGCGCGGGTGCAGCCAATCGGGTATTTACAGGTCGGCGGACACGTTCTGTCTGCACTCGCACAGGGTAGGGCGGGCGCGGGTGCAGCCAATCGGGTATTTACAGGTCGGCGGACACGTTCTGTCTGCACTCAGACTGGTCGAGACCGGCTCCGCTGCAGCCAGTTCGTGGCGCGGCTTGGCCTGCGTTCTGTCTGCATTCAGGCAGGCTCAGGGCATGCGCGAGTGCAGCCAATTCGCTTTGTGGTTGGCGCTTCGGCGAAAACGTGGCAGACTGCTCGACAATGACTTCCGCACCCCTGATCGCTCGCACCTTGGTAGTAGTACTTCGCTGAGGCGCGCCCGACCAAGAGTGCGCCTCATGACCTCCCTAGCGGGAGGTCGTTCTTGTTTTCGGCCTCTTTTGACAGACTGATAGAAGCCCGTTGCCGAACGGGCCCCAACCACCGGAGAAAACCATGCAGATGGATGGCGCCACCGCCCTGATCAAGAGCCTCGAACATGCCGGCGTTGATCTGGTATTCGGGCTGCCGGGCGGCGCTATTTTGCCGGTGTACGACCCGTTGATTGAGTCGTCGATCCGCCACGTGCTGGTTCGCCATGAACAGGGTGCCGGCCATATGGCGTCGGGTTACGCCCATGCCACCGGCAAGTGTGGCGTGTCGATCGTGACGAGTGGGCCGGGCGCCACCAACATGGTCACCCCGCTGCTCGACGCCTATCTCGACTCGATTCCGATGGTGGTGATCACCGGTCAGGTCGCCTATGGCGCCATCGGTTCCGACGCCTTTCAGGAGGCCGACACCACCGGCATCACCATGTCGGTCACCAAGCACAACTATCTCGTGACCGAAGCCGCCGACATTCCTCGCGTGATTCACGAGGCGTTCCATATCGCCACCACCGGCCGCCCTGGCCCGGTGCTGGTCGACATCCCCAAAGACATCGTGAACCCGGCCGCTCCGCAGTCGCAGATGGAGTGGTACTGGCCCGAGTCGGTTGATCTGCCCGGCTATCAGCCCACCCTCGACGGCCACATCGGCAAGGTGAAGCAGGCGGTGAAGTTGATCCGTCGGGCCGAGCGTCCGGTGATTTACGCCGGTGGTGGTTTGTTGCGGGCCCGGGCTGCCGAAGGGCTGCTGCGGTTCGCCGAGCTCACCGGCATTCCGGTGGTCACCACGCTGATGGCGCGGGGTGTGATTCCCGATGATCATCCGCAGTGTCTCGGCATGCCGGGTATGCACGGCAACTACACCGCGGTCACCGCCATGCAGGAGGCCGACCTGTTGATTGCTCTCGGCGCTCGGTTTGATGATCGGGTCACTGGTCGTCTCGATGGTTTTGCCCCCGACGCCAAGATCGTTCATGTTGATATCGATCCGGCCGAGCTCGGCAAGGTGCGCCGGCCCGATGTGCCGATCGTGGGTGATGTTCGCCGCGTGCTCGAGGACCTCAACTCGCAGATCGACAAGGCCGGTGGGCTTGAGAGCCAGGCCGACCGCTCGGCGTGGAAGTCCCGGATCAGCGGGTGGCAGGAGAAGTATCCGCTCACCTACGAGCCGCCTCAGCCCGGCTCCGATTTGAAGCCGCAGTATGTGTTGGAGCAGCTTCGTGACCTTTCACCTCAGGACACGATCGTGGCTTCGGGTGTTGGTCAGCATCAGATGTGGGCCAGCCAGTATTGGACGTTCCGTCACCCCTACACCTGGATCAACTCCGGTGGTCTTGGCACGATGGGTTACTCCATTCCGGCCGCTATCGGCGCCAAGGCTGGCGCCCCCGACACCACGGTGTGGGCCGTTGATGGTGACGGCTGTTTCCAGATGACGGCGCAGGAGTTGGTCACGGCCGCCGCCGAGCGCATTCCGGTGAAGGTGGCGCTGTTGAACAACGGCTATCTGGGCATGGTGCGTCAGTGGCAGGAGATGTTCTACGACGAGCGGTTCTCCGAGGTGTATCTCGACCCGAACCTGCCCGACTACTGCAAGTGGGCCGAGGCGATGGGCTGTGTCGCTATCCGGGTGGACTCGGCGGAGGAGGTGGGCCCGGCGATCGAGCGGGCCAACTCCATCAACGATCGCCCGGTGATGATCGAGTTCCGAACCGACCCGGTCGAGAAGGTCTTTCCGATGGTGCCTGCCGGTGCTAGCAACTCTGAACTGCTGGTTGATCCAAGCCAGCGCGATGGCTCCGACGGCGCCACTCAGAACGGTGCCGCCTCCAACGGGGCCGCAACCGCTGAGGCCAGCAGTGATGGCAGTGACGAAAACAAGAGCGAGGAACTTCTCTGATGACCAGTGCCGATTCTGTGGTCGCCCGCTCTTCGGAGCCCGCCAGCCTGCATGTGCTCACCGTGCTGGTGCAGAACCGCTTTGGTGTGTTGGCTCGGGTGGCTGGGCTGTTCAGTCGCCGGGGCTTCAACATCTATTCGCTGGCGGTAGCGCCTACTCAAGACGACAGCCTGAGCCGGATCACGATCGTGGTCGACGCTCGCAGCGCACCCCTCGAACAGGTGCACAAGCAGCTGAACAAGCTGATCAACGTCATTACGGTCCGCCAGCTCGACCCCACCAATTCCGTTGAGCGGGAGCTGGGCCTCTTCACGGTTACCGCAGCCGCCGACGACCCCAGGTTGGTGGCCTCGTTGGAGGATTTTGGCGGTGCCGAGATTCTTGAAACCGGCGGCGGCTCGGTGATCGTGTCGTTCTCCGGTGCCCCTACTCGAGTGGATGTTCTTGAAGACACGTTGGAACAGATCGGCATTACCGAAATCCAGCGCACCGGGCGCATCGCCCTCACCAGCGTCACTGACGCTACCGAAGAGTCCGACCAGTCGTAGACCCACATCAAACGGGTGTCTGACACCCGTTTCACCTTGAACCCCCAAAAGAGAAGAACTTTTGGCTGGTCACCGAAGCGACATTCCGCCCCAGTCCGAAGCCCTGCCCACCAAATTGCCGCCGGTCCACCGGTCTTCAGTCGTTTCCCAGCCCGTAGAGAATGCGGCGGGATCTTGGAGCCGGGTGGGTTGAGCGGCTAGAACAAACAAGTCAGAAACAACGAGGAGCACTACCCGCCATGGCCAAGATCTACTACGAAGCAGACGCCGACCGATCGCTGATCGGCGGTCGTAAGGTGGCCATTCTCGGCTACGGATCCCAGGGCCATGCCCATGCGCTGAACCTGAAGGAGTCTGGCGTTGATGTCCGCATCGGTCTGCGTGAGGGTTCGGCCTCGAAGGCCAAGGCTGAGTCGGAGGGCCTGAAGGTGCTCACCATTGGTGAGGCCACCGCCGAAGCCGACCTGGTGATGATCCTGTTGCCCGACACCGAGCAGGGCGACATTTACGCCGAGCAGATCGCGCCCAACCTCAACGATGGCGACGCGGTCTTCTTCGCTCACGGCTTCAACATCCGCTTCGGCCAGATCGTGCCCGACGCCGCGGTCGACGTGGCCATGGTGGCGCCGAAGGGCCCTGGTCACCTGGTTCGCCGCACCTATGTTGAGGGTGGTGGGGTGCCGTGTTTGATCGCTGTGTCCCAGGACGCCACCGGCGGCGCCCGTGATTTGGCCATGAGTTACGCCGATGCCATCGGCGGCGCCCGGGCCGGTGTGCTCGAGACCACCTTCGAAGAGGAGACTGAAACCGATCTCTTCGGCGAGCAGGTGGTGCTGTGTGGCGGTATGACCGCTCTGGTGACCGCCGGGTTCGAGACGCTGGTTGAGGCCGGCTACCAGCCCGAGTCGGCCTACTTCGAGTGCCTGCACGAGCTGAAGCTGATCGTCGACCTGATGTACGAACAGGGCATCGGCGGCATGCGCTACAGCATCTCCGACACCGCCGAGTACGGCGACCTCACCCGCGGCCCCGTGGTTGTCGACGCCGACACCAAGGCCCGCATGAAGAAGATCCTCACTGATATCCAGGACGGCACCTTTGCCAAGGAGTGGATCGCCGAGTCGAAGAGCGGCCGGGCCAACTTCCACGCTTTGGAGGCCAAGGGGCAGGAGCATCAGATCGA
>CALAML010000160.1 GCA_937925845.1 uncultured Acidimicrobiales bacterium | reverse complement strand
GCTTTCGAACTGCTGCCAGTAGATGATGGTTCCCACTTGGCCTGGGCGGCCCATGCCGCCTTGGCCTGAAGCGTGCCCTAGAGGTTGGTGTTGAGGAAGTCCACTTGGAGCCGGAGGAGGTTTTCGGCCACCTCTTCCTGTGGGGTCATGTGGGTGACTCCCGAGAGTGGAAGTACCTGGTGGGGTCGGCCGGTTTCGAGCAGGGCCTGGCTGAGTCGCAGGGTGTGAATCGCCAGCACGTTGTCGTCGGCGAGGCCGTGGATCAACAGCAATGGGCGTTCGAGTTTGCCGGCGTCGGGCAACAGACTGGACCGGTCGTAATGCTCGGCGTCGGTGTCGGGGTGTCCGAGGTAGCGCTCGGTGTAGTGGGTGTCGTAGAACCGCCATTCGGTTACGGGGGCGCCGGCGATGGCGGCGTGGAACACATCGGGCCGTCGGAGCACAGCGAGGGCCGCGAGGTAGCCGCCGAAGGACCAGCCGCGAATCCCTACTCGGTTGGTGTCGATGCGGGGTTCGGCGTCGGCCGCTGCGGCTAGGGCGTCGACCTGGTCGTCGAGCACTTTGGTGGCGAGGTCGCCCGCAACTTCCCGCTCCCAGGCTGGGCCTCGGCCGGGGGTGCCGCGACCGTCGGTCACCAGCACTACGAACCCTTGGTCGGCCAACCATTGGGATGCCGCCATGGCGCTGCGGGCCCGCTGCACCCGTAGTGCGTGCGGGCCGCCGTAGGGGTCGAGTAGCACCGGCAGGTCGCCGCCGGGGTCGTGTTCTGGGCTTGGCAACAAGATGGTGGAGCGGAGCTTGCGGCGGCCCAGGCTGATGAATTTGGCCTGCAGGTCGATGCCCAGTTCCGCCGCGTGCACCGGCAGCGCAACGGTGGCGGTTTCGGCGACTTTGTCGTTGTCGTTGTCGGTCTCGGTGCTGTTGGTGAGCGAGCGCAGCTCAACCCGGGGCTGATCGCGGTCCATGCTGCGGCTGATGATGGCCACGGTGGATTCGTTGCCGGCGGCGCGATGGATGCCGGGTTCGGTGGTCAGTGGGGCGACGGTGGTGGTCGCGTCGGAGAGCGAGTCGAGGTCGATCGCCATCACGTGGAGTTCGGTGGCTTCGGTACTGGCATGGATGATGATCTGGTTGTCGCCAACCGAAACCACCGATCGCACTTCGAGGCCTTCGGGGCTGATCGGTTCGCCGTCGAGGCACAGTTGGCGGGACACGTCGGTGTCTTCAACGGTGACGATCTTTGAGCCGTGCCAGGCCGGAGTACCGGGGATCAGTTCGACCCAGTGGGGGTCGGTGATCTGGTGCCGGGAGGTGGTGGTGCGGGCCGCGATATCGATGGTGCGAACGTCGACGGTGCGCTGGTCGCGGGTTTGCACGGTGAGCAGTGGGGGCCCGGCGGTTGACCAGCGGACGTCGGCGAGGTATTCGAAGTTGGCCCGGTCCCAGGGAATCTCTTCGGGTGGGGCCGGCTCGCCGTCGATCACCGCGGCGCGATCGAAGAGGTGCAGGGTGACTTCGGCGTTGTTGGTGCCGGCCGCCGGATACCGGTTGGCCACCGGAGTGCGTTCGGGATGGTTGGGGTCGCCGATGTGCCAGATCGCTACCGGGGCCACGTCGACCCGGGTCACGAGGAGTTGATCGCTGTCGGGTGACCACCAGAAGCCCCGGTTGCGGCCCATCTCTTCGGCGGCCACAAACTCCGCCGCCCCCCAGCTGACGGTCTCACTCGGGTCACCGCTGTCGGCGGCGGCATCTCTGTCGGCACGGTCATCGGCTTGGGTCGCGGTGTCGGCGCCGTTGTCATCGGGTGTTTCGGTGAGGGCCCGGTCGGTGTCGTTGGTTCCAGCCGGGTCGAGGTCGACGAGACGGAGATGGCTGCCACTTACGTAGGCCACCTTTGAGCCGTCGGGGCTGAGCCGAGGGCCGAATACGGCGCCGGGGGTCTCGATGCTGCGGGTGGTTCCGCTGGTGAGATCGACCACAAAGAGCATTCCGCTGAGGGCGAAGGATGCTCGCTCCATCGACGAGTCGGTGCTGAAGGCCACGATGCCGCCAGCCGACTCCCGCAGTCGTTCCCGACGGGCCCGCTCGGCCGCCGGCAGCTCACCGTCACTGGCCTCGCTCAGGGTGGCTGGGTCTACCACCAGCCGGGGCGTGGGATCGGGCCGGTCGACGACCCAGAGCCGGTTGACGGGGTCACTGCCATCGGTCGAGCACAGGTACACCACCCGCTGTCCGTCGGCGGCGACGGCAAAGTTACGGGGCACCCCCAAACTGAAGCGCTGGGTGCGGGCGTAGCGACGGGGAAAGGAATCGGTCGAACTCACCCGACAACTCTAGACAGCCGGCGCGGGCCGATACCCGTTTGGAGTTGGCCAAAGGTGGGACGGGTGTCAGACACCCGTTGCATGTCGAACCGGCATGGCCCGGGCCGTTACCCGTTTGGGAGTTGGCTGAGGGTGAGGCCGCTGTTGATGATCCCGAGATGGCTGTAGGCCTGGGGATGGTTGCCGAGGGCTCGGCCGGTGCTGGGGTCGTACTCTTCAGCCATCAGTCCGGTGGGGCCGACCAGTTCGATGAAGTCGGCGAAGAGGGCCCGGGCGTCATCGACTCGCCCGGCAATGGCGTAGGAGTCGATGAGCCAGGCGGTCATCAGGTTGAAGCCACCTTCGATTCCGGGCAGGCCGTCGTCGTCGCGGTAGCGACGAACGGTTGGGCCGGTGCGAAGTTCGGCTTCGATGGCGTTGATGGTGGCGGCGAACTTGGGGTCGTCCGGTGCCAGAAGCCCGCTAAGGCCCACCGCCAGGCATGAGGCATCGAGGTCGTCGTCGCCGTAGGCCGCACCAAAGGTGCCGATCGATTCGTTCCAGCCCCGCTCGACGATGTCGGCGGCGATACGTGCCCGCAGCGTTTCCCATCCGGGTCGTTCGCCATCGAACCCGCGGGCGATGGTGATGCCTCGATCGACGGTGACCCAGCACATCACTTTTGAAAACACATGGTGGCGGGGCGGCTTGCGAATTTCCCAGATGCCGTGGTCGGGTTCTTGCCAGCGCCGCTCGACTGCCTCGACCATCTTTTCGACCAGGCGCCAATGCTGGGTGGAGAGCGGGGCGTCACGTTCGGCCAGCGATGCGACCAGCTCCACGATCGAGCCGAACACATCGAGCTGCACCTGGTGCTCGGCCGCGTTGCCGACCCGCACCGGTCGACTTCCGCCGTAGCCAGCCAGTTCGCCGATGTCGGCCTCGGGGGGCAGGTGGCGGCCCGAGACCAGGTAGAGCGGCTGGAGTCGTTCGGGTTCGTCGCGGGCTTCGATGATGCCGAGTACCCAGTCGAGGAAGGCGAGCCCTTCGTCGTTGCTCCCAAGACGCACCAGGGCGTTGGCGCTCATGGCCGCGTCCCGGAGCCAGCAGTAGCGGTGGTCCCAGTTGCGTACACCGCCGAGGTGTTCGGGGAGGCTGGTGGTGGGTGATGCCACGATGGCGCCGGTGGGCCCATGGATCAGGCTTTTGAGCACGAGAGCGGAGCGGGCCACCAGGTCAGTGGCCACGGCGGAGGTGTCGAGCTTGGTGGCCCACTCCGACCAGAACCCGTTCGTTTGGGCTCGGCGGTCACCTTCGCTCGTAGCCGCTTCCCGCAGGTCGGCCGTACCGCATCGCAGTTCAAGCACCACCGGACCCTGCGACAGGTCGACGGTGGCCCGGGCGGTGTGGTGGTGGCCGTCATTGTCGAGTTGCCAGCCGAGGCCGGGGGCCGCCAGCACGATCAGGTCGGTGGCGTCGGCCACTTCAAGCCCGCCATCGCGAATCACGAGCCGGGTGGGGAAGCGGCCGAAGTCGAGCCGCGGGGCAAACTCGATCTCGACCGCAACCGGCGTTGGGTCGTCGGCTTCGTTGCCGCCGCCAGGTTCGCCCTCCGGTTCGGGGTGGGGTGTGGCCTCGATGACCCGGATCAGGTCGGTACGGCCGGCGGTTCGGCTGGGTCGCCCGCCGGAGCAGTCGAGGTAGTCGGTGACGGTGAAGCCGGGCCAGCGGGTTTCGAGCACCATCGAGTCGTTGAGGTAGCGCTGGTCGATCGGGTGGCATCCGTCGGCGGCGGTCACGCTGAAGTAGCCCGCGGTTTGGCCGCCGACCAGTTCGGAGAAGATTGCCGCTGAGTCGATGCGGGGAACACACATCCAGGTAATGCGGGCGTCGGGAGTGACCATGGCCGCAGTGCGCTGGTCGGAGAGCATCGAGTGGGTTTCGATCGGCACCAGGCCGGACCCTTCGAGCCAGTCGCTTCGGGCCTCGAGCACGCTGGCCAACAGCTTGGCACCTGCCTGGGTGTCGGGAAGTCGGTGGGGAGCGGAAGTTTCGCCGGGGCCGATGCGTACGCCGATGTCGGGGCCGGTCAGGCTGGCGAAGGCGTGTTCATCGGTAACGTCATCGCCCAGGTAGATCACGGCGCTCGCACCCACCTGATGGCGGATGGCGTCGAGTGCCGTCCCTTTGTTGGTTTCGATCACCGACAGTTCGACAACGCCACGGGCGTGTTTCACGAACACGCCGGTGAGGGTGGCCGGGCCTTCTTCAACGGTCGCCATCAGCCGCTCGGCCTGGTCGTCGTCGAGGTCGCGGTAGTGAAGGGCGACCGATGCCGGCTTCGATTCGATATAGGTGCCGGGGTACGACCCGGCGATCGACATCAGCTGCTCGGCGATCGTGGACCGCAGCGCCTGTGCTGCGGTGTCGTTGTTGAGGGCAAAACCCACGTCGAACTCGGAGCCGTGGCTTCCCACCAGATGAATCTCGGCCGGGAAACGGCTAAGCGCGGCCAGGTCGCGAAGTGATCGGCTGGAGATCACGGCCACGTGGGTCTGGGGGAGCGAAGCGAGGGCCCGGAGCGCCACCGAGGTTTCCCGAAGGGGCAGTGCGGTCATCGGGTCGGAGACGATCGGGGCGATTGTGCCGTCGTAGTCGCAGGCGATCAGCAGCTGGGGGGTGCGGCAGAGGTGCAGCAGCTGATCCAGCAGCTCGCTGTGGCCTGCCTTACCGGTCTCGCCCATCTGATCAGACTACCGGCGGTTGCCACCTCCGGCCGGGTCAGCCCGGGAGCATCGAGTCGGGGTAGCGGTCAGGGTGCGATGGTCTCGATGGTGCGATCGCCGATCGGGGCCGCCAGGACTGCCGCGAGTTCGGTGGCGTAGAGCTGGCTATCGTCGCATTCGGCGCCGGCGTCGAGGGTGTTGACCCCTTCGAGGGCTACCGAAACGCTGGTTGAGGTTTCGGTCACGATGGTGCGGAAGCCGTCGCAAAGCACGCCCCCGAAGCGCACCACCAGCACGCTGTTGTTGGCCGGGTCGGCGAAGGCGCTGCGGATCGGACGTCGGGTCATGCCGGGAAGCTCGGGCGACGGGTCGATGCGCTCAAACACCACGCCATCTTCGGGCGGCGGAGGCGGTGCGGTGGTGGCCGGAGCCGTTACCACCACGATCTCTTCCGCCAGGTCCGGGTCGACATCAAGCTCGGTATCGACGTCGGTTGGGGCCGGGGGTTTCTTCTTTGGCTTCTGGTCGTCGGCCGGTGGCTCATCGGTATCGGCATCAGCATCGGCAGCGGACCCGGTGTCGCCTGAGCGGTCGGTGGCCGCGGTCGTCGATGGGGTGTCGTTCGCCGTTTCCTCGGTTTCGGACTCAGCCGGCCCATCGCGATCGCTTCGTGCCGCCGCGTCGTCGGGGATCGCCGCATCTGCTGCGGTATCCGAAGAGTCATCGACTGCGGCGAGAGGAGCGACGGCGTTTTCCGCGGCATCGCCACCCCCACCGCAGCCACTCAACACGAGGGCCGAGGCAAAGGCCAGCGCAGCCACCACATGGTTGCCGTTTCGATTTCCGCCAAGGCTCTTCATCGTCGCTCCACAAACATTTTCTGAATCGGAGGCGGAACCAGCCGTTCCACTCCCAAAAGCCTTCGACCAAAAACCCAAAAACCTGGAGCAAAATCCACCAAGCAGCGAACAGAAAGCAGCCAAAAAGTTTGCACTTTTCGAGGTCAGTCGGCGAGACGACGCAAGCCGCAGGCCCCAAACGCGGCGTATGGCGCAACCAGAAGCGCCAAAGTGTAAGTAAAGCGAGAGCCAGGAGGACGGCTGGCCGACGTGCAAAGGCACCCCGTCAACAACAGAGGGACGGGGCACCAAAGGCCAGCCAAAGCTCCTGTGCAAGGGAACCCGTCGGCCCTGGCGGGCCTTTGGGGTTCCTGGCCGTGCGGAGCACAGTGGTACGGCGAGACGACGTAAGGCGCAGCTGCCAAACGCGGCGTAAGGCGAAACCCAAGGCGCCAAACAGTAAAACAAGCGCAAGCCAGGAGGGCCAACAGCTCCGTGCAACGGCTGGCCCGGAGGGCAGATACAGTAAAACTGGTGGGTCTCACCTCCGCCGATCACGGGTGCGTTTCATGAGCCAGCTGCGGCATAACCCGTTGAATGGCCGTTGGGTCAACATTGCTGTTGAGCGCTCGGCCCGTCCGGGTGAGTTGGCGGTTGGGCGGGCTCCGGTTGAGCCGAATCCGCTGTCGCCATGCCCGTTTTGCCCGGGCAACGAGGGGGCCATGCCGCCGGCGTTGGAAACCTACGGACCGAGCGGAAATTGGACGGTGCGGGTGGTGCCTAACGACTACCCCGCCTTTAACGGTCATCGTCCCTTCGAGGTCGACGAGATCGCCCCGCTTTTTCTCCAGGCTCCGGCTTCCGGCATTCATGAGGTGCTGGTTTTCTCGCCGGATCATCGCGCCTCGTGGGCCGACCTAGACGATCGTCAGATCGCCGGGGTGATGGCGGCGTTGCGCGATCGCGTTGAGGAGCATCAGGCGGCACCGAAGGTGGCCTACACCCAGGCGATTGTGAACCACGGCCGCGAGGCCGGTGCGTCGATCGAGCATCCGCATGGTCAGCTGCTCGGCATTCCGTTTGTGCCGAGTGAGCTCACCGATGAACAGCGCGGCTTTGCCGAACATGGCGAGACCTGTCTGTTGTGCGACACGATTGAGACCGAGCGGGCCGAGGATCATCGGGTGCTGCTGGAAACCGATCGGGCCATGGTTATTTGCCCGTTCTGGAGCGGTACGCCCTATGAGTTGTTGGTGCTGCCGATCACCCACAAGGACGGCTTG
>CALAML010000159.1 GCA_937925845.1 uncultured Acidimicrobiales bacterium | reverse complement strand
GTGAACGTGACGCCGGATTCGTTCAGCGATGGTGGGCTTCATGACCGGCCCGACACTGCGATCGCTCATGGGTTAACGCTGTGGGCTGAGGGGGCGGATCTGCTCGACATCGGTGGCGAGTCGACACGGCCAGGTGCCGCGCCGGTGTCGGAGTCCGAGGAGCGGGCCCGGGTGGTACCGGTGATCGAGGGGTTGCTCGAGAGCCGAGGGGACGGGCTGGGCCATGGCTCCGGCCAAGCGGATGCGGTCCGGGCCGCAGGGGGCGCCGAGGGCAGTCAAGGCGGCCCGGTGATCGCCATCGATACTCGCAAGGCCGGGGTTGCTCGCGCCGCGGTGGCGGCTGGGGCCACGATGATCAACGATGTGTCGGCTTCGTTGGCGCCGGTGGCTGCTGAGCTCGGCGTGCCGTGGATCGCCATGCATATGCAGGGCAGCCCGGAGACGATGCAGGATGCGCCTCGCTACGACAGCGTGGTCGACGAGGTGCTGGCGTTCCTCGAGTCGCGAGCCGAAGCGGCTTACGCCATGGGTGTGCCGGAGGTGTGGATCGACCCGGGTGTGGGGTTTGGCAAAACCTTCACCCACAACATGGCCTTGATCCATGCGCTGGATCGTTTTGTGGCGTCGGGTCATCCGGTGCTGTTGGGTGCCAGCCGGAAGAGTTTTCTGGGCAAGATCGTGGGTGCTTCGATGGGGTTTGACGGTCCAGCGCCGGTGTCGGACCGGCTGGAGGGATCGATCGCCACTTCGGTGTGGGGCATGGTTGCTGGGGTCCGGGCCGTGCGGGTGCATGACGTTTGGGCAACGAGGGAAGCCGTCGATCAGTTGTTCCGGTAAGTGCGTGTGGTGGGCCAAAACCGCCGGTAAACCGCACTAACTCGGGGTGTTGAGCCTGATTTTGGGCCCGGCGGCGGGTTTGGGCCACCTGCTACCGTGGATAAGGTGCGGTGCGGACCTGAGGGTCCGGGCTAGTGATGTTACGCCCGAGTGGGCGGTTGTTTCGGTGCTGGGGCCTTGTCGGGGCTCGGTGCCGCAGGAGAGACCGACCCGGGACGGGGAAAGGAGCACGGCATGGCGAGGGGTAAGTGGGCTGATGGAATCAAGCCTCGGAACTTCACCTGGGTGATCCAGGACAAGCTGGCCATGTGCGAGCGGCCTGGCGGCTACGGCGAGAACCATCGTCGGGTGCGGCGCCAGGAAGAGATCATCTGGATCCGAGAGCAGGGCTTTCATTCGGTCATCTCGGTGATTGCCGCTCCCCACAACCTGCACAACTACGAAGAGTTGGGGGTGCGCTGTCGGCATCGGCCGCTGGCGCCCACGTCCGATCTTCAGCAGTACCTCGGTGTGGTGTATCCCGAGCTGGAGAGCCTCCTGGCTGCGGGCGAGCGGGTGTTGATTCATGCCGAGGAGTTGGGCGACACCGTGGCTGGCCTTATCGGCGGCTACCTGCTGTGGACCAACAAGGTGGCGTCCACCCCGGCCGCCATTTCTATCACCGAGCAAATCACCACCCATCAGCTCGGTCCGGATGGCCGCGAGATCATCGATGCCGCCAACTCCGTTGAGCGAACCGGTTGAGGCGGCCTCCGCAGGTTGCCACCGGCGCTGCTCTGCAGGCCGGGCGATGAGGGCGGTTGCTGATGACTGCTGATCTCCCAACGGATCAGATCGAAGTTCGTGGGCTGGTGGTAGCCGCCTTCTGTGGCGTGCTGCCGGAGG
This sequence comes from uncultured Acidimicrobiales bacterium, assembly GCA_937925845.1. Taxonomy (GTDB): domain Bacteria; phylum Actinomycetota; class Acidimicrobiia; order Acidimicrobiales; family CALAML01; genus CALAML01. The sequence continues at coordinate 9,007 of CALAML010000159.1, read as the reverse complement.
AGCAGGCTCGACGGCAGCCGTTTCGAATCGACCTCGATCTTCACGTCGACCTGGCTGCGGCTGGGGCGTCTGACGGCTTGGACGACACGGTGGACTACGGCGCCGTGTCGGCTCGTATCGGCGAGTTGGCGGAAGAGCTTCGGTGCCAGTTGATGGAACACTTCGCTCAGCGGGTCGCCGATCTAGCCCTGGGCTTCGATGGTGTCGTTGCGGTGACGGTCGCCATCACCAAGCTGCGTCCGCCGCTGCCCGAAGTGGTGGACACCACTGGGGTCCGCATCCACCGGGCCCGCTCCTGAGATGAGCGATGCGCCCCGGCCCAGGCGGGCCTTTCTGGGCATGGGCTCAAATATGGGTGACCGCCTCGAGCTGTTGCGCACCGCGGTCGCCGGCCTTGACGACCTCCACCGGGTGTCGTCGTTGTATGAGACCGAACCGGTGGGCGGGCCCGAGCAGGACCCGTTTTTGAACCTGGTGGTGGAGTTGGCGACCGAGCGCTCGCCCCGGGAGTTGCTCGAGGTGTGCCGCATGTTGGAGGGGGCCGCCGAGCGGGTCCGCACCGTGCGTTGGGGGCCGCGAACCCTCGATGTCGACGTGTTGTGGGTCGAGGGCCAAACCGTGAACGAGCCTGATCTGGTGGTGCCCCATCCCCGGATGCGGATCCGACGCTTTGTGATGCAGCCGCTGGCCGAACTAGCACCCGACGTAGCTGGGGCCGACTGGGAGCAACATCTCGAAGACGATGACGCCGAGGTGGTCTGCATCGGCACCCTCGAGTCTGTCGGTCCCACCGAAGGAACCTGATCGGTGGCGACTCAGTCAGTCCCGCCGAGCGCCATAAACCTGCAACGGGTGTCTGACACCCATCACAGGTTGGAGGTGGGACGGGTGGCACGGGTGTCAGACACCCGTTACCCGTTGGCGATGGGCCCAGATCGTGGCGGAATCGGCTCGCCGAATTTGGTAGCGCGCACATGAGTCGTCGGCTGCGGGTAGTTGGTCCGGGTCGGGCTGGGGGCTCGATGATGGCGGCGCTGGCCGAGTGTGGCTGGCAGGTGGAAGAGCCCTTGGGTCGGGGTTGCGACCGCGCCGATCTGGCCGGGGCCGCCTCCGATGTTGACCTGGTGCTGATCGCTACTCCTGACGGCGCCATCGGCGAGGTAAGTGATGCGGTGGAGGCCGGACCTGCCGTGGTCGGGCACCTGTCGGGTGCGGTTGGCCTTGACGTGTTGAGCCGTCATGAACGCCGGTTGGCATTGCACCCGTTGGTGTCGTTGCCTGATGCCGAGTCCGGCGCTCGCAAGTTGGCCGGGGCCTGGTTTGCCGTGGCTGGTGACTCCGTGGTCGGTTTGGCGCTCGCGTCGGAGATCGTGGGTGAACTCGGTGGGCGGGCCATTGAAGTGGCTGACGACGATCGAGCGGCCTATCACGCCGCTGCGGCGATCGCCGCCAACCATCTGGTGGCGCTGATGGGCCAGGTCGAGCGGATCGCCGAGTCGATCGGAGTGCCGTTGGAGGCCTATCTCGATCTGGCCCAGGGCAGCCTCGACAGCGTGAAGGTGTTGGGTCCCGCCGCCGCGCTCACCGGCCCCGCCGCCCGCGGCGATCACAAAACCCTGGAGCGCCACCGCGGTGCCCTCGAAAAGAGCGAACTCGCGGCCTACAACGCCATGGTCTCCGAGGCTCAACGCCTAAGCGGTCAAGGGCAGACCGCGTCGCCGGCTCACGACGTTGACGCGAACCACCGCGCCGATCCCGGATAGCCGCACTGCTGCAGTGGCCCGGCGGGATGTCGGATTTCTGTCGTGAGTCCAGGTGTCCGTTCGCCAAGGCTCTGCAACGGCCGGGTTCGTCAGGGCCGGCTTGGTTCCGGGCCGGTAAGCGAGCGCCGGGCCTCGCTTGGGACACCGCGTCGGGGACGTTCTTCAGCTCGGTGGCGAATGGAGGTCGATGTCAGGGCCAATAACATCCTGAGCGGGGTATCCCCATGGCAGTGAGCAACCGTGAGCATCGGAGTCAGCCAGCATGAGCGAATCGAGCGACACCACCGCTGAGCCCCGGGTGGTCACCACCCAGGCCGACTTCCGGGCCGCCACCGACGCCGCTCGCGCCGCGGGCCACACGGTGGGTTTGGTGCCCACGATGGGCTACCTGCACGACGGCCACGCCTCGTTGATGCGGGCCGCGGCTGCAGAGTGCGACTTCGTGGTGGCCACCATCTTTGTGAACCCGCTCCAGTTCGCGGCCGACGAGGATCTCGACAGCTATCCCACTGACATCGCTGCCGACACCGCGTTGGCGAAGGCTCAGGGTGTGAAGCTGCTGTTTATCCCCGACACCGATGAGATGTACCGCCAGCCACCGGTCACTGCGGTGACGATCAGTGGAACCATCACCTCGGGGTTCGAAGGTGGTTCCCGGCCCACACATTTCTCCGGGGTGGCCACGGTGGTGGCCAAGCTGTTTAGCCTGACCGGTCCCTGCCGGGCCTATTTCGGCGAGAAGGACTATCAGCAGCTGATCATGATTCGCACCATGGTCGAAGACCTGTCCATCCCCGTGGAGGTGGTGGGTTGTCCCATCGTTCGCGAGCACGACGGCTTGGCCATGTCGAGCCGCAACAGCTACCTCACGGAGTCACAGCGGGCCGCGGCGCCGGTGGTCAATCGGGCCTTGCGGGCCGGGGTGGCGGCGATCGAGGCCGGCGAACGCAGCGCTGATGCGGTTCGGGCGTTGATGGCTGAGCTGGTCAACGCCGAGCCCGAGGCCAACCTCGACTACATCGACGTGGCCCGGGCCCACGATCTTGAGCCGATCGACCCCCTCTCCGGCGAGCTCCGCCTCCTGGCCGCGGTAAAGATCGGCATCCCCCGCCTCATCGACAACCTCGGCACCACCATCCCCGCGTAGTCCACCGAGCCCAAGAAGTCGGGTCGTTCGGTTTACGTCCACCTGCACCCTTCAAGATTTGTGACGCCCAGCGCGCCGTTTTTGGCGCGTCAAGCGTCACAGATCTTGTACTACGACCGTTTTTCGAGCCGACGCGCCGCTTTTGGCTGGTATGCGCTCCGGCCTCGCTTCGGGTAGTAGCTTTTGCGTTTGTGAGCCTTGCCCCGACAGACCATATGCACCCGCCGATCCACGATGTTCGCGAGGCGGTGGCCCGCGCTTTGGCCGAGGATCTTCAGCCCCTTGGCGACATCACGGCTGCCCTGTTGCCGATCGGCACTCAGGCCATGGCCAAGTTTGTTTCCCGCGAGGCGGGCCGAATCGCCGGGGTTCGCTGCGCCGATGAAGCGTTCCGTCAGGTCGACGAAGAGTTGGAGCTGTCCTGGGAGATCAGCGAGGGCGCCGCGGTTGAGCCGCAGCAGCTGCTGGGAACCGTGAGCGGTCGGCTGGCCTCAATCCTGACCGCCGAGCGCACCGCCTTGAACTTCATGTGCCACCTGTCCGGTATCGCCACCAGGGTCAACCAGTGGGTCGGGCTTACCGAGGGTCGGATTCAGGTCTGGGATACCCGCAAGACCACCCCGGGCCTTCGTTCGCTGGAGAAGGCTGCCGTTCGGGCCGGCGGCGGAGTGAACCATCGCGGCAACCTGTCGGATTGGGTCATGTTTAAGGACAACCATCTGACCGTTCTCGGGGTGACCGAAGCGGTGAAGCGGGCCCGCGAGGTGTGGCCCGCCCGTACCGTCCACGTCGAGTGTGACCGGATGGAGCAGATGGTTGAAGCCATTGAGATCGGCGCCGACGTCGTGCTGCTCGACAACATGAGCCCAGCGCAGATTGTGGAGTGTGTGACCGTGGCCAACGAGATGCGGGCCGCTCAGAACGCCAAGGTCCTGCTGGAGATTTCGGGAGGCGTCAACGATGACAGCATCGTGGCCTATTCCGCTACCGGCGCCGATCTGATCTCGTCGGGCAGCCTTACCAACTCGTCGGAGAACCTCGATATCGGCCTTGACATCGACACCGGGCCAGCGGCGTGAATCCGGTCGGCAGCCCAGCCTGGCGTTCCGGTGTGGCCGCGTTGGTGGCGCGGGGCCGCGTGGATGGCGAAGTGGTGGCGCCGTGCTGCTGATTCTCGATGTGGGCAACACCCAGACGGTAGTGGGCTTGGCTCCTACCCACATCGACGACGGCGAACTGGTGCGAACATGGCGGTTGGCCACGGCTCCTGACCGCACCGGAGACGAGCTGTACCTGGTGGTCGAGCAGCTGCTGATGAGTTGGAACCTGTCGTTGTCTTCGGGCATCGATGGTGTGGTGGTGTCGTCGGGAGTACCCACGGTTACCGCGGCGCTGCGCGATATGTGTGACCGCTATTTCCACTCGGCACCGGTCATTCTGGGCCCAGGAGTGAAGACTGGGCTGCCGATCCTGTACGACAACCCCCGCGAGGTGGGTGCCGACCGCATCGCCAACTCGGTGGGGGCACTTGATCTCTTTGGCGGCCCGTCGGTGGTGGTCGACTTCGGTACCGCCACCACCTTCGACGTGGTGTCGGAGCAGGGCGAGTATCTGGGCGGCGCCATCTTCCCCGGCATCGAGATCAGTATCGACGCCCTGTTCCGTCGAGCCGCGGCGCTGGGTCGGGTCGATCTGGTGCCGCCTCGCGGGGTGATTGGCAAGAACACCAACGAGGCCATCCAGTCCGGGGTGATCTTTGGTTACTCGGGCATGATCGACGCCATGTGTCGTCGTTTCGAAGCCGAGGTCGGCGAAGCCACCATCGTCGCCACCGGCGGACTGGCCCCAACTATCGCTCCCCACAGCGAGCTGATCGAGCGTGAAGAACCCTGGCTCACCCTCCACGGCCTCCGTCTGATCTACGAAAAAAACGTGGACACCTAGCCAATAGTTCGCGGGATCAGAACCCGAAAGGGCAAACTTTTGGGTTAGAAGCGGCTGGAGGCTCGGCGTTCCCAGCAGCCTCGATGCCAGTGGCGGCGCAGGTCGGCATCTTCGGGTGGGACGGCCACAAGGTGGGGTTGGCCGATTGGGATATCGCGTTGGCAGCCAGGGCACAGGTACACCTTGGTGGCTTCGTAGCCGCCGATGAAGCGCACGGTGGAGTCGGGATGGTCCGACGGGTCGGGCAGCCCCCTCGACGCCTTTCGCTTCGGGCCGCCGGCCTTTCGCCCTTTGCCCTTGTTGGTTTTGCGCTTCTTCGCCACCGTTTCAGCATGCCGGGATCGAGCGTTGGCGCCTAAGTGCTCCGAAATCGGGTTCGTGGTTTTGGCCGGATCTGTCACCGTGTATCGGAGTGGCCGGTGCCCGTCGTAGTCTGGAGGCCGGTCTTTGGCTGGCCCACAGGCGAATCGCATCGGGCTGCCAACCTGTCTCACCTCCACTCCCTCAATTGCGTGTTAGGAAATTTGCCGTGTCCGACAGCGAGTCCCCAGCCGAGTCGACCGAACCGGTCGATCCCGATGGAGCCGGTTCCGAGGGCGCCAAGGGTGCCGAGGGTGCCGATGGCGAGGCTGTAGGCCAGACCCATCAGATCGTGGTGTCGGGCGATCCGGCCGATCTGCCCTACCGGTACGAGACCACGGCCAAGACGGCGGAGCTGCGGGAAGCTCACGGCGAGCTTGAGCCGGGCACCGAAACCGGTCAGGTGGTTAGCATCGCCGGCCGGCTGATGCTGCGGCGGGTGCAGGGCAAGTTGGCCTTTGGCACCCTCGCCGACTCGACCGGCCGTATCCAGTTGTTTGCCCGGGCCAAGCCCACGCCGAAGTTCGAGGAGTTCTGCGACCTGAACCTCGGCGACTGGATCGGCGTGACCGGTCAGGTGATGACCACCAAGCGGGGCGAGCTGAGCGTGAGCGTCGACGGCTGGCAGCTTCTGGCCCCAACAGCCCGGCAGTTCCCTGACAAGTGGCACGGCATCAGCGATCAGGACATGCGCTTTCGGCAGCGCTATGTCGACCTGTGGGTTACCGAGGAGGCTCGGGACACCTTCGTGCTGCGCTCGCGAATCGTCTCGCTGATCCGCCGCTGGCTAGAGGACCGGGACTTTATGGAGGTGGAGACGCCGGTGCTGCATCCCCTTCCGGGTGGAGCGTTGGCCAAGCCCTTCAGCACCCATCACAACGCCCTCGACAGCGAGTTGTACCTTCGGATCGCCCCCGAGCTCTACCTGAAGCGGCTGGTAGTTGGGGGGTTCGAGCGGGTCTTTGAGATCGGTCGGGTGTTCCGCAACGAGGGGGTGTCGACTCGACACAACCCCGAGTTCACCATGCTCGAGCTCTACCAGGCCTACGCCGACTACAACGACATCATGGAGCTGGTTGAGGAGATGGTGGCCCATCTCGCCATCGAATTGCTCGGCACCACCAAGCTCACCTACGACGGCCGCGACCTCGACCTCACCGCGCCGTGGCGGCGGGCCACGATGAACGAGTTGATCGAAGAACAGATCGGCCAGCCGGTCGAGATCGCCATGGGCGTCGAAGCGCTTCGGGCCATCGCTGATGCCCACGACGTTCACTATGAGGACAGCTACGGCCCGGGCAAGTTGATTCTGGAGATCTACGAAAAGACGGCAGAAGCGGCCCAGTGGGGTCCGGTGTTTGTCATCGACTATCCCAAGGAGGTGTCGCCGCTGAGCCGGGATCACCGGTCTAAGGCCGACACCACCGAGCGGTTCGAGGCCATCGTGGCCGGCCGTGAGCTGTGTAACGCCTTTTCTGAGTTGACCGACCCCACCGAGCAGCGGGCCCGGTTTGAGGATCAGGCCGGTCAGCGTGACGCTGGCGACGAGGAAGCGATGCCGGTCGACGAGGATTACCTGCGGGCCCTCGACTACGGCCTGCCGGCCACCGGTGGTCTCGGCGTAGGAATCGATCGCCTCGTGATGCTTCTGGCCGACGTCACGACCATCCGCGACGTCGTGCTCTTCCCAACCCTGCGCCCCGAACAGGACTAACCCGGGCGCCTAATCCCCCAACCTTGCAACGGGTGTCTGACACCCGTCGCATGTTGCAGGCGTTGGGTTGCCATGGTGCCGTTGAAGACGCAGCGAACTTGTGGGTCGGGACACTAAGCGAGGATGAAGTGGGACGCGTCGGGGGATCGGGTCCACTGCTGATAGACGTGGATCGGCCACGGGGAGATCGAGAAGATGTCGCCGTTGGCGTTCTTGAAATACGAATGCTCGATCGACCAGTGGCTCCACACCAGCGTTTTGATCTCGGCTGAACGGCGGGCGTTGAACTCGTCGTGGGCTTCGAGGGTTGGCTCCATCGTTTGGTGGTCGCCGGCGAGGAGTAGTTCCAGGCAGCCCATGATGTAGGTCACCTGGCATTCCGACTGAAAGATCAGGCTGCCGCCGTGGGCCAGGTGGGTGCCCGGCCCATAGACACAAAACAGGTTGGGAAAGCCGGGGACGGTAACGCCGAGGTGGGCTTGCGGTTCTTCGCCCCAAACCTCGCCCAGCACCAGGCCATCACGACCGGTGATGGTCATGGGCCACAGGAACCGGTTCTGGTGGAAGCCGGTGGCAAAGCAGATCACGTCGACCTCATGCAGCACCCCGTCGGTGGTGCGGATGCCCCCAGGTTCGATTCGTTCGATGCTGGTGCGGATCAGGTCGACGTCGTCGCGCTGGAGGCACCGCAGCCAGGATCCGTTGTCCTGGAGGGTGCGCTTGCCGGTCGCCGGGTAGTCGGGGATCACCTTCTCCAACAGGTCGGGGTTGTCGCCCACCTGTTCGCGGATCCAGCCCTCAAAGAATTGGCGGGTGCCTTGGTTGCGGGCGCTGATGGCTTGGCCATCGCCGTCATCGAAGTCAGGATCGATGCGGCTGGAGCTCATGTCGCCGCCGGAGCCGGGCCAGAACTGTTGGAAGCGGAACCATCGGCCAAAGAAGGGCAGATGCCGGATGGCCCACTTCTGCCCTTCGGGTACCGGGTCGTGGTAGATCGGGTTGGGGAACATCCACTGGGCGGTGCGTTGGAAGATGGTGAGGCTCTCGACCTCATCGGCGATCGTCGGGGCGATCTGGAAGCCGCTGGCGCCGGCACCGACCATGGCCACGCGCTTGCCGGTCAGGTCGACGGTGTGATCCCACCGGGCGGAATGAAACGCCGGGCCGGCGAAGGAGTCGATGCCCTCGATGTCTGGCAGTTTGGGTCGGTTCAGGGAGCCGACCGAACTGATCAGGGCTCGGGCGGTGAGGGTTTCGGTAGAGCCGTCTGCGCTGCGGATGTCGACCGACCAGGTCTTCGTGGTGTCGTCCCAGGTGGCCGAGTTCACCTCGGTGTCGAACCGGCAGTGCTGGTCGATGCGGTGTTTGTGCATCACATCGGTGAAGTACTGCTGGAGCTCCGGTTGTTGGGAGAACCATTCGGTCCAGTGATCGGCCGGTTCGAAGGAGTAGCAGTAGAAGTGGCTGCCAACGTCAACGCGGGCACCGGGGTATCGGTTCTCCCACCAGGTGCCGCCGGGGCCTCCGTTCTTTTCCACGATCGTGAATGGGATTCCGGCTTCGGCGAGCCGAATGCCGGTCAGTAGGCCTGACTGGCCACAGCCGATAACGACTACTGGAAGCCCGTCGCGGGCCTCGGTCGGAATCGCCTCCCGCCAGGCCACCCGTTGGGGATCGGGGTCGGACAGGCCCATCTCGTCGAGCATCATCGGCACGACCTCATCGGGGATTGGCCCCGCGGCGATGAAGTTCATCATCTCGTGAAGAAGGTCTCCGTCGGGCTGAGCCGGCGCTGGGACGCATCCCCGATCTCGATACGCGAGGATCTCAGGGAGCGCTATTCGCCGAACCTCTGCCTTGGATTCCTCGTCCATAAAGCCCTGGTATTCGTTGAGGAAGAGGCCTTTGGGTGCGAGGTCGCCGCGAACCCAAGAAGGGTCTCCGGTTATGTGCACCATGGTGCACAGCAGCGTCGGGATGCTGACTTCTTCGAGCGCTGCAGCGATGGCGTCGTCACCATCGGTGAATGGGAGTCCGGCGTGAGGGTGGCGTTCGGTCATAGCGCTATTGGTACTGGAG
>CALAML010000158.1 GCA_937925845.1 uncultured Acidimicrobiales bacterium | reverse complement strand
CATTTCGGATTCGGATTCGACGTTTGGCGGTCGGGCGGATCGGGCCCAACGTCAGAAGCCGGACCCTGGGGTCCGGCTTCTGACGACACACAACTTTTTTGAGCGCCTAGGGCGCCCGGCTGTTAGATCCCGGTGGTGGGGTCGGCCCACTGGTCGGGGGTGTCGCCGATCCCGGGCACCTTGGTGCCGATCTCGGCGGTGCTCAGGGTGCCACCGGCGGTCATTGGTTCGGTTACCGCTTCGTCGTCGGAGGTGCCGCCAAGCTCGATCAGCCGGTGGACCTCGTTGCCGTCGATCGTCTCGCGCTCAAGCAGTGCCCGGGCCACAAGGTCGAGGCCGTTGCGGTGACGGCGCAGCGTCACTCGACAGCGGTCCTCCTGCTCTCGGAGGATCCGGGCTGTTTCCTCGTCGATCACCCGAGCGGTTTCGTCGGAGTACTCCCGACCACCGCCCATCAGGTCGTCGCCGAGGAAGACCTGGCCCTGCTGGCCCCAGGCCATCGGGCCGACTTCGTCGCTCATGCCCCACTCGCGGACCATCTTGCGAGCCATCTCGGTGGCCTGAAGGAGATCGTTGCTGCCACCGGTTGAGACCACGTTGAAGATGAGCTCTTCGGCCATGCGGCCACCCATCATCACCACGAGGCGATCGATCAGGTAGTCGTGACGGTAGATGTGGCGATCCTCAGCAGGCAGCTGCATGGTGACACCAAGCGCCATACCCGACGGGATGATGGTGACCTTGTGCAGCGGGTCAGCGGTCGGCATCACTGCAGCACACACCGCGTGGCCGGCCTCATGGTAGGCAATGGCTTCTTTCTCCTCATCGGAGAGCACCATCGACTCACGCTTTTGGCCCATCAGCACCCGGTCACGCGCCATTTCGAAGTGGCGCATGTGGATCTGCTGGTCGCCGGCACGCACGGCGTACAGCGCCGACTCGTTGACCAGGTTGGCCAAATCGGCACCCGACATGCCAGGGGTGGCTTTGGCCACCACTTCGATGTCGACGTCGTTGGCGATCTGCTTGTGGCGCATGTGCACCTCAAGGATCGCCCGGCGATCGGCGGCCTCGGGCAGCGGCACCACAACCTGGCGGTCGAAGCGGCCGGGCCGGAGGAGGGCCGGGTCGAGGATGTCGGGCCGGTTGGTGGCGGCCATCATCACGATGCCTTCGGTTGTTTCGAAACCGTCCATCTCGGCGAGCATCTGGTTCAGGGTCTGCTCACGCTCATCGTGGCCACCGCCGAGACCAGCGCCACGCTTGCGGCCGATCGAGTCGATCTCATCGATGAAGATGATGGCCTTGCCCATCTTGCGGGCGGTCTGGAACAAGTCGCGGACACGGCTGGCGCCGACACCCACAAACATCTCCATAAAGTCGGAGCCGGTTACCGAAAGGAACGGCACTCCCGCTTCGCCGGCGACGGCTCGAGCGATCAGGGTCTTACCGGTACCGGGAGGACCAACCAGCAGAACACCCTTGGGGATGCGGGCACCGACGTTGGCGAACTTCTCCGGGGCCTTCAGGAAGTCGACCACTTCGGTGACTTCAAGCTTTACGTGTTCGTAGCCGGCCACATCAGCAAAGGTGGTTCCGGGCCGCTCGCTGGAGTACGTCTTTGCCTTCGATCGTCCTATCGACATGATGCCGCCCATCTGACCCTGGGCTCGGCGGTTCATCCACCAGAAGAAAAGGATCAGCAGACCGACCGGGAAGAGTAGTGGCGCCCAACTCTCGAGGAAGCCCGGAGTGCGGGGTGGCTCGAAGGTGACCACATCGGAGTCGCCCAACAGCTTGTTGTCTTCATCAGACAATGGGTTGGGACCGGTGGTCCTGAACCGCTCGGTGCCACCTTCAGGGATCTGACCCTCGCGGTACTCGCCGGTGATCTTGCCGGTGGGGTTGGCGTAGCTGGCCTCTTCGATCCGATCCTCGTCGAGGGCCAGCTTGAACTCGTTCCAGCTGATCTCGTCGGAGGTGTCGCCCGGAAGCAGGCTGGGGAGGGCAATTACGGCAAGAACCACAGCGATGATGGCGTAGAAGTGCCACCGCTGCATCCCCTCCGGCTTCGGAGGCCGGCCGCTGCCATCGCCTTGGTTTCCATTGTCGCTCATGTCGTCCATGCTAGTGGCGCCTGCTTTGGGGGGTATGTCGGAGGGACGGGTTTCGCACGTTGTTACACCTGAGTCCAGTTTGGCTTGAGTCCAGTTTGGCTATGCCGTGAGGCGGCAACGGAGGTTCCCCGGCCACCCTGCACGAGGGCTGACGAAAGGAACAACGACTGTCGAGCGGTTCTCATTCCCTTCGGCGAAAGCGAGCCGTGTCTGAGGATCGGTCGCACGAATTCTCCCGGTGCGGCGGCAACGTCGCTGGGCCATCTACGATTCAGCGGTGGACCGTTCTCCAAAGAGGCAGAAATCTCCAAAGAGGCAGAAATCTCCAAAGGGACAAAAACCGACAGGAGCCGTGGTCACTGGTGACGACTCGGTAGTCGACGCCCACCCGGTCACGGCAAACCCATCGGTCTGGGCGGGCCCGGTGGCGCTTGGGATCCTTGGATCTTTGGTGCTGGCCGGCTTTGGGTTTGCCGCACTGGTAGGGCTGGTTGGCACCGAGGATCGGGTGGGGGCCGGCGTCGGAGCCGGCCTGGGTCAGGCAGCCCACCAGGTCGCTGAAGGAGAAGCTTCGGGCTGGAACCGGTGGCCCATTGCCTACACGGCGCTGCTGCAAATACCGCTGTGGATCGGCCTGTTAGGCCCGCTGGTGTGGACCGCACGCAAGTCGGACACGGATTGGGCCGACCTGGTGCGATGGCGGTTCACCGCAAAAGACGTGGTGATTGGGTTGATCGCCGGGCTCGTGCTGCAGCTGATGGTGCCGGTGGCCTACAGCCTGGTTTTTTCGATTGTGGGCGAGCGCGATGTCGGCGCTCCGGCCCGGGAGTTGGCGGCCCGGGCGACCGGCCCGGGAATTGCTGTGCTGATCCTCATCACTGTCGTGGGCGCGCCGATTATCGAAGAAGTGTTCTATCGCGGGTTTCTGCAGCCGCTGATGAGCGCCTGGATGCCGAAATGGGCCGCCCTCGTGGGCGCTTCGGCGGTATTTGCAGGCATTCATTTTCAACCGTTGCAGTTTCCAGCGCTTTTTGTCTTCGCCATCGCGGCGGGTGGATGGGCTCTTCGTTTTGGTGGAATCGGCAGATCGATATGGACTCACATCGGATTCAACGCCACCTCGGTTGTTGCCCTGCTTGCGTTTTCCTAACGATTGGTCACCAGCACACTTTGCTTGGCCCCAACTACCCAGCAAATTCACAGAAATCTCACTTAGAGTGAGATTTTCTCCCATTTCGCTTAAAGAAGACCACGGAGCGTCGATGGAGAGGGACCAAAGAACCAGGAGCGTTCACCATGGCGAAGGGTCGCTGCCCGCGTTGCGAGAAACCGATAGTCGAGATCACCATCCGGGTGGATGGCGAGGATGTAGTGATGCAGTCCTGCTCGGCGTGCGAAGGCCGTTGGTGGTTCACCGACGGCAAACCGATGCCGCTTGGCGGGGTCCTCGAACGGATCAACACCGGTATGGGCCGACGAGCCCCACAAACGACCGCCTGACCCCCGGACCGCGCTCGACTTCGGTCGATGGCGGAATTTCGAAGTCACGACGTTGCCTGGCGCCGGTTTGGTGCCAGCATATGTAGTGGCAATGGAAGCCTCCCGCGACCCGAAACCGGAGACAGAGCGCGCGTCGCCCACAGCGGGCGACGGAGAAGACGCGCCCGTCATCGAGAGCGAGACGCTTGACCCGGAACCGAGCAACGGTCGTCGATCCGGCAACCGGGGCCGGTCGTCCGGCCGGGGCCGGTCGTCCGGGAACGGTCGGTCCAAGCCGGCTGGCGATGGGTCATCGTCGACGACCACGAAAGATCGTCCGGCGAAAAACGGGAAATCTCCTGCAGAGAATCCTGACAACGGGTCCGGCTCCGACGACGCCGCTCGCCTGGCGAACGGATCCAAGGGGTCGAATGCGTCCGGCGCCGCTTCCGGCACCGACCTCGATCATGGCCACACCTCGGCGTCGAATGACGACGCCGGGGCCACCACCGACCTGAATGGCAAAGCAGATCCATCCGAAACCGAAGATGGTGGTGGCCGTGGCGATACCCCGGTTGGGGACCCAACCCATTCCGGGATCGATTCTGATGCTGAGGCCAAGCGCGAGGGCGACCTTGCCGACGATGACGATGATGTTGATGTTGACGGTGAGGGCGATGTCGAACGCCAGGTGCGGGAGTCGACTGCGGAGCGATGGGGCCGCTACTTCGCCTGGTTAGGTGACTGGTCGATCGAGCGCTCCGTCACTGCGTTTATCGTGGCCGCGACCAGCGGCCTGTTGTTCTGGGCGCTGTCGCCCGACCTGATCTTTGCCAACACCACGCCGAGCGGCGGCGACATGGGGGCCCACGTCTGGGGACCGCAGTACCTCCGCGACAACCTCCTCTCGGAGGGGCGGCTCACCGGGTGGACCCCGGACTGGTACGCCGGCTTCCCAGCCTTCCACTTCTACATGATCATCCCGTCGCTACTGATCCTGGTGCTCGACATTTTCCTGCCGTACGGGATCGCCTTCAAAATCGTCACCATCTCCGGCATCGTGTCGCTTCCGGTGTCGGCCTGGGCCTTCGGTCGACTGGCCAACCTTCCCTTCCCCGGTCCGGCCTTCTGTTCTCTGGCGACCCTGCCCTTCCTGCTCGACCGCTCGTTTTCGATCTGGGGCGGGAACATCGCGTCCACGATGGCCGGCGAGTTTGCCTACTCGATGGGACTATCGCTGGCGGTGCTCTACCTCGGAGTAGTGGTGCGCGGCCTGCGCAACGGTCGTCACCGGGCGTTGGCCGCGGTGCTCCTGGCGCTGTGCGGTCTCACCCACATCATTCCCGCCTTCTTTGCCCTCTGGGTGAGCGCGGTGCTGCTCGGTTTCCACTTCCGCACGGCCAACGTGTTTCGCTGGGCCGCACCGGTTGGCATCGTCGCCGGGTTGCTGAGCGCGTTCTGGACCTTCCCGTTCTTTATGCAGCAGGACTACCTCAACGACATGGGGTGGGAACGCACCGACGAGTATTTCGAGTGGCTGATCCCCAACACCGATATTCGGTGGCTGCAAATGTTTGCCGTAATCGGGCTGATCCTGTCGATCGCCAGCCGCCGCCGCATCGGCATGGTGCTCGCCACCTCGATCGTGGGAATCGGTGTCGCCTTTATGGTGCTGCCCCAGGCGAGGCTTTGGAACGCCCGCATCCTGCCCTTCTACTACCTGTCCACGGCACTGCTGGCCGCTGTTGGTGCGGCCCTACTGTTCCGAGTGGTCGCCGGAGGAGGCTCGCTGCTGTTCCGCTCCGATGGACGATCGCGCGCACCGATTACTTCGGCGGTGGCCGCCATCCCGCTCCTGATTGCCTGGGCGGTTGTCTTTGACGACTGGCTTCTCGGTGGCTGGTTCAGCGAACAGGTCATCAACCTCGTGGCGAGCGTCATCGAAGGCCCGATCGGTTCGCTGTTTGGTTCCACCACCACCGTCTCCGAAGAGACCCGCCCACTGCTCGCGGATCAGTTGGCCATCGTCGGCGCCCGCGTGGCCTGGGCTGGCGTGATACTCATCATCGCCGAGTTCGTGCGCCTGTTGATCCTCGTCTACCGCGGCGGCGCAGCCCAAGTGGCTCCGCTGCGTTCGGTTCGAATCGGCCTTTCAGTTTTTGCCGCCGCGGCGGTGCTGTTTGTCGCCTGGCTCCCGCTCAACCTCCACTTCGACTTCTGGGGTTTGCGTGGCGCGGACGAGAAGTGGGAACGGGTGCTTGTCAACGAAAATGACCCGGACACCCCCGACGATGACGAGTACCAGGACCGGTTCTGGAACGAGTTCGCCTGGATGTCGGCATCACCTCACTTCGTCGATGGTTGGGCCCGCTGGAACTACAGCGGCTACGAGCGCAAAGGTCCCACCATCACCGACCCCAACAACCCGGACCAGACCATCCAAACCGACCGTGACTACGCCGAGTACTACACCGTGGTGAAGATGATGGAGTCGGTCGGCGAAACCAACGGCTGCGGCCGCGCCATGTGGGAGTACGAGTTCGACAAGCTCAACCCGTTCGGCACCCCGATGGCGCTGATGCTGCTGCCGCACTGGACCGATGGTTGCATCGGCTCGATGGAAGGCCTCTACTTCGAGGCCAGCGCCACGACGCCCTACCACTTCATCAACCAGACCGAACTGTCCTCCTCGCCATCGCAAGCCCAGCGCAACCTGCCCTACGGCCAGTTCGACATCTTTGCCGGCGTTCGTCACCTGCAGCAGATGGGCGTCCGCTACTACATGGCGTTCTCCGAGCAGGCCCGCACCCAGGCCGCCACCCATCCCGAGCTCACCCTCGTCGACGGCGTCGGCGACTGGGAGGTGTACCTGGTAGAGAGTTCGGCGCTGGTCGAACCGCTGCCAGCGATGCCGGTGGTGCTCGAGGGCATCTCTGACCACAACGAGGAGTGGCTGGCACCGGCGCTCGCCAGCTACCTCGACCCCGAAGGCCGCTCCACCCCGTTGGCCTCGACCGGTCCGCCGGAATGGCCGCGGGCCAACCTTGAAGAGGTCATCCGCTACGACGAAAGCTTCGACGAAACGCTGCTCGAGGATGACCCCGAAGAGGCGATGCGGTTCATCGCCGGTATGAACCTCGATGCCGTTGAGTTCCGTTCCGTGCCCGACTCGCAGGCCACCAACATCGAGTCTGACAACGACAGCATCAGCTTCGACGTCTCCCAGGTCGGCGTTCCGATGCTGGTCAAGGCGTCCTACTTCCCCAACTGGAAAGTCAGCGGCGCCGACGGCCCCTACCGGGTGGCCCCCAACCTGATGGTGGTGGTGCCGACCGAGAACGAAGTGCGCCTGACCTACGGCTACACCGGCGTGGATGTGCTCGGCTACATCATGACCTTCCTCGGCATTCTCGGGCTGGCGGCGCTGGTAAAGCTCCCGCCCCTCCTACCGCTGACCAACCGGGGAATCGGCGAAGAGGAGGCTGCGCTGGTGCTGCGGCCGGGAGCCGACGCCGAGCGGGCAGACATCGACAACGAAGTTCTCGACATTGTTGAAGGTAGTGACTGGACCCAGCCCGGTGTGACCCCTCCATCCGGTCAGGAGTCGAGCAGCCTGGCCGCGCTTCCCATGGGCCTCGGCATTGAACAACGCGGCGCAGTCGAGGACCCGAGTTGGGTCACCCCGGCCCCGATCTCCGCACCAGCTGGTGCCGAAGGCGTCACCAGTGCCGAGTCCCCAGCCCAGTCCGACCTCACCGAAACCGGCACTGATTTCGAGAGCGAAGAGAACGGCGCTGAGAGCGGGGGCAGTCCCAGCAGCGAGGGGAGCGACGGCAGCGAGGGCGGTGAGGGCGATGCTGGATCGGCTACACCAATCCCGGTCTTTGACTCTGAGTGGAAACCGGCGCCAACCTCCGATGAGGCCAAGCCGACCGATGACTTCCTCGGCAAGTTCCACGTATCGAGCTTCACCCCCGACCCGACCGGCCCCGTGCTGGTGCCCGCCACCGTGACCGATGAAGCCGCCGACCCACGCCCTGGCAACGAGGATGACGACTGGGTCAAGACCAACACCTCCAGCCCCACCGCCACCGACGATGATCACGGCGATGTTGATGGCGGCGAGATCAATGACCCTGATGACATCGATGACCGAGCTCATGGGGTGGCGAGTGGCGGCGTGCTGACCGGGCCAGCCCTGCTTGATTCGAGCCGTTCGCCGCGATCGACAGCGCGGTCGCGCCCGGGTGCCGAAGCCGAAGCCGACGACGACGATAATCAAGACGATGGTGCCAAGTCCGGTGGACCCACCGGTGCTGATGTCTCCGCCGCCGCGGAGGATCGCCACCGGACCTCCTTGACCGAGACCAACATCGCCGACAGCTCCCGCGTCGAGGCCGAGGCCGAGGCCGAGGCCGATGCTGATGACGCTGACGGCGACGACGACAGTGCGGGGGAACCGCCCGAGAAGCTGGTGCCACCGACGTGATGAGCTCGCGCCGACGCCGGTTCTTGTCGGTCACGCTCGCAGCGACCGTCGTAGATCTTGGTGTCTTTATCGGCCTCGCCCACTTCGCCGGGGCCAACCCGCTCATCGCCAACTTCGTGGCCCTCAGTGCCGCGGCGCTGGCATCGAACCTGCTGCACCTGGTTGTCACCTTCCCCGACTCGCCCTACATCCGCTGGCTTCAGCGGCCGCTGGCCTTCCTGGCGGTGGCGGTAGCGGCCGGTATCACCGACCTGTTGGTGCTCGACTTCCGACTCAACAGTCTTGAGGCCGGAGGGTCGATCGGGCTTGGTGAACTGTTACAGGCCAAAGCGGTCGCATTGGTGGCCGCCGCGGTTTTGCGGGTCTTTGCCTACCGATGGTTCCTCTTTCGCATCCTGCGTCAGACGCTGGTGGAGCGACGCGAGCGCGGTCCGGCCCCGGGCGATTATCGGCTGTCGGTGGTGGTTCCGGCCTACGGGGAAGAGGGTCGGATCGGCCAGAGCGTGGAACAGATTCGAGCCGACCTCACCCCCCACCTCGGCGAGGGCGAGCTTGAGATCGTGGTGGTCGACGATGGCTCGCCCGACGCCACCGCAGAGGAGGCGCGGACCGCAGGCGCCGACCAGGTCGTGACGCTCAACCCAAACGAAGGCAAGGGGGGAGCGGTACGTGCCGGCATGTTGGTGGCGCAGGGCCGCACCGTCTCCTTTACCGACGCCGATCTGGCCTATTCGCCCGACCAACTCCTTGGTTTGCTCGCTGAGGTGGAGGACGGCTGGGACGTGGTGGTGGGGAGTCGTCGCCACGAACTCACCTCGACGCTGGTCAAGGCCCGTCGACTTCGCGAGGTGGGCGGCCGGGTGATCAACGCCCTCACCCAGATCGTGCTGCTGGGCCAGTATCGAGATACCCAGTGCGGCATCAAGGCGTTTCGCAGCGACGTGGCTCGACTTGTCTTCGGCCGAACCCGGGTGACCGGCTTCGCCTTCGATGTTGAGGTCTTCCATCTGGTCGAGCGCTACGGGCTGTCGTTGAGCGAGGTGCCCGTCACCGTGGTGAACAGCGAACGCAGCACCGTGCACGTAGTCCGCGACGCCTGGCGTCTGGTTCGCGACCTCATCCGCATTCGACTCTGGGCCCGACAGGGAGCCTACGAAGTCAACCCGGAGATGGCGGCGACCGAAGAACTCGAGCTGCTTAGCGCCTGACAGCCACGCCCACACCTCGAGTGGTCGGTCCAGCGTTCTCTACGTTTGACGACGGCAACGTCACAAGTTGGCGCAGGCTGCCGATAGGTTCACTGCTATGGCAGACCTGAACGCAATCTTCAAAGCCTATGACGTGCGGGGCCTCTACCCCGAGCAGATCGACGCCGATGCCGCGCGTGCGATCGGCGCGGCCTTCGCCAAGTTCGTCAGCGGTGAAAGTGACCGTGTGGTGGTAGCCCGCGACATGCGGCCGGCCGGCCCCGAATTGGTGGCGGCATTCACCGAGGGAGTCAACTCCCAGGGCATCGATGTCACCGACATGGGCATGGCCTCCACCGACATGATGTACTACGCCGCCGGTACCACCGGTTGTCCGGGCGCGGTCTTCACCGCCAGCCACAACCCAGCCCAATACAACGGCATCAAGATGTGTTTGGCCGAAGCCAAGCCCATCGGCGAAGAGACCGGCCTGGCCCAGATCAAAGCCGACGCCCAGGCGTTCCTCGACAACCCGCCCGCGGCCGCTGACGCGCCCGGCAGCCGTGACGAAGCCGAGATGCTGTCGGGTTTTGCCGACCACGTGCGCTCGTTTGTCGACACCGCCAAACTCTCCCCACTCAAGATCGTGGCCGACACCGCCAACGGCATGGGCGGCCTGGTGGCGCCGGCAGTCTTCGAAGGTCTGCCCTTCGATGTTGAGATCATGTACGGGGAACTCGACGGCACCTTCCCGAACCACCCGGCCGACCCGATCCAGCCCGAGAACCAGGCCGACCTCCAGGCCCGGGTGCTCGAGACCGGCGCCGATGTGGGCCTGGCCTTCGACGGTGACGCCGACCGCGTCTTCCTTGTTGACGAGAAAGCGCAGTTGCTTTCGGGCTCGCTCACCACCGCCATCGTGGCTCACGGGATGCTGGCCAAGAACCCCGGCTCGACCGTCATCCATAACCTGATCTGTTCGAAAGCGGTCCCCGAGGTGGTGGCCGAAGGTGGCGGTACTGCGGTGAGAACCAAGGTTGGTCACTCGTTCATCAAGGCGGTCATGGCTGAGACCGGTGCCATCTTTGGCGGGGAACACTCCGGTCACTACTACTTCGCCGACAACTGGCGAGCCGACTCCGGTCTGATCGCTTCGCTGGTGGTGCTTGAGCAGCTCTCCGAAGCGGGCGTTCCGCTGTCGGAACTCCGCAAGCCGTTCGAGCGCTACTCGGCGTCGGGAGAGATCAACACCAAGGTCGATGACCCGAAGGCCACGATCGAAAAGGTTGCCGAGTCCTACGGCGATGCCAGTGTCGACCGGCTCGACGGGCTCACCGTCGACTACGGCGACTGGTGGTTTAACCTGCGGCCCTCCAACACCGAGCCGCTACTGCGACTCAACCTTGAAGCGGCGTCCCCTGAAGAGGTTGAGGCCCGCGTTGCCGAGGTGACAGGCCGGTTCTAAGCGGTTCGGCCTGGGTTGTTGCCCAGCGGTTGGTGGCGCGGACGGCGACACTTCCCTGATTTGATGCGGATCTGCGGTGGTGTCGGGAGGCGTCCCCATTGTCGCGTCCGTGTGTTTGCCCGACAGTGGAGCCACGCCAGCCACGGTGGCTGGTGCCTCAAGGAGCAAAGCACAGATGTCGTACCACCCCGCCGCCCAGCCTCAGAACCTCATTCCAAACCCGGCCCACCCGGCCTTCGGCGGCGTTGTAAATGCCTGGCCGGCACCACAACCGGCAGCGGCGCACGCTACGGTCGCCAGCCCGGTTGAGCCCGGCGCCCAGCAACCCCATTCCCAGCCCCAACAAGCCTGGGCGGCACAAGCCGGACATCAGCCACACGGGCACCAGCTGCAGGCTCAGTGGGCTCCGCAGGTTCATCAACCGCAGGGTCAGTGGGCTCCCCAGCATGGGCATCAGCCGCACCAGCAATGGGCGCCCCAGGCATCCGTTGTGGCCAAGGCTCCCAACGTGGTTGCCACCTGGGCACGGATTGTGGCTTATGTGCTCAGCGGCTTGAAGGCCGCCGGGCTCGGCCTGGTCTTTCTGGTCTTCCTGCCGTTTCTGCTCAGCGACTTTGCCACCGCTGAAGCGACCTTCCTCGGATGGGAGACCACGAGTAAGCCGCAGGTCTTCCTGGTGCTGCTGGGCATGGTTGCCTTCGGTGGATCGTTCCTGGTGGCCCAGGTTCGGGGTGCCGCCAAAGGCAAGCCGGTCATGTTGATGATCGCCGCCGGAATCATGACGACGGGCGACGCCACGCTGGCCATCGCTTCGGCACTCGATTCACCAAACTCGCTGATCTTCTTCGCTCCCATTGCCGTAGCTCAAGCTGCGATTCTGTTTGGTGCAGTGATGGCCCGTTTCAAGAAGCAGTAGCAAAAGGCCGAATCACTCGGCCAATCGAAATCAACCAAGTCCTACCAACAAGAGATGCCGGTGAACCAAAGAGGTTCACCGGCATCGCCGCGTCGAGCCCAAACCCATCAAAACCCCTCCTCCAAGGTGAATGTGGTTCACCTTCAAGGTGGCGGCGGCGTCCTCCAAGGTGAATGTGGTTCACCTTGAAGGTCGTGTGGTGCCGCCGATGTCCTCCAAGGTGAATGTGGTTCACCTTGGAGGAGGAGGAGGAGGTGGTGGGCGGTGTTTGTTCAAGGGGGAAAACGGAATCCGCCGGCAGACCGTGGTCTGCCGGCGGATTCGTTTAGATCAACCAATGGTTCCCTGTGGAACCGAAGGATCAGGCGCCGATGGTGTTGGCGGTCTCCTGAAG
>CALAML010000157.1 GCA_937925845.1 uncultured Acidimicrobiales bacterium | reverse complement strand
TCCTCGAAGCGGCCACCACACCGACATTCGGTAGCGTCCTTCGGGGTCCTCCATAAAGGCCGCGTAGGTAGCCAGCGATCCTGAGCGGTAGGCCCGTCCCATTCCGTGCAGCCCCCACGTGAGGTCGGCTTCCACAATGTTCAGGTTGTTCCCAGTAATCCGGGCCTTCTCCGCGAGTTCGTCGGCGCGGTCGTACTCGCCTCGTCCTTCCATCAACGCAGCACGGGTGGCGTGACAAACCCACTGGGCCCGCGGGTTGCCGGACGACTTTCCCACGTATTCCAACTCGTCGAGCCATTGCTCGGCCTGATCCCAGGCCCCGTTGTCGAGCGCCAGCTGGCATGCATTCGAGAGACTGGACGCGGCATGGCCAACCTCGGGGCCAGCGTTGGCTCGCAGCGCCCGTTGGGCCAGTGCCTGAACCGAGTCCTGCTTGACGCCGATCTCCATCTGCTGAACTGCCAGCACCACCCGCATGGCGAGGAGTTGGGCTGGGGATCGGTCGTTGGTGGTGATGCGCTTCAGGCGCTCCCAAAGCTGGTTGGGCATCCGCTGAAAGGCAATAATCATCTCGAGGCCAAGCTCGGCCGCGATTTCATCGGCGAGCGGATGGGTTTCCGGAATCCGTCGGTAGGCAACACCAAGTCGACGTAGACGGTCCGGATGGCCTCCGATGGTTGTGCCCGCCGCTCCGGATCCACCCAGTGCGGCTTGGGCCAGGATGAGGTGGTCGGCGCCAGCCACCTGGTCGACGATCTTGTCGTAGAGGTCCGACGCCGCTTCCTGGTCCCCGCACAACTCCCACGCTCGGGCGAGCGACACTCCAACCGCGGCGCGGTCGGTTTCGGATCGAGCCAGCGCTCTTGCCTGCTCCCACATGGCCGCCGCCTCGTCGAACCGCTGCGAGTTGGTCAGCTCATTCGCGGCGGCGATGGCCGAGGCTTGGGCGACCGCCCTGTCCCGCAACGGAAGACTGGCCAGAAGGAGCGGCGCCACCACGGTGGCGTCGCGAAAGTTTGCCGCGGCAAAGTCAGCGGCCTGGGCGTTGAGTTTGCGCCGCGCGTTTCCTGGTGCCCGGGTCCGGATCACCTCCTGGTGCATCTCCGACTGAAACGTCCACCAGCCGGGACGGTCAGCGATCCGCAGCAGGCCAACATCGGTGGCCCGGTCGAGCCCCTGCACCACATCGTCAAGCCGCTGGCTCATCGCTCCCGCCACCAGTTCAGCATCGATCGGGTCCCCAAGTGCCGCCGCCGCTTGGAGTGCGTCGATGAAAATGGGGTCGGCTTCGAGGAGGGCAAGCCCCGCCGCTACTTCGGCTTCAACCTCCGGTGTGACGGGAAGCCGGCCGGAAGATTGCTCGCCGGTCTGCATGTGCTCGAGAGCACGAAGAACCCATTGCGGGTCGCCGGAGTACCGGTCGACCAGACGGGTTGCCAACCGATCGGCCTGATAGGTGGTGAAGCTCGGAAGCCATTTCGCCACCGTCACCGACACATCGGCATGCTCAAGCGGTCCGAATTCAACACGGGCACCCCCACCAAGATGACCTCGTAACCCCGCGCCGCTTCCGTGCGAACCCAGAAGTATCGCTCGCCGTCCCGTGCGATTGGCAAGGACATCTTCTAGCCGCTCGGCCAGTCGGTCGACTCCCTCAGTGGCTTCCGCGTCGTCGACAACCAATAGTTGTCCACCCTCGGTGTTGTCGGCCTCAACCGCGACGGGGTCGGCCAGTGCAGCGAGTGAGTCCAGCCGCCGCACCGCCAGGCTCGGGTGTCGGGCCCCGACCTCTTCGACCACGAAGTCAAGGGCGGTGGTGAGCCCGAACCCGGGCGCGGCCTCTATCAGCACCGGTCGCGGCTTCGGGCTCTGGAGGGCCGCATCAACCGCATCGGCGGCCCGCTCCACCGCCTCCAACCGCCAGCGGGGCTCGACCGTTGATGGCCCTGCCGGGCGACCACCCGGAGCCCGCCCCACTCGGGTCGGCACATTGAGATCAAGCAGTTCAGCCTCTACCGCGTCGAACGCTGAGGATGGAGAGCTCCCGAACCGGGAGCGCAGTTCGTCGCGGAGCCGAGCCCCCAGCTCGAGGCCCTCTGGGGCTCGCCCGGCGCGACCCAGAGCTTGCATTGCCTGAACCACCACATCCTCTCGCGCCGGTCGTCGCCGGGCGATGGCCTGGAATATTGGAGCCGCCTCACGCGCACCCAGGGCTCGTTCCACACAGGAGGCTTCGGCGAGTTCAGCTTCGACGCGATCGTCGTCCAACGCCCGTCGGGCCGGATCCAGCGCCGCTGATTTCAGATCGGAGGCCAGTTGGTCACCGCGCCACAGGTTCCTGGCCTGAGCGAAGGTTTCGACGGCGGAATCGAGACGCCTTGCCGCCTGGTGGGCTTTGGCCGTGTCGATCAACTGTCGCCAGTGATAGAGGTCGCTGATCTGCTCGGATGCAAGTTGATACTGGTCTCCGTCGAGGAGCACGCCTTCTTCACCGTCGAAGAGTGAGCGGGCTCGCGACACCACAACCTGGAGCGCGCTTCGGGGTGTTTTCGGCTGCTGTTTGGGCCAGAGTGCCGACACCAGCTCATCCACTGATACGGGCGCGCCTTCGGCGGCCACGAGCATGGCGAGGACGAGCCGGACCTGGGGTCGACTCACCACATAGCTTTCGCCATCACGGAGCAGCTCGAACGCGCCGAGCACTCGAATCTCGGACTGCATCGAACCCTCCCCCAATACCAATGCTGCAGAGCCCTGACAATTGACTCTGCCTTAATGAATAACGTTTGTCCACCAAAATGGGACGCAGCGGTGACGGGTTGGTGACCCTCCGCCAGACGCGGTGGTGATGCCGAAGTGACGCTTGGTTCACGGCCTGGCAACGAGCTAGAGAGCGTCCAGTGATTGGTAGCCGGACGCAAACGAGGCGCGCTCACTGACGATGTTGCGACAAACCCGTCGATTCCTCAGCCCATAGCTCGATGATGGCCGGTCCTTACTGTCGCAACCATCGCCCATCCCTCATGTGCACCAACACATCCGATCACTAGGGAAGGATCAACAGTGAGGCCGACATCTGCGTTGCCAGAGCCACCGATAGAGCACCCGCAACGACTGTGGAGTGCGGCATGTCGGTGATGCTCGATCGTCCCGATTACGCCAACACCGAGACCGACCTCGACATCGAGTTTCAGGACCTCTTTGATGAACATGCCAAGCCAATGGTGTGCGTGGCCCAGCGAATTCTGCTGAACCGTGCTGAGGCCGAGGAGGTGGTGCAGGATGCCTTCGTTGAGCTGTACCAGCGGTGGGAGGTTGTCCGCACGCCGGTCGGCTACCTGCGGACCACGGTGGTGAATCGGGCTCGCAGGGTTGTGCGCCGTCGACTGCGCCGGCTCGAGCTCCAGCACCATCTCGCGAAAATCGAGATGGCGAGCGAGCCGGACTATCTCCTGGATGCACTGGCCCAACTACCGGAACGGGAACGGCTTGCCGTAACCCTCGCCTACTACGAGGGCCTGACCGGAGCCGAGATCGCGGCGCTGCTGAATTGCGCAGAAGGAACAGCAAGGTCGCTGGTCTCGCGCGGCCTGCGCCGGCTGGCTCTCCAGTTCGATCCGCCGACAGTCTCCTGATGTCCAAGCAACGGGTCGGTCCCGGCACGCCGACCTGGCGCTGTGCCCAAGGCAAGCCCGCGTCGCCTTTAGCAGGGGCTCACCAAAGACAATCGGATGGAATTCGTGATCGGAACGCAACGACTTGGTCAGCTCATGACTCGTAGAGGATGAATGCCTTTTCGCGGTCGCTCCTGGCTCCCCGACTGGGAGCGATCGCTGGGGGACTACGCCAACTACGGAAGAAGAAGTTTATGTTCAACCACATTCGGGTTCGCCGCCTGCTGGCGATGGTGCTGCTGGCATCAACGACTGCCCTGGCCGCGGTGACCATGCTGAGCATCGAGCCAGCGGCAGCACAGTCCGGTCCTAAATGGAAACAAGCCGCCAACAACTCAGCTGTCGTGCGGGTGAGTAGCGGTGAGTCAATCCAGGACGCGCTCGACGCTGCGAAGTCCGGCACCACCATCGTGGTGGAAGCAGGCGTCTACCGCGAGCAGGTCCGCATCAGGAAGAACGGCATCACCCTCCGGGGGTTAAAGGGCGCCATCATCCGTCCCCTGACCGCCCAGACCACCACCGACTGCGACTTCAATGGCTTTGGAGCCGCCATCTGCGTTGGTAGCGAGTTTCTGCCCGCCCAAAATCCTGGGCTTATTCCCGGACTTACACACCCCGAGACGCGGCTGCGAAACATAACCATCACCGGCTTCACCATCGAAGCGCCGACCGGTAGCGGAATCTGGGTCGCCAACGCCAGGCACGTGGTTGTGGCCCGCAACGTCATCAAGGATGCCACTGCGATCGGCATCGATTTCGAGAATGTCCAGCGGTTCTGGATCGCCCGCAACCGGGTCACGAGACCCGACGGGGGCTTGTTTCCTAGTGCGTTCATCGGTGGGCTGGGGACAAGCGACGGGAGGTTCGTCGACAACACCCTTCAGGGTGGCCCGTTGGACGGACTGCTGATGTTCCGAGCCAAGCGAATCCGTGTGCACAACAACACCATCACCGGCCAGTGCTCTGGGATGACGCTGATGGAGGGCTTCACCGAACCTGGAAGGGGTGGGCCTAGCAGGGTCACGATCTCCAAGAATCGGATCCGCAACAATGACCGATCCTGTCCGGGAGTTTCTCCGGGTGAGATTTTCGGCGGCTGGGGTATCCGACTGTTCGGTGGCACCGACCTGGTACTGAAGAAGAACACAATTGTGGATCATCAACCCGAAGAAGCAAGCACGGCCCGCGGGGCAGTGTTTGCCTTCCCACTCACCCCGATCGAACGGTTGACGGTGGTGGACAACACGCTCGACCGAAACATCTACCAGGGTGTTCGACGCGATTTGTCTTTGGTCGTCGACGAGGCGGAGTTGACTGTGGCCCGAAACACCTGCGCCCTCAGCGCACCCAACACCGATTGGTGCAGCGGCGGCTAATCAACATGTCAAGGAGCGGCCAGGTTCCCCCGAACGGGAAGAGGTGGAGCCCGGCCGCTCCTCACCGGCACGATCTGTCTGCACTCGCGCATACCTAGCCCCGACTGAATGCGGACAGAAAGCCTTCGTCGGACCACCCAACCTC
>CALAML010000156.1 GCA_937925845.1 uncultured Acidimicrobiales bacterium | reverse complement strand
CGTCCGGCAATCGGTGCCATCGCCGCGCCAAGAGTCCAGGGTGCCGACCGACTCGATCGGCTCAGCAGTGGACCATCGGCGACCAACGCCATCTTTGTGGCCAACCACTACAGTCACGCCGATGTCGCTCTGGTATTGGCTGGCCTCCCAGGCCGCTGGCGCGACGAGCTCGTGGTAGCAGCGGCGGCCGACTACTTCTTCACCAACCGATTCACATCAACAATGTCGGCCTTTGCCCTCAACGCAGTCCCGATCGAACGCAACCGGGTGAACCGCCGCTCCGGCGACACCATGGCGGCGCTGATTGAACAGGGTTGGTCATTGCTCATCTTTCCCGAAGGTGGTCGCAGCCCCGACGGATGGGGCCAGGAGTTCCGCGCCGGCGCCGCCTATCTGGCCGTGCGCACCGGCGTACCGCTGGTGCCCCTCCACATCGACGGGACCGACACGATCTGGCCCAAGGGCCAGCGCTACCCGAGCCGGGGCAAAGCCACAATCACCTTCGGGCGCCCGCTCGACCCAACGGTCCCGCTCAGCGCCGACGGCTCCGACAAACCACCGAGCAGTCGTGCCCTCACCAGCCTGCTCGAACAGCGGGTGAACGAACTCGGCGACGAAGCCAACTCCGACTGGTGGCAGGCCCGTAAGCGAGCCCATGCCGGCGACACACCCACCCGCAGCGGTCCGGTCGACACCGGCTGGAGACGGGCGTGGGCCAAGGCTCAACCCGACAAGACCAGCACCCGATCCTGGCCCAGCTGACCCCGGCACTATTTCAGCGAGACACGACTAGCTGACCCGCATCCGTTCTTTTCTGGCGGAGCGTGCCCGAGTGCGCGTAACGTGGTGCCGCCCAAAGGAATCCGTGCACGCCCAGCGTGCCCGATGTCCCGGTACTCCCCCACCACTTTGACGGCGGTCAACACCATGCGAATTTCCCCCCTTCTTCTTGCCCTGGCCCTTCTGATCGCCAGCGTGCTCACACCGGCAACCCCGGCTGAGAGCCAGTCGATCTCGGCTCCGACCAACCTCCGGGCCACCAACACCTCCGGCGGCGCGGTCAGCCTCAGCTGGAACGCCAGCAGCGGGCCCAACGGCGTGTTGGGCTACCGCGTCTTCCGCGATGGCAGAGAAGTGGGCAACAACCCAACCACCAACGCCAAAGCAGTCAGCGTCGGCGACATCGCCCTCTGCAACAACGAAACCCAACGTCGCGGCGCCCGGGCCACCGCCGCCCTCGCCGGAAACCTGCCGGGCACGATCCTGCTGCTCGGCGATCAGGTGCAGGGCAACGGCAGCGTCAACGAACACAACTGCTTCAACGACTCGTGGGGCGGGCTGAGATCACGCTCCTACGCCATCGCCGGGAACCACGAATACAACACCCCGGGCGCCATCCCCCACTACGACTACTGGGGCAACCGCACCGGCAACCGCAACGAAGGTTTCTTCACCGTGCGGGTCGGCGCCTGGAACTTCATTGGCCTCAACACCACCTGCTGGATGCTGAGCGACGGCTGCGGCGCCGGATCACGCCAGTACAACTTCGTGAAGGCCGCCCTTGAGGCATCCACCGCACCCTGCACCGCATTCCTTGGTCACCACCCGCGCTGGTCGAGCGTCGGCAGCCAAAACAACGAGTGGCTCGCGCCGATCTACCAGCTGGGACTCGACCACGGTGTGGAGCTGATGCTCTCGGGTCACAACCACCAGTACAAGCGCTACGCCAAGCTCGACAACAATCTCAACAACAACGGCACCGGTATCCGCCAACTCCTCGTAGGTACCGGCGGCTTCGGCCACGAAAACGCCCAAGCCGGCGTACCTACCCCGATCGTTCGCGAGCCGAACACCTTTGGTGTGCTTGAGCTCGACCTTCGTCCAACCGGCTACACCGGAACCTTCCGACCGGTGGCCGGCAAAACGTTCACCGACACCATCTCCGAAGGCTGCCAGGGCCCGAACGCCAACTCGATCAACTTCACCGACTACGGACTCACCCCCGGCAGCAACGTGAACTACCGGGTAGTGGCCTACGACGCCAACGGCAACACCAGCTCCGCCGCCACCCTCACCGTCACCGCCAACGGCGGCCCCACCCGCAACCGGCCGGCCGTAAAGAACCCCGCCCCAGGCGGTCTCGCTGGTGCTCCGGCCCCCGCAGCGGCACCAGCGCCACAGCTCGCCCCGACACCAGCGCCAGCTCCAGTCCCTGCTCCCGCGCCGGCACCGACTCCCGAACCTGCTCCGGCTCCGACCGCTCCTCCGGCTCCTGCAGCTCCTACCCCGGCGCCAACTCCAACTCCGACCCCAACGCCAACCCCTGCTCCCGCTCCGGCGCCTGCTCCGACACCTCCAACTCCGGCACCGACTCCGGCGTCGGCATCGAGTGACAGCTCTACTGTGGAGCTGGTTTACTCGTCCACGTTTGATGCTGGTGTGGTCGATGCCGACCGCGATGGCGTTGGCGACTACGTCTTCGGCACGAAGAACCCGTTCCTCGCCCTGGGCGAGCAAGCCGGCCTCGGTACCGACATGCGCCTGGTGATTCCCTTCGACCTGAAACCGGAGAAGGTTGCGGCGATCAACAACGGCTCCCGAGTGCAGCTCCAGCTCCGCATCTCCACCATCGGCGATCGCGATGGCACCACCGTCGACCTGGTCGCGCTTCGGGACACCACTTGGAGGCCCGACGGGCAGCACTATGAGGCGCCAGGCCGAATCATCGCCCGAGACGTCTTTGATTCCGAAGACGACACCATCACCGTCGACATCACCAACTACGCCAAAGCCAAAGCGGCGTCGGGACACCTGATGATTCGCATTCAGCTAAACGGCTCGTCGAACAATAACGTCGAAACCCGCTACACCATCGGCCAGGCCAACGCCCTGCTCGACCACGCCAAGCCCCAACTGCTGATCAGCTAGACCGAGGCTCTACGCTGGCCCGATGACGGTTGATGGCACCCTGTCTCTCCTGGCCCTGGTGCTGGCGGCGGTCTTCGTCGCCGCGGCCGTGGCCAAGTTTCGCGACCGAGCCGGCACCACCGACACCATGGCCAGCTTCCGTCTGCCCTTGCCGGGGGTGATGGCGGTCGTGGTGCCGATCATCGAGTTGGCGATTGCCGCGGTATTGGTGATTTCGCCGTCGGCGGGCGCACTGGCCGGGGTCACGCTGCTGGTGTTCTTCACCACGTTTCTCCTGCTGCAACTACGACTTGGGGTAACCACCCCATGCCGCTGTTTTGGCAGCACCAGCCAACACCCGCTCAGCTACGCCGACGTCACGCGAAACCTGGGGCTGATTCTGATCGGCATGCCGGTGGTGACGTTGCTTGAACGAGCAACCCCGACGGTTGTCGACGTGGTTGTTGTCGTCATCGTCGCCGGTTTGGCTTGGCAGATCCAACAGCGCATCCGAACCGGCCTGCAACCGTCGTCGTCGACCCGGGTCGGCTAGCGACCCAGCCCGAGTACTTCGCCAGACTCAGGCGAAGTAGTCACCGGCGCCGAGAACGCCATCGCTGTCGGTGAAGTCCTCAGGCTCAAAGTCCTCGGGAAGTTCCGGCATGGTCTCTTCCTCTACCTCCGCCTGGATGGCTTCGGCAGCCTTACCCTGGCCTAGGCCGTCATGATACGCGGCCAACTTCTCCCGCTTTTCCTCCGGCGTCCGGTTGCTGGAAGTAACTGCCTTCTCCCGACTGACTCGCATGCCGCCTGTCTTCTTCTTGCGGGTGCGGCGGGTCAGACCGGATGCGGTTTTGCCCAGTAGCGTCTGCGGCTTTTCCTGTTCCGAGTCGGCTGGCGCCGCCTCAAGGGTGTTGACCGGCTCGACCTCGTCAGCTTCTTCAGCCTCTTCAGCCTCTTCAGCGACATGCTCAACCACTTCGGCGGCCGGCTCAACAGTTTCGGCGACGGGCGCCACTGACTCGGGCTGCGGGGCCTCGACGATCTCGTCGATCTCGTCGGTCGGGGCTTCGGCGACTGGCTCCGGCTGCGGCGCGATCTCCTCGATCTCGTCGATCTCATCGATCGGGGCTTCGGCGGCTGGCTCGGGCATCGGGGCTGGAGCCGGCTCTGTCTCCGAAGCCTCAGAGCCGAGGTTCTGTAGCAGCGACGGTGCGGCCGGTGCTGCGGCCGCGGCCGCATGAGCCGCAGTCTCGCGGCGGGCTTGGAACTCCGCCTGCTTCTGGGCTGCCTCCTCGGCCGCCTTCCCCTGATCCAGTCCATCGTGATAATCAGCGAGGGCTTGGCGCTTTTCATCCGGCGTACGGTGACTGGCGGTCACCGCTTTCTCGCGTTCAACCTTGCCCTGACCGGCCTTCTTGCCGGCCTTCTTGGGGCGACGCTTCAGGCCTGAAGCTGTCTCTCCCGGCTTGGCGGCAGGCTTGGGCTCTTCGACCGGTGCCGATGCCTCGGCAACCGGCGCAGCTTCCTGAGGTTCCACCTCAGCAACGGGCTCGGCCACGTCGTCCAGCTTTGCCTCCGGTGCCACTTCAGCTGGCATGGCCGCAGGAACAGGAACAACTGGAACAACCGGCGTGGCCGCAGCCACAGGCTCTTCAACCGGCGCGGTCTCCCCGATCGGCGCAGCCTCATCCGTCGGCGCGGTCTCAGCGATCGGCGCCTCGGCCCCGACTTCTTCCTGAGCGGCTTTCCCCTGGTCGAGACCCTCGTGGTAGGCCGTCAGCTTGTTGCGCTTTTCCTCGGGCGTGCGGTTGCTCGCCGTCACTGCCTTCTCGCGCTCGACCTTGCCCGGGCCCCGCTTCTTGCGGGCCTTTCGGGGGCGACGCTTGAGGCCCGACTTTGTCGGTCCAGTCTTGTCCGCGGCTACTTCTTCAACCAGCGCGGCACCAGCCAGCGGCGCAGCTTCGTCTACTGGCGTCTCTTCATTGACCGGAGCGGCATCTTGGACCGGTGCTACTTCCTCAACCGGGGCCACTTCCTCCACAGGTGCTACGTCCTCAACCGAGGTGACTTCCTCAGCCGGTACTACGTCCTCAACCGGGGCGACCTCGGCAACTGCCGGCGCCTCGACCTCAATCGGATCGCTCTCTGTCGGATCGGCTTCAACAGGATCTGTCTCATGCGCGTCGGGAGCCCATGGTGGCGGACCGGATGCGTCGGTCCCTTCTGAAACTATCGGGGTCGGTACCGACGGAGCACTAACCGGGGCCGGAGGCGTGACCGGTGGTGGCGGGGTAACCGATGCTGGTTCCACCGAGGCCGGAGCTGGAGTTGGTGCGGCCGGAGCTGGAGCTGCGACTCCACCGAGCACTGCCGGCGCCGCCGGGGCGACTGGTGTGGGCGCTGCTGGCTGACGGGCTTCCACAGCGGAGGTCGGGACATCGACCGGTCGCTGAGGACTGTCGCCACCGAGCGGGCGCAGACGGTCGGTCGGGTTACTTTGGCGAACCGGAAGGATCGGTTCCGGACCCTTGCGGCGTTCAGTGCTGTCTGTGCTGTCCGCTGGTGCGGGAACCAAGCCGTCCAAGAGGGCAGGCTTGGGTGAAGGAGCAGCTGGAGCTGCGGGAGCTGGAGTCGAAACCTCGGGCTCCGGCCGCGGCGCGAGGTTGGTCTTTAGCGCCGTCGGCGCTGGGTCAGCCAATGCGGGAGCGGGCGATGGCGTCCACGGTTCTGGTTCAGCCTCAAGATCCGGCTGAGCGTCCATTGCTGGCTCGACGACCGGACTCGGCTCGGACTCATCGGACTCAAAGGCAGGCGCCGGGTCGACCATCGGCGCTTGGCGGCGCGAAGGCTCGGTCGCGACCGGCTTATCCTGAAGCTCGGCCGGAAGGGCTCCGCCCATGATCGAGTCGATATCGACTGGCTCAGATTCCTCTTCTTCGAAGACTTCCGGCTCAGGTTCTGGTGCGGCCGCCTTCTTCTTTCGCTTCAGCGAACCCTTCGAGGACAGTAGGGAACGACCCTTGGAGGTGCGGTCCTTCTTCTTCGGCTTCGGAACGGGAGCGCTCAGGCGGTCCATCTCGTCGGCGAGGCTCGGGAACTCTTCATCGGCATCAAGAACCGGTGTCGGCGCGGTGGCAACGGCGAAGTTTTCGGCCACCCCCTGATCGGTAGCCATACGAGCACCGCGATCAGTTGTGCGCTTGTCACCCATCCAACCGGCTTCGAGCGGATCACCGTCGGGGCCGATGACCCACTTCAGGTTGTTGTGCTCCGAAGCCATCTCAGCTCTGGCCCTGGCTTGTTTACGGGCGTGGCGCGAGTTCTGGCTGAGATCGCGGATGGTGGAAGGAGCGCTGGTGGTGAGGATCAGGGCAAGGACACCAAGCAGACCGATCACAGCCGCGGGGACACCGGACGAGATGTAGAAAAGACCAACACCGATCAGCCCGACAAAAGCGAGGCTGCGAAGCCGACCACGCGACTGCCCGCTGCCGGCACGGGTGAGTACACGGAACGAAGTCAGGGCCAAGAACACTGCGCCCACCGCCTGCAAGCCAAGTCCGGCGAAGTAGCCGTACTTCTGGGCGTTGGCAACAGTCTCGGCATCCCAGTTCCGAGCGTCGAACCGGGCGCGATCCTCCTCGCCCAGACCGTCGATCCACTCATTCACGCTGGCGAGATTGTCGGCGCTGTCGACCTCTTTGGTCATATCGAAGAAATCGATCGACGACTTGGCGCACAGGGCGGCCAGGCCCAAGCCTACCACCCCGGCAATCATCGTGGTCATCGCTGGGGGCGCGTACTTCGGCTTGCTCATACAGGTTGCTTCGACAGTCCGTCGGCCCTGCTTTACCTCTGTTTCAGGCTGATCGAGACTGTATTTGGTGAAAGATTGGTCCGACCTGGCCGAAAATCGCAGCTTTGCGCATGGTTCTCCGACCGGGTACTAGGAGGCTGCTAGTGGTGTGTCGCTGAAATAGTGTCGCGGTCCGGGCGAGGCATCCGGCGTCGTCTGGCAAGGACGCAGATCCCCGACTTACCTCGTCCGGTAGGGAGGGGTCGAGGACGCAGTCAGCGGCGTCGGGGCCCGCCCAGACCGCATCAGTATTTTGGCGACACACCACTAGTCGAGCGGATCCCAATCTCCGGACTCTGGGTTGTGGCGAACCCAGATCGACCGGGCGGGCTCCCAACGGGTGTAGGCGCCGCGAACCGGGTCCCACTTGGCGTCGTGGGCTGGCGGTTCACCCTCGGGTGCGGGAATCTCGGTTCCGGTCGGAGCTACCCGCGCCGGCGCGGGGACCGGGTCGGCGGTCGAGGCATCGGCCCAGGGCGGCTGTTCGGGCACATAGGCGGTTTGGGGCTGCTGCGGTTGTCCGGGTGGATAGGTGGCCGGCTGAGCCGGCTGTTCCTGTTGCTGCTGGGGTTGTTGCGGCTGGGCCTGGGGTTGAGGTTGCTGAGCTGGGGGCTGCTGCGGCGGATACTGCTGGGGCACCGGCTGTGGCGGGTAACCCTGGTTGGGTGGATACGCCTGATTGGGATGCCCCTGGTTCGGTGGGTATCCCTGCTGCGGGCCCGACCAGGGTTGGGTCGGGGGCATCTGACCGGGCGTGTAGCCCTGCCCCGGCATAGGGAACGGCGCGTTACCCATCGGTGCGCCGGCGGCCAGCGCGGACTGAAACAGTGCCTGTTCGCGACGTTTGAGATCCTGACGGGTGGTGGGCAGCATCGTCGAAACGATCAACCCACCGGAGGCCGCCAACCCGAGAACCACCGCCAGCCCATTCAGCTGATCGAGCAGCAGGCTGCCCAACAAGCCGAGTAGCCCCAAAACAAACAAGCCGGTTCGGCCGGTGGGCCGCAGTCGGGACAGCATCGACGAGAACACCCCGAACAAGATGGCGATGATGAGCTGCAACCCACCGAACCCAAACCGGCTCACCACGACCAACAGGTCGTCGAACTCCTCGCGCGTCATGTCGCTGTCGTCGAGGGTCTGCTGATTGACCGGTGTGCTCTCTACGGCCTCGCGAAGGTCGGTGGTGTCGCCAAAGACCCAGGCCAGCGCAGACGCAAAACACAACAGACCAAGCATGGTTCCGAGACCGATAGCCAGCTTGGTTGAGCGAGCCGAAGCCCGCCCCGCGTTCGGGTCATCGGGCACCGGAGCCACGGCCGGTGCTGGTGAGGGGGCGCCCATGGCCAAAACCTACTCGCCCGACTCGACCAAACGGAGGCCACTCGGGGCCACCGAAGTGGGAACGTGCGGCAGCTCAACAACAAACTCGGTGAGATGCGACGGGAACACGTGGCGACTCAGCAACACGTTGTTCCCGGCCAGGTCCTTCGAAATCCGTTCACAAACAAGCACCGGCGAGTCTTTGGGGATGGCCAGCAATTTGGCGTCGGCATCGGTAACCGCCTCGGCATCAATGATCTGCACCGCCGAAGCCGGATGCTCGGGCAACAGGTCATAGAGGGTCGACCGCTCCACATCGGCCCTCGACAATTCGCGGGCGAAGTGCTCTGGACACCACACCGTCACATGGGCGAAGGGCACGCCGTCGGCCAGGTTGAGCCGCTCGAGCAACAGCACCCGATCGACCCCAAGTACCTCGCGAGCCCGAGCAGGGGCATCGGCGAAGCCAAACTCCAGAATGCGGCGCTCCGACTTCGTGCCCTGACGCTCGATCTGGTCCTCGATGGTTCGCAACTTGCCGAGGCTCTGCTGCACCGGATCAGCGGCAACAAACCAGCCATACCCCTGACGGGAGTCGACCAAATGAAGCTCGCGGAGAGCCTCGAGCGAACGGCGGATCGTAACCCGACTCACCCCGTACTCCTCCGACAACTTGGACTCGCTGGGAAGCAGGCGACCGGCCTGGAACTCGCCAGAGGTGACGCGGGCCTCAATCTTGTCCGCGATCTGGCGGTATTGAATCACTCGGCCCTTGGCCATCGCTCTCCCGCTCCCCCTGTTTAAGTTGCTGTTGTTTTGTTCGCTGTTGTTTTTTGGTTTTGGAAGTTCAACGCTTGCGAACTTGTTACTTACTTGTATAGTACACGGTTGGATGTGCCGATAGCACTGCCAACACCGCTCCTCCCCCAGTCTTGAACACCAAAGGTTACGTCATGCCGGTTGCAGCAAGTACCCCGATCGAACTCATCGAAGGCGTCTACGCCTCACTGGACGAGCGCATCAGTGCCGGGCGCGAACGACTCGGCCGCCCGCTCACCCTCGCCGAAAAAATCCTGATCAACCACCTCGACGACCCCGCCACAGCCGAAACCGAGCGGGGCGTGTCCTATACCGACCTTCGGCCCGACCGGGTAGCCATGCAGGACGCCACCGCCCAGATGGCGTGGCTCCAATTCATGACCGCTGGACTGCCCGAAGTTGCCGTTCCCACCACCACCCACTGCGACCACCTGATTCAAGCCCGCGAAGACGGCAAGAAAGATCTCCTAGCTGCAGTCGATACCAACGAAGAGGTCTATGACTTCCTCGAGTCGGTGTCCGCCAAGTACGGAGCCGGCTTCTGGAAGCCAGGCTCAGGCATCATCCACCAGGTAGTACTCGAACAGTACGCCTTCCCCGGCGGCATGATGATCGGCACCGACAGCCACACCCCGAACGCGGGTGGCCTCGGCATGGTCGCCATCGGTGTCGGCGGCGCCGATGCGGTCGACGTGATGACCGGCTTCCCCTGGAACGTGCGCTGGCCCAAGGCCATCGGCGTGAAGCTCACCGGCGAACTCAACGGCTGGTCGGCTCCGAAAGACATCATCCTCAAGGTGGCCGAGATCCTCACCGTGAAGGGCGGCACCGGCGCCATCGTCGAGTACTTCGGCCCAGGCGCGGCCAACATCAGCTGCACCGGCAAAGGCACCATCTGCAAC
Organism: uncultured Acidimicrobiales bacterium; assembly: GCA_937925845.1. Lineage (GTDB taxonomy): Bacteria > Actinomycetota > Acidimicrobiia > Acidimicrobiales > CALAML01 > CALAML01. Next base: position 3,964 of record CALAML010000156.1, on the reverse strand, counting down.
ATGGGCGCCGAGATCGGAGCCACCACCTCCCTCTTCGGATACGACGACTCGATGGCCCGCTACCTCAAGGCCACCGGCCGCGAAGCCGTGGCCGACGCCGCCAACAACGTGGCCCATCATCTCCGAGCCGACGACGAAGTACTCGCTGATCCCGAGAGTTACTACGACCAAGTCATCGAGATCGACCTCAGCACCCTTACCCCCCACATCAACGGCCCCCACACCCCCGACCTCGCTCGCGAGGTGAAAGACCTCGGCGCCGAAGCCCAGGAAAAAGGCTGGCCCCTCGAAGTGAGTGCCGCCCTGGTTGGTTCGTGCACCAACTCCTCGTATGAAGACATCACCCGCGCCGCCAGCATCGCCCGAGACGCCGCAGCCAAGGGCCTCACCTCCAAGGTGCCGCTGATGGTCACCCCCGGCTCGGAACAGGTTCGAGCCACCATCGAACGCGACGGTCTCCTCGCCGACTTCCAGGCCATCGGCGCCACGGTGCTGGCCAACGCCTGCGGCCCCTGCATCGGCCAATGGGACCGCCAAGACGTCGAGGACGGCACCCCCAACTCGATCGTTACCAGCTACAACCGCAACTTCCCCAAGCGCAACGACGGCTACGCCTCCACCCTCGCGTTTGTGACCTCCCCCGAAACCGTGGTGGCGCTGGCCCTCGCCGGCACCCTCGACTTCGACCCGGCCAGCGACACCATCACCAACGGCGCCGGTGAAGAAGTACAGCTGGTTGTGGGTGAAGGTGTGGAGCTCCCGGCGCAAGGGTTCGACCCAGGCGAGTCCGGCTTCCTCGCCCCGCCCGACGACGCATCCGAAGTGGAGATCCGAGTGTCGCCCACCAGCGACCGCCTCCAGGTGCTCGAACCGTTCGCAGCCTGGGACGGAAACGACTTCGCCGACCTCCCGGTTCTGGTGAAAGCCACCGGCAAGTTCACCACCGACCACATCTCCATGGCCGGCCCCTGGCTCAAGTACCGAGGCCACCTCGAGAACATCTCCGGCAACCTGTATCTCGGTGCCGTCAACGCCTTCGACAACGAAGTCGGCCTCGGCAAGGACCAGCTCGACGGCGAGACCAAGTCGTTCCCCGACATCGCCAAGAACTACCACGAGAACGGCGTGGCCTCCGTGGTGATCGGTGACGAGAACATGGGCGAAGGCTCATCCCGCGAACACGCAGCCATGGAGCCCCGCTTCCGGAACGTGAAGCTGATCCTGGCCCGCTCCTTCGCCCGCATCCATGAGACCACCCTCTAGAAGCAGGGCATCATCGCCCTCACCTTCGCCAACCCGGCCGACTACGACCAGATCGAACTCGACGACCGCCTCGGCACCAAAGGCCTCGCCGACCTGGCCCCAGGCCAGCCTGTAATCGTGATCATCACCAAGCCCGACGGCTCAGTGGTAGAGATCGAAGGCAAACACACCATGTCCGAAGACCAAATCGAATGGTTCAAAGCCGGCTCCGCCCTAAACGTCATCCGCCAAAAGATGGGCTAGTAGCCGCAAGGCGGCCTCGTAGCCGCAAGGCTTGATCCGTCGAGTTCGTTGCAGATCAAAAGTTTGCACTTTTCGGGGCTGGGCCAGTTCAGTGCAAACTTTTGATTGCGATGTTTGCTTGATGTGTCAAGTGCCACAGGCGCCGGAAAACTGAATTCTGCGCCTCGCAAGACCGACCAGCGAGGCTAGGGCGTGTGTACCGACCAGGCACCAGCGCTAGCGAGTTGACCGAGTACTGCGAGGGACCGAGCAGCGGGCTCCCCCAGGGAGACCGAACGAGACCAAATCCGCAGCGCGGGTCGAGGAGCGCCAGCGACGGATCCCGCCTTGCGGCAATGAACGCGAGAAAGGAGCCGACCGGGGGGTGATCAGCTCCGTTTCTCGTTGTGATGAGGAGCGGCCGGGGGGGTGGCTGCTCGACTCATCGAGTGCCGCCTGCAAGGAAGGGGGGTTCCGGTAAGCAGTGCGGCTATGTACTGATCAGTATGCCAAGCAAATCGCTATCTGTCCAGCAATTGCTGATGATAACTAACATCGTTATCTCAGATAGAGACTGTTTTGGTCGATAACTCCGCCAGCGCAGGCTGGACCGGCCTATCTCAGCGGTTCCAGATCAGCGACAGGGCTACCGCAGCGATGGCCAAGAGGGCCCCGGGCAGGAGGAGGACCCAGCTGATTTCGGACTCTGTCCTTTGGAGTTCGATCTGGCTGGGCAGCTCCCGGAAGATGGTGCTCAGCTCATCGGCGTCGTTGGCCCGGGTGTAGCTGCCACCGGTCATGTCGGCCACCGTCTGCAGAGCCTCTTCGTCGATGCGCAGGAACTGGGCAAAGTCCTCGAGGTCGAAGCCGGGTGGCAGATCGGCACTGTTGATTGAACCCGGTCCGGCGTCCTCGGCCGAGCAGACCAGCTCGGCGATGTTATCGGTGCCGAAGCCGATGGTGTACACCCGCACCCGACGGTCGACCGCCTGCTCAGCGGCGATGACCGGCTGCACCCCTTCGCTGTTGGCGCCGTCGGTGAGCAGCACCACGATGTCGGGGACAAACTCATCGCTGGCCAGCGCGGCGTCGCGATCGACCGGATCGCCGCTTTCAGGGTCGGTCAGGTCGAACCCACTCGGAGCGACATCCGGGTTGATCTCGGCGATGGCGTCGATGGCCCGAAGTGTGGCGCTGCCGATGGCGGTGCCCCGCGTGGTGCGCAGATCGGCGATGGCTTCGGTCAGCTGTTCACGATCCACGGTTGGCGCCACCACGATCTGGGCCGACCCGGAGAAAGCGACCAAACCGATCCGAGTCCCGTCGGGCTGCTCAGCCACAAAACTCTGAGCCGCCTCCTTGGCCACGGTGACCCGGTTCGGGTCGACATCGGTCATACACATCGATGACGACATATCGAGAGCCAACATGATGGTGGTCCGGTTCAGCGGAACCTCGCGCTCCACCCGAGGCCGGGCCGCGGCCACCGTGAGCAACGCCATCGACGTGAGCAGCAGCGCAAACGGCAGATGCCGTCGCAGGCGCGACCGTTTGGGCACCGCAGCCTTGACTGCGTCGAGGCTGGCATAGCGCACGGCGAACTTGCGCCGCCGCCGCAGTCCCCACAGGTAGGCGACGATCAGCAGCGGCACCACGGTGAGCCCGAGCAGGGCCAACGGCCACAGGAAGGTCATTACGGCACCCGCCCAAAGAACAGCATCGACAAGACCGCCCCCAGCGCCAGCAACACCACGCCGAGTCCGGCAACCAGGGCGGTAACTTCATCCTGATCGCCCTCGACTTCGAGCCGGAGGTCGACCTGGTCGTACACCTCGGCGAGATCTCCCCCATCGTCGCCCAGATAGACCCCACCGGTCACCTCAGCGATCTCGGTCAAGGCATCGACATTCAGCGCCGTGCCCTGGCTCACCCCTTCCACCTCAACCACCGTTCCCTCCTCGGTACCGAGGCCAACGGTGTGAACCTTTACGCCGGCGGCCGACGCCAACGCCGCCACCTCGTCGGCGTTGACCTCCGAGGTGTCCTCGCCATCGGTGAACACGATGATGGCGGTCGAACCGTAGAAGCCCAGGTCGAGCTCTGTGGGATCGATGCTCTCGCCGTCGGGCTCGCCATCACCATCGAGATCGGAGCCCGGCACCGGCAGCTCCTCCTCGACCACCAAGTCGAGAGCAGCAAAGATCCCGGCCCCGAGCGAGGTACCGCCCTCGGGCTCAAGCCGATCGATGGCCGCCACCAGCTCCTCCCCCACGTTGGTTGGCTCCTGGGTCACGAAGCCGCCCTGACCGAACGACACCACGGCGATCTCGATCGTGCCCGGCTGGTCCTCCACAAACTGCCGAGCTGCTTCCTTGGCCGCATCGAGGCGGGTGGGCTCCGCATCTTCAGCCAACATCGACGACGAGGTATCGATGGCCAACACCACGGTGCCGGTTCGCTTCGGCAACTCCACGTTCAC
>CALAML010000155.1 GCA_937925845.1 uncultured Acidimicrobiales bacterium | reverse complement strand
CAACCACTGGTCGGAACGGGCAGCAGTGAAGTCGCGTATGGGTAACCCGGGTTCGGCATCAGAGGGCCAATATGGCTACCGAACACCGAAAAGTTCACCAGAGGGTGACTTTGTGGCCACAGAGCGCGGGTTCGATCGATGTTCGCCTGACTGCCTGACTTGACGATTCGGTGAGCGAACCCCTCCTTTTGCACCGCCAATTCCCCGGCTACGAGAGGTAGTGTCTCCTGCGTGGAACCCAGTGGAGACGCCCCGCCGCCCGATCCCGCATCGCCAGATCCTTGGGGCGACAGCAGGGACGACTTCGAAGATCTGGCAGATGACGACCTCGCTGATGAAGACCTAGGAGAAGGTGACACCGTCGCCAGCCAGGAATCGTCCGCACCTCACCAGCCGGATCCCGATCGAGAAGCCGAAGCCACAGCGAGTTACGCCGCAGGGGGTGACGCCGTAGAGAGTGACGCCGGGGAGCGGGACGCGGCAGAGGACTCCCCCACAGCCACCGAGGACAGCACAAAAGACGTCGACGCCAAGGAAGTTGCCGCAGCCGCAACCGCGGAAAAGCCGGTGCGGCCGCCGAGGGAGCCAAGGGAGCCAAAGCCGCCCGGCCCGTTGACTCGAGCGATGTCGGGGTTGCCGCGGCCGGTACGCATTCTGCTCCAGGTGGTGTTCAGCGTGGTCGGCCTGGCCCTTGCCGGGCTGTTTGCCATCGCCTGGTTCGCCAGCACGGAGGACCTCACGTTTTCTGCCGGTGAAGCCGGTGCTGCAGTAAGCCCGGGAACGGTCACCATTACCTACGTCGACGATCTCGAGTGTGTGCCGGAGCCCAACACCATCTACGAGCCGTCGGCCTTCAGCCGGTGGCAGCAGGCCTATCGGCTGATCGACGGCGACTGGGTGAGCGAGCCCCGCAACTTCTGGGACGGCGAGCCCGAGGGTCTCGATTCCGACTCGGCCTGCGGCGACGATCAGGTCATCGAGGTGCCACTTCCCGAAGGCTTGCCAAGCCGAGTGGCGTTGTGTCGCCTCGCTTCCGGCTGTGTCGAGGTCACGCTGGGCTGAAAACCAGCTAAGCGGAACTGGTCCGACCAGTACCGTGGGCTGGATAACGTGGGGCCGCGCCCGGGTGGCGGAATTGGCAGACGCAGGGGGCTTAAACCCCCCGGGAGGGCAACCTCCGTACGGGTTCAAGTCCCGTCCCGGGCACCGCAACCCACCACCGAGACTCGCAACTGGAGCGCACGGTGACAACCCCTCCTGAGATCAAAGAAGCCCAGGCCGTGGCGTATCGGCACATGGCGCCTACCCCGGCGATCGAATGGCCGCTGCTCTCGGACCAGGTTGGAGTGAGCGCCGTCGTCAAGCAAGAAAACTGCACGGAGTAGCACTGATGCCTCAACCGATCTCTATAGTCCGCATGATGCTCATCGAGGCCGTCGACGCATCAGCCGAGTTGATGGCCCGACCCTCGGTGGCTGAGCGATGGGATAGCCCTTCGGCCCTCGATGGCATGACCGTAGGCGCTCTTTGTGCGCACCTGGTTCGCGCCGTTGGGGCGACGCTGTTTTACCTCGACCGGACCGACGCGACTCTCACCGCTGCCGACGTTCCTGCAGGCGACCTGCTCGACGCCGTTAGCTATTACGGCGCTGCACTCTCGGCGCCGGTTCATGATCAGATCATCGAGGTGTCAGCCGCCGAAGCCGAGATCGGCCCTGCCGCCACGGTGCAAAAGTGTCGCGACGTTGCGGAGGCCATGCGGACACGATTTGCAGAGGAGGGAGCCGGGCGACTCGTTGATGCCCTGGGTGATCAAAAGCTCAGCTTGGAAGACTTCTGCCAAACCCGGCTTGTCGAGGCCCTCACTCATCTCGACGATCTTGCTATGAGCGTCGATGAAGTTCGCCCGGTCACCAGTGATGCCGGGGTCGCCCTTGTGGTCGACACTCTCGTCGGGGTCGCTCGCGCTCGCCACGACGATTGGACTGTGCTCCACGCCCTATCGCGATCGGAGCGACTCGCCGGCACCGACGTCTTCCCGGTCTTGTAGCCGCCACCGACACGCCCCGATGTGCGCTGGTTCAGGCGTTAGAGACTGGTCAAAACGCAATGTGGCTCAGCCGGTTGGCGAGGACAATAGAGAGAGTCCCCCGCTCGCCCGCTGACATACTTGTCGGATGAAGATCAGCGATCCAAACACCATCGCTGAGGCGGTCAGAGCAAGACATGCCGAGTTAGCGGCGCTCTTAGGTGGGGCTGACCCTGAGGAGCTGCGGGCCCCGTCCCGACTCGAGGGGTGGGATCGGCTCACCATCGTGTGCCACCTCCGGTACGGGGCGGCGGCGAGTCACTCGATCACTGCGGCCACTCTTGAGGGGCGGCCAGCTTCTTTCTATCCCGGCGGGAGGGAGACCCTGAGGCCAATGACGCTGCAGCCAGCCGCCGGCGAGGATCTCGATGAGGTTGTTGCCTCGATGATTCACGAGGCTGAATGCCTCGACGATTTGTGGGCTGCGATGACGCCCGAAGACTGGACACTCGTTGCCCAAGAGTCCGAAGAAGACCTCGACCTCGGTCCGATCGCTCTTGGCACGCTCGCGCTGCTTCGGCTTACGGAGGTCGAGGTTCACGGCGACGACCTCGCGATGCAGGCCAGCCGATGGAGCGACGTCTTCGTGGACGCTGCGCTTCCCGCAAGGCTGAAGCGGTTGCCTACTCGACGGTCCAACCATCGGCCGACCGATCACACGGTGCAGGGCACCTGGCTACTGGACGCCACCGATGGGCCAGCGTTTCTCATCGGGGCAGCCGACCAACGGGTAACGGTGGAAGAAGTGTCTGATCCAGCGGGCGCCGATGCCGTGATCAGAGGCACCAAGCGGAAGTTGCTTGCCTTCCTCCTCGGCCGTCTGGACCTTGCCGAGTTGAGCATCGATGGCAGTCGAGGTCTCGCTGACTCGTTCCATCGTGCGTTCCCCCCGCCATGATGCGCCGAGGGTCCCACTGGCGGGTTAAGGGTGTCATGCCGCCCGCCGGTGCTCATGGGACCAGGTTTGTTTGTCGTGGCGGTGGCGGTGTCGGTGGCAGGGGGCGCAGCGGGGTTCGAGTTCTTCGATGATGGTGTGTTTGGTTTGTTCGTAGGCGGGGTTGTGGTCGATTTCGATGAGGGTGGTGGCGCCGCAGTCGATGCATTCGTGGTGGTGGCGTTCCATG
>CALAML010000154.1 GCA_937925845.1 uncultured Acidimicrobiales bacterium | reverse complement strand
TCGGGGTCTGACCCCGAAAACGACAAACTCTTGCTTTCTTGCCTCTGGTTGGCTTGATCAGGTCGGGCCTGGGTGTATCTCTGGGCGCGGACCCAGTAGCGTTGAAGAGGCGTCTTCGATGTGAGCACAGAGGAGAATTCGTGAGCACGATTTCGAACCCACGGGTGTTGCCCTGGCGTCGTTACGGTGCTCCGATCAGCATCGCCCTGGCCCCGCTGCTCGACGTCTACCAGGAGCAGCACGCCGACGCACCGGTCGACCGCATCGTCCGGGCCTACCACCTGGCCTTCGAAGCCCACAGCGGTCAGTTCCGTAAATCGGGTGCGCCCTACATCTCCCACCCGTTGGCCGTGGCCAAGATCGTCGCCGCCAACGGCCTCGACGATGTCACCATCTGCGCCGCGCTGTTGCACGACGCGGTGGAGGACACCAGTGTTCGCCTCGATGAGATCGAGGAGAGCTTTGGCGCCGACGTGGCCGCGCTGGTCGATGGTGTCACCAAACTGGAGCGGGCCAACTTCGACAACAAGGAGGCCCAGCAGGCCGCCACCATGCGCAAGATGTTGGTGGCCTTCTCCAAAGACATCCGGGTGCTGATCATCAAGTTGGCCGACCGTCTCCACAACATGCGCACCGTCGCCGGCATGCCGGTGTGGAAGCAGGAGCGCACCGCTCGCGAGACCCTCGAGATTTACGCCCCCCTCGCTCATCGCCTCGGCATGTCGGAGATCCGCCAGCAACTCGAAGACCTGGCTTTCGCCACCATCTGGCCCCGTCGCTATGCCGAGATCGAACATCTGGTGATGATGCGCGATCCCGAGCGTGATCTGTACGTGGCCCAGGTGATGGGCGCCGCCGACGAGTGTCTCAAGACCGCTGGCATCGACGCCGAGCTGATCGGCCGGCCGAAGCACCTCTGGAGCATCTACGAAAAGATGGTCATCAAGGGGATGGACTTCAACCAGATCCATGACCTGATCGGGGTGCGGGTGGTGGTCGAGAACCGCGACCAGTGCTACATCGCCCTCGGCCGGCTCCACGGGTTGTGGCAGCCGGTGTTCGGCCGCTTCAAGGACTACATCGGGAGTCCGAAGTTCAACGAGTACCGGTCGATGCACACCACCGTTATCGGTCCGGGTGGCAACCACATCGAGCTCCAGATTCGGACCCGGGAGATGGAGGAGCGGGCCGAACTCGGTATCGCTTCCCACTGGATCTACAAGGCTCAGAAGGCCCGGAAAGCCTCTGCGGCAGCCGCGGCGGGCGGCGGCGGTGAGGCTGCGGCCGACGGTTCCGTCGAAACCGAGGCGTCAGCCACCGACCTTGAGGGCCCCGACTCGGAGATGCCATGGCTGACCCGCATTCTCGACTGGCAAGAAACTTCGCCTGATCCGGCCGAGTTCATGGAGAACCTGAAGGCCGACCTTGATGATGGCGAGGTCTATGTGACCACGCCGAAGGGGCAGGCCATTCCGCTGCAGGCCGGGGCCACGCCGGTCGACTTCGCCTATGCGATCCACACCGAGATCGGTCATGCCTGTCAGGCGGCCCGAGTCGATGGCAAGCAGGTGCCCCTCGACACCCGGTTGGTCGATGGCAACACCGTGGAGATCCTCACCTCCGACGCCCTCGAAGCCAGTCCCTCGGAGGACTGGTTGGACTTTGTGGTCAGCGCCAAGGCCAAGGGCAAGATCCGCAGTTGGTTCTCGAAGGAGTCACGCTTCGACGCCCGGGTCAACGGTCGGGAGCAGTTGAGTCGCGCCCTTCGGCGCGAAGGCCTGCCTCCCAATGTGATCGACAACGGTGACTTCTACACCTCGGTCGCGGAGCAGATGGGCTACTCCGACACCGAGACCCTCGACGAGGCCATCGGTCAGCATCATGTTCGGGTGGCCGCGGTGGTGGCCCGCATCGGCAAGGAGATGGCCGCGGTGGAAAGCACCACCGGTGCCGACACCCTTCCCTCCACCGCTCGTCGTCGACGCCGCGGCCGGCCCGCCAACGAGGGCACCGGGGTTCATGTTGAGGGCCTCGACGATGTGCTGGTTCGGCTCTCGGGTTGCTGCACGCCGGTGCCGCCCGATGAGATCATGGGTTTCGCGACCCGTGGCCGCGGTGTTTCGGTGCATCGGGTCGACTGCGCCAACGCGGTATCGCTCGCCACCCAGCAGGGCCAGCGCCTGATGGAGGTGGAGTGGGATCTATCCAGCGGAGCCAAGTTCACCGCCCTGGTGGAGCTCAAGGCCCTCGACCGCATCGCCCTGCTCAGCGACATCGCCACCACGCTCGCCGAGGCCCGAGTCAACATCATCTCGATGTCGACCCTTACCGGCGATGACCGGGTTGCCCGCATGCGTTTCGAGTTTCAACTCGGCGATGGTGCCCAACTCGGCGGCATCCTGGCCAAGCTCAAGCGCATCGGATCGGTCTACGACGCCTATCGGGTGATGCCGAAATCCGGCTGATATTCGCACCGCCTCGCCGCTATAGGCCAGTAACGTGACACTGGTGAGCAAAGCGTCGCCTCTCAAAGCCCCCCAAGGGACCCACGATCTCCTTCCTCCCGACTCGCGTCGGTGGGAACAATTGCTGGTCTGCTTTGCCGCGCACGCGCGCCGGGCCGGCTACGGGTTTATCCAAACCCCGACCTTTGAGGATCTGGCGGTGTTCCAGCGGATGGGGGAGGGGACCGATGTCGTGCGCAAGGAGATGTACGACTTCAAGGACCGCTCCGACCCGCCCCACCACTTGGCGCTGCGGCCAGAAGGTACCGCCGGGGTGGTTCGCGCTTTTAACCAGCACCGGCCGACCAAGGCCAACCCTCAGGCGCCGTGGAAGACCTGGTACGCCGGTCCGAACTTTCGCTACGAAGCTCCCCAGAAGGGTCGCTTTCGCCAGTTCCACCAGCTCGGCATCGAGTGCATCGGAACCGACGATCCTGATGCTGATGTGGAGGTCATCGCCCTGCTCTGGGACTTCTACCGCGACATCGGCTTGAAGCACGTCACGCTGTTGATCAACACCATGGGCACCTCCGAGGAGCGCAACGCATTCCAGCCGGTCCTTCAGGAGTATCTGCGGGGCCGGGCCAGTGAGCTGCACGAGAGTGATCGCGAGAAGGTCGAGAGTCACCCGATGCGGGTCCTCGACTCCAAGCGGCGCGAGTCCAAACCGGTGATCGCCGATGCGCCGAAGATGGCGGATTCGCTTTCGGCCCAGTCCCGGGAACGGTTCGAACGAGTGAAGGCCGGTCTCGGTGCCCTGGAGATTCCCTTTGTGCTGGAACCGAAGTTGGTGCGCGGGCTCGATTACTACACCCACACCACGTTCGAATTCATCGGCGACGAGATCGGCGCGGCCCAGTCCACCATCGGCGCCGGCGGCCGCTACGACGGTCTGGCCGAAGACCTCGGAGGCGAACCCACTCCGGGAATCGGTTTCGCCACCGGCATGGAGCGCGTGCTTCTCGCCTGTGACGCCGAAGGGGTCTTCGACACTCCCGAGGCCCCGATGGAGGTGTTCATCGTCGATGTTGTCGATGGCACCCGGGCTCGCGACACCGCCCAGCAGTTGCGGCGAGCTGGCATCTCCGCCGAGCGCACCTTCGATGGACGGTCGATGCGGAGCCAGATGAAGGCCGCCGATCGGTCCGGCGCCGCCTTTGCCATCCTGATCGGCGACGACGAGGTTGAGGCCGGCGAAGTGACCGTGCGGGACCTGCGGGGTGCCGGCGTGCAACAGCGCGTCGCCGCTGGAGATCTGGTGAATCATCTCCGGGAGCGTCTGGCTGATCCCGACGGCGGAGGCGTGCCGGATCACTTCTATGTGGAGAATCGTCGGCCAGCCCAGTCCCCGCCCGGAACCGAAGTCCCACCGGCTTCCGCGGCTGATGCCGACACCGATACCCGTTCCAGTTCTGATGCCGACGACGTCGATGCCGATGGCAAGGCTGAAGCCGGCAAGCCCGACACGCCGGGCCCGTCCGATCGCTCGACCGAGGGTGACATGCCCGAAGCCACCAGCGGGGAAAACGAAAGTGCCACCGAAGCCAAAGGTGACGACGAAGCCGACGAAGCCGAAGATGACGAGACTGCGGATCCCGAAGCGGTCTTGCATCGGGCCAAGGCCTCGGAGCGGCTTCGCGATATTCGTCGCGCCCTCGACATCGACCCGGATGGCTGAGTCCGTCCGATCTCGTTGTTTAGCCTGCATCGCCGGGTCACCCTGACCCGGCGCCGTCAAGACCCTTTCCTCTATGACATCGATCCACCCCACTTCCAGGAGCAATCCGTGAGCCAAAAGATGCGGTCCGACTATTGCGGCACCCTCAGAGCCGCCGACGCCGATCGGGAGGTCTCACTCTGTGGTTGGGTTGCCCGCCGTCGTGAGCACGGCGAGCACCTCGCCTTTATCGATCTGCGTGACCACACCGGGATCGTCCAGTGTGTGGTTGAGGGTGCGGCTGATCTTCGCTCCGAGTACGTGGTGCGGATCACCGGCAAGGTTCGGGTGCGGCCCGCCGACACCGCCAACGCCGATCTGCCCACCGGTGAGATTGAGGTTGGCGCCGAGAACGTCGAGATTCTCTCGGCCGCCGAACCGCCACCCTTTCCCCTCGATGAACGCACCGACGTCGACGAGACCCTTCGCCTTCGCCACCGGTATCTCGACCTGCGTCGGGCGCCGATGCAGCACAACATGCGCACTCGCGCCAAGGTCAACAGCGCACTGCGCCAGGCCATGGAAGAGCAGGGTTTTGTTGAGATCGAAACCCCGATGCTGATCGCCAGCACGCCGGAAGGTGCGCGTGACTTCGTGGTTCCGTCGCGTCTCCACCCGGGCAACTTTTACGCCCTGCCTCAGAGCCCGCAGATCTTCAAGCAGCTCTGTATGGTCGGCGGCCTCGACCGCTACTACCAGATCGCTCGTTGTCTTCGCGATGAGGACCTCCGCGCCGATCGCCAGTTTGAATTCCTTCAGCTCGATGCTGAGATGAGCTTCGCCGGTCAGGAGGAGGTCTTCGAGTGCATCTCCCATGCGGTGGCTGCGGCCACCGAGGCGGTCACCGGTGAACGGCCGACCGAGTTCCCCCGCATGCCGTGGCGGGAGGCGATGGAGCGGTTCGGTTCCGACAAACCCGACACCCGCTTCGGCATGGAGCTGGTTGAGCTGACCCCGCTGTTTTCGGCGACCGAGTTCAAGGTGTTCCAGGCGCCGTCGGTGAAGGGCATCCGGATTCCGGGCGGCGCCGCCGATGTCACCCGCAAGCGGCTCGACGAGCTGACCGAAGACGTGAAGCGCTGGGGCGGCAAAGGGCTGGTGTGGATGCGCGTCGAGGAGGACGAGCTGAACTCACCCGTGGCCAAGTTCCTGACCGACGACGAAGCAGCTGGTCTGCGGACGGCGATGGAGGCTGAGGTCGGCGACCTGCTGTTTATCGTGGCCGATGAATGGAAGACCACGGTGCATCTGCTCGGCCTGCTCCGGCTGGCGATGGGTCGTCCGTCGCTATCGGAGGGTCCCCGCAACTTCCTGTGGATCACAGAGTTTCCCCTCTTTGAGGAGATGGACGGCGACCGACCGATCCCGATGCATCACCCCTTCACCATGCCCCATGTCGACGATCTCGAGCTGCTCGACCCGGCGGGGGGAGAGGCGTTGCTCGACGTCCGGTCGCAGTCCTACGACCTGGTGATGAACGGCTGGGAGCTGGGTTCGGGAAGCGTCCGGATCCATCGTCCCGACATCCAGAGTCAGATTTTCACGCTGCTCGGTATCGGGCCGGAAGAGGCCGAGGCCAAGTTTGGGTTCCTGCTCGACGCCTTCCGGTATGGTGCGCCGCCCCATGCCGGATTCGCCTTCGGTACCGACCGCCTCACTGCGCTGCTGGTTGGCGAGGAGAACATTCGCGAAGTGATCGCCTTTCCCAAGACCCAGTCGGGTGCCGACCCGCTGACCAAGGCGCCATCACCGCTGGACCCGGTGCACCTCAACGAACTCGGTCTGCGCGTATTGCCACCGGCAACCTGAGCCTCGCTCAGCAGCCTCCTAGCTCGGCGCCGCCGCGCTTCCTGTGGGTTGTGACGGCGGAGCCGCGCCTGCAGGGCCGTCAACCAGCCCGGCCACAAACTCGGCGGCATATCGCCAGCGTTGGTCGTTGTTGATGTGGCGGGCCCGAAGCCCTCGCCAGAGGTATCGAAACGAGGCGTCGAAGCCGGGGCGAGGGTCGGCTAGCTGCGAGTGCTGGCCCCGGAGTCGGGCCAGCGATCGATAGGGCAGGACCTGGTCGTTTGGGTGCTGGTGCAACGTGGCGACTAACCCGTCAGGGCCGGTGATCCACCGCCGCACGTCGGGGTTGGCAACCCTGTCGGCGGTTTCGGTGACGTACTCGCTCACCCGGCCGTTGCTGGCCTCGCTCAGACCGGCCGGATTGATCCAGGGCACGGTAGCCGAGCTGCGGGTGACGATCGGCGGCTCGGTGTCCAGGTGTTCGTAGTTGGGTCCGTCGTCATCGACAAGATCAAGCGTTGACACAAACGGCGATCCCACACCTGGGCGCAGATGTCGATAGTGCTGGGCCTGCCACCCTCGTTCGGTGCGGTCGGCGGCTCGGGCCTGGGCCTGAGTAGGTGAGCGGTAGTTGAACTGGTGGACGACAAAGCCGTCGATCAGCGGACCGACACGAAGGCTTCGCGGCACCACCTGGGAGTGTTGGTCGAGGCGGTAGTTCCGGTCGCCGCGGTCAAAGAAGAATCGCGTTTCCGGGACGCCGGGCCACATCAGCGTGTCGACCCGTTGACGGAGCGGGAGCGGCGCGAGCCGGTCCCAGTGGGCTTCGGCCTCGGTGTGCAGGAAGTGGTGGGCCACCCGCACCCGTACCGACGGCGCGACACTCGGGTGCAGGGTCGCCAGAAGAAGACGCGGGTCCTGTTGCAGAATCTCGTCGCCGTGGAGAATGGCGATCCAGTTGTCGACGCCGTGGTCGCGGCGGGCGGCTTCGAGCAGCAGTTGGCGGCTGCCATCGCGGTTTCGGGCTGCCTCGGGGAGGGCGTCGTCGAAGCACACCTCGGCCACCACCGGGTGGTTGCGGTAGTGGTCGAGGCAGGCGTCGCGTTCGGGCCCCGGCTTGGTTCCCTCGAGCACATAGATGGCGTCGAACCAGGCATCGGCCATGGCCAGCGAATCGTCGAGCATGTCGTGTTCGTCGCGGCCCAGGAAGAGGCCGATGAGTTTGGCTCCGTTCGCCAGCGCGTTGGCTTTGGGGCGCTGGGTGAGCAGTCGTCGGGTCAGGGCCGGGTCGGCCACCAGCTCAGGAAGGCGGGTCGGGCTGGGGAGCCAGGTGCGGCGCGGCACACCGGCTCGACGTTTTGGCCGCAGGCCTTTGCTTGGCTGGATCTGCAACGGCAACGTACGACCTCCCCTCCCAACGGTACGGTCCTGGGACCGTCCTAGCAGCCTCTTGGCGGCGTGGCTGCAAAAGTGACTTCTCACAGTGAGTGGGATTCACCGTCGAGAGTTCTTGAACTTATGGCAATGGCTAGGGTTCGGAGCAAATGGTCTGTCACCCACAGTGGTGGTCTAGGCTGAAAAGTAATGACGGATTCGAAGGTGGGGGCGGCCACGTGAGCGTGTCATTGTGAGTGTGTCCTTTGTGCTGCTCAACTGGAATAGTGAGGAGCTGGGCGCTGCCGCGGCTGCGTCCGTGCGCCGTCAGTCTCACCACGATGTCGAGCTGGTGGTGGTCGACAATGCCAGCGACGACGGCTCTCTGCCGCTGATCCGCGATCACCGGCCGGATCGGGTGATCGAGTTGGCGACCAACACAGGGTTCGCCAACGGCATGAACCTGGGAGTTGACGCCGCCCGAGGCGATGCGGTGGTGCTGCTGAACAGTGATGCGACCGTCCCCTCCGACTTCGCGGCCCGGGTGGCCACCCGCTGGGTGCAGGGTTCCGACGTCGCCGATGTGGGGGCGGTCGGCGGGCTAGAGGTGGACATCAACCCGACCACGAGCCGCGCCATCGGCGCCGAACCACAGCGGGGCCCTTACCGCTTGAGCCGGACCATGCGGGTGGCCTACGAACCGGTTGATCAGAGTTGCGACGCTGAGGCGGTCACCGCCAGCGCCCTGGTGCTTCCCCGTCGGGCCATCGACGCGGTGCAGAGTCGATTCGGTCAGCTTTTTGATCCGAGGTATCACTCCTACGGCGAAGACATCGACCTCTTCCGCAAGCTGGCTCGCCTCGGCCTTCGGGTGGTGTTTGACGCCGGGCTTAGGTCCACCCACTACCGGAGTTTTGCCTCCACTCCTCGATTGGCCGACAAGCGGGGTCGGCTGCGGGTGAACGTGGTCACGAATCGCCACGCCAACATCATCCGGCATTCGGCGACGGCCCAACTCGGGCCCAATCTGGCCGCGGCCGCGGTTGAGGATCTTGGCTTTTGTGCGTTGCGGTTGGCCGCTCGCGACCTAGGGGCGACCCGTGACGTGGGTCGGGCCTGGGCCGCTACGGCCTCGCGGACACCGTCGCATCTTCGATTTCGGCGGGAGCACGGTCCCGGACCTCGCCACGATGCCACCCTGTTCAGCTTCGTGAAGCGGTACTGATGGCCCCCCGCTTGGCAACAAAGACCGCGCCGCTGGATGTGCTCCACGTTGTGGGCGTTCATATTGACGGCGGCGTCCCCACCTACGTTCGGGAGTTGGTGCGGCGGCAGCGCCAGGACGGCATGGCTGTGGGGGTGGCCTGCCATCCGGTGAGCGTGCTTTGGGCCATGCTCGAAGACGCTGGGCTCGGCGACACCCTGGTCAACGTCGACATCGGCTGTGATCCGCGTCGCATCCCGACGGTGGGACCGGAGCTGCGCCGAGCGGTGGTCGATCATGAGCCGGCTGTTGTGCATATGCACTCGTCGTGTGCTGGCCTCGTTGGCCGCACCGCGCTCGCCGGGCTGCCGGTGGTCCGTATCTTCCAGCCGCACTGCTGGTCGTTCCAGGCCGTGCCGTCGATGCTGCGCGGGCTGGCCCGGGCTTTCGAATGGGGCGCGGCCGGTTGGGTGGATCTGGTGATTTGTGGCAGCGAGAGCGAGCGCCACGAACTGGCGCTGGCTGGTTTCGAGCCCAGCGGGGCCGAGGTTGTCGTGATCCCGAACTTTGTCGACACAAGTCATTTCCGCCCGGTGTCGCGGGCCGAGCGCCACCGGGCCCAGATCGACCGTTTTGGTTCGGTCGCTCCGACCGCGGTGTTTCTTGGCCGCCTCGCTCCGCAGAAGGGAGTCGATCGGCTGCTCGCCGCATTCTCGATACTCCAACCCAGGATGCCTGAGGCTCGGCTGGTGGTTGTTGGCCATGGCCCGGAGGGGGAGAGGTACCGCAACCGCGCTGGTGCCAACGTGTTGTTCCAGGGGTACAGCCGTGAGCCGGCCCAGTGGTTACAGCTGGCCGATGTTGGGGTGTACCCATCCCGATACGACACGATGTCGCTGGCGGTGCTGGAGACGCTGGCGTGTGGGGTGCCAGTGGTGGTGAGTAACGCGGGCGGCATGGCCGAGATCCTCAGCGGTGTCGAGTCGTTGGCGGGCGAGGTGGTCCCCGATCCCGACAACGCGGAAGCGCTCGCCGAGGTGATGGGTCGTTGGCTTCAGCGAACTCAGCGAAGCGATGAAGCCGAGGCGTCGGGCCACGCGGCGCGTCGCCGATCGGCCCAGTTCGAGGTTTCGGGTTGGTTCGACCGCATGAGTGCGGCCTACGCCCGGCTCGGCACCCGCCAACCCATCCCTCTTGAGCCACCCGACGGTCGCCGCCAGGCCCAACCGGGCTCCCGGGTCACAGGATCCTGATCGGCGGTATCGTCGCCAGGCCCTGGGTCCAGCCGGCGATGGTCAGGCGGTGCTCAGAGAGCGCGGGCAATACTCGGTGTCGGTGGATGGGCTCACCCTGATAGAACGGGGTGATGGCTCATCTGGACACCGAAGCACTCAACGCCGGGCTCGACCATATTCGGGCTTCGCCGCCCGACAACGGGACGGTCGAGATGATCGTGAGCCGCCCCGACGTCGGTGCCCGTGAGGTGCTGGAGGGGTGCGAGCTTCGGGTGGGCGAGGGGCTGGTCGGCGACAACTATGTGGCGCGGGGGAGTCGTGAGACCGATGACGGTTCGGCCCATCCAGAGGCTCAGCTCAACCTGATGATGAGCCGCTCGGTCGATCTATGCGCCGACGGTGATCGGGAGCGGTGGCCACTTGCGGGCGATCAGCTTTTGGTCGATCTCGACCTGGGCGAAGCCAACCTGGCGATTGGGACCCGATTGGAGTTGGGCACCGCCATCATCGAGGTGTCGGCCAAGCCCCACAACGGCTGCGCCAAGTTCAGCGAGCGGTTCGGTATCGACGCGGCCCGGTGGGTGAACCACGACAAGAGCCTGCGGCTTCGCGGCATCAACGCCATGGTCGTGCAGAGCGGAACGGTCAAGGCCGGCGACAAGATCTCCAAGATCACCGGGTAGGCGCCCGGCGAGCATGCCGCCAGGCGCGGTGTTCATTGGGCGGTGTGTCAGCGCGGTCCACTACTGTCCAGGCCATGAGCGTCATCGTTGAACCAACCGACCTGGCCGACCATGTGGGTGATCGCACTACCGCGTTTGTGATGAGTGTTGGCGCCTCCGGACAGGTGAAGGTGATGCATGCCGCGGTGGCCCTGGGCGATGGGGCGACGATGCGCGTTGAGCTTGGCCCCGGCGGGATCCGCAACATCAACGATCGACCCGCGGTGACCGTGCTGTGGCCCGATGTCTCCGAAGGCTTCAGCCTGTTGGCCGACGGTTCAGCCCAGCCCACCGAGGTGCCGGAAGCGGGGCGGGGTTGGGTGGCCCTTCACCTCAGCGCTGCGGTGCTGCACAAAGCTCCCGGCGGATGACCATCCACCGGTCGCCGTTGACGACGGCGATGGCCTACGCCGATGGCTGATGATCTGTTTGGAGTCGCCGCCGAGGAACGTTTGGCGAGTCGCGGGCCGTTGGCTGCTCGGTTGCGGCCCCGTCGGCTTGACGACGTGGTCGGTCAGGATCATCTGTTGGGTCCGGGTCAACCGCTGCGGGCTCTGGTCGATGCCGATCGTCTGAGTTCGGTGGTGCTGTGGGGTCCGGCCGGGACCGGAAAGACCACGATCGCCAAGCTGATCGCCGAAGCGTCATCGTCGGCGTTTGAGCAGCTGTCGGCGGTGAACGCCAGCGTGAAGGATGTGCGGGCGGTAATCGCCCGTGCCGAGGCCCGGCTGGGGGAGCGCAGCGTCGGAACCATCCTGTTCCTCGATGAGGTCCACCGCTTTAACAAGGCCCAACAGGATGCGTTGTTGCCGTCGGTGGAGTCGGGCCTGTTGACCTTGGTTGGCGCCACCACCGAGAACCCGTTCTTTGAGGTGAACCCGCCGCTGCTGAGCCGCTCGACCCTCTTCCGACTGAACCCGCTTGATCTCGATGCGCTGGTGGCGGTGGCTCACCGGGGCTTGGCTGAAGAGGGGGCGACCGCCGATGACGATGCGGTGGCCCATCTGGTCGATCGGGCCGGTGGGGATGCCCGCCACACCCTGACCAGCCTGGAGGTGGCGGTGGCTCTCGCGGCGGAGCGGGCCGGCCGCGACGGGGAAGCCACGCCCCATGTCGTCCTGGCCGATGCCGAAGCCGCCCTCGGCACCAAGGCGCTTCGGTACGGGCGCGACGAGCACTACGACGTGGTGAGCGCCTTCATCAAGTCGATCCGTGGTTCGGATCCTGACGCCTCGCTGTACTGGTTGGCCCGCATGCTCGACTCGGGCGAGGATGCCCGGTTTATCGCCCGGCGGTTGGTGATCCTGGCATCGGAAGACATCGGCCTGGCCAGCACCCAGGCGCTGCTGGTGGCTGACGCCGCCGCTCGGGCCGTCGAGTTTGTTGGTCTGCCCGAGGCCCAGCTCAACTTGGCTCATGCCGTTGTCTTTCTGGCGACGGCACCCAAGTCGAACCGGGTCACTGAGGCCATCGCCAAGGCTTTCGATGACGTGCGCAATCGGCCTGCCGGTGAGGTGCCGCTGCATCTTCGAGACGCTCACTACTCGGGGGCCAAGACTCTCGACCATGGCAAGGGCTACCGATATCCGCACTATCACGACGGGGGTTGGGTCGATCAGCAGTACCGTCCCGAGGCGCTGGAGGGGCGGATCTACTACGAGCCGACCAGCCACGGTGCTGAGGCCGCAGTGGCCGAGCGCCTGTCACATATTCGCCCGCAGCCCACCAACCAATCGAAGCCCGACGCTGATGCGAAGAGTTCAGACGGCACTACTCAAGGTAGGTGAGGGGGAGGGCGGTGGTCTCCTTGATTTTTTCCATCACGAACACGGTGCGGACGTCGTAGAGATCAACTTCTTCGATCAGTCGTTTGTAGAGCCGGTCATAGGCCTCGATCGACGGCACCACGGCTTTGAGCACGTAATCGGTCTCGCCACTGGTGCGGTAGGCCTCGACCACCTCCGGGAAGTTGTCGAGGGCCCGCTGAAACGATTTGAGCCAACCCGCCGAATGGTCGTTGGTGCGAATCTGCACCAGCGCCGTCATGTCGAGGTTGAGTGCGGCCGGGTTGACCAGCGCCACCCGTTTCTCGATCACCCCGTCGCGCTCCAGGTTCTGCACCCGACGCCAGCACGGGGTCGCGGTAAGCCCAACGGCATCGGCCAGCTCGCGCGCCGACAGAGTGGCATCATCCTGTAGCAATTGCACTATTTCCCGATCAATTTCGTCCACAATAGAAGAGTAGCGCCCTTTAGGGAGGGTCGGCGCAATAATCTTGCAGATTGAGGTGATTTCGACGCGATATTTGGTCGATCGCTTCGCGGTGAATTCTCTACCATGTGACCTATGGCGCAGCTCTCTCTTCCGAAGGCACTTACCGAACATCCAGCCTCTGAAGGCGAGACCTACGGCGAGCATTTTCGGGTCGCCATGGGTTTCAGCCGCCACCTGGCCAAGGCATCGATGTGCGCCGCCCTGCATGCGGTTTTGCCCGAGATGCACAAGACCTCCGCCAGCGCCGCCATTCGCAAGCTGAACGAGTGTCTCGAAACAGGCGATCGCGACGCGATCTGTGTGCAGAGCCGTCGCCAGCGCCGCATGGCCAAAAGCCAGCTGGCCAAAGCGGTCTAGGGGGCTAGCCAGACCAAGCAGGCTGTGATCAGCCGCATTGGTCGCACCAACCGGTAGGAATTGGTAGGAAGTTCGGGCAGCTTTGGCGCACACTGGTGGGCCAGAGCAACTCGACAACTATCTGCCGAGACCCACCCGTGAGGACCCGAGGCCATGAAGGCGATGAAAGCGAACGAACTCAGAACGGCATTTACCGAGTTCTTCGCGGCCCGTGACCACCTACCGATGCCATCGGGCAGCCTGATCCCGCACGACCCTTCGCTGTTGTTCACCGTGGCTGGCATGGTGCCGCTCAAGCCGTACTTCACCGGCGAGGAGTCGCCGCCATCACCACGCGCCGTTGTGGTTCAGAAGTGCGTTCGCGCCGGCGGTAAGCACAACGATCTCGACGAGATCGGCCGCAGTGCCCGCCATCTCACCTTCTTCGAGATGATGGGCAACTTCAGCTTCGGGGACTACTTCAAGGAACGGGCCATCCCCTTGGCGTGGGAGTTCGTGACCGAGGTGCTCGGGCTCGATCCGGAGCGGCTCTGGGTCACCGTGCACCTGAGCGACGACGACGCCGAGGACATTTGGCGCGACACCGTGGGTGTTCCTGCTGAGAGAATCCAACGCCTCGACGAGGACAACTTCTGGCGAATGGGCGACACCGGTCCGTGTGGTCCGTGCTCGGAGATCTTCTGGGACAAAGGCCCAGAGTTCGGCGAAGACGGCGGTCCGGCTCACGGTGGTGAGGAGCGGTTCATCGAGATTTGGAACCTGGTCTTTATGCAGTTCGACCAGACCGAGTCGGGGGAGATGGTGCCGCTGCCGAAACCCTCGATCGATACCGGTGCCGGCCTTGAGCGCATCGTCTCGGTGCTCCAGGGAGTTGAGTCCGTCTTCGACATCGACGAGCTGGTGGAACTCCTGCGGGTGGCGCAGGAGGTGACCGGCGTGTCCATGGGCGAGAGCGACGCCAAGGATGTGTCGCTGCGGATCCTGGCCGAGCACGCCCGCACCATGACCTTCCTGATCAGCGATGGCGTGTTCCCGTCGAACGAGGACCGCGGATATGTGCTGCGGCGGATCATGCGCCGCGCCGTGCGCCACGCCTATCTGCTCGGCGTCGAAGACGTGGTCACACCGCTGCTGGTCGACTCGGTGATCACCATGATGGGCGACCACTACCCCGACATCGTCAAGAACACCGACTTCATTCGCGGCGTCGTCCAGCGCGAGGAAGAGCGCTTCCGCCAGACGCTGGCTACCGGTTCGCAGATTCTTGATACCGAACTGGCTCGGCTCTCCGAGGGCGAGAAGCTTCCCGGCGAGGTGGCCTTCCAATTGCACGACACCTACGGATTCCCGCTCGAAGTCACCATGGAGATCTGCGCCGAGCGTGATGTCGAGGTCGACACCGACGGTTTTGAAGTGGCGATGGGCGAACAGCGCGAGCGGGCCAAGGCGAATCAAAAGTCGGGTGGCGCTCGAGCCGACCTGGAGGCTTATCAGGAGCTGATGGCGGCTTCGGGGGCGACGAACTTTGTGGGTCGCGAAACCCTAGAGGCCTCGGCGACGGTGCTGGCAGTGCTCCCGGTTGAGCCGGGTGCCGGAGATGCCGACAGCGACGACGATGCCAATAGCAAAAAGGGCGCGAGCAAACAGGCCGACCGGGTTGAGGTCTTTCTCGACACCACGCCGTTCTACGCGGAGTCCGGCGGTCAGGTCGGTGACACCGGCACCATCGCCGGCGCCGGCGGCAGCGTGCGGGTGCTCGACACCAACTCCGCGATCCCGGGTCTCACCCGGCACCTGGCCGAGGTTGTCGATGGCCACCTCGAGGTGTCCGAAACAGTGAAGGCCAGCGTCGACGCCGAGCGTCGGGCTGCGATCCGCCGAAACCATACCGGCACCCACCTGCTGCACTGGGCCCTGCGCGAGGTGCTGGGCGAGCATGTGAAGCAGCAGGGCTCCCTGGTCGACGATGAGCGCCTCCGTTTCGACTTCTCCCACTACGAAGCCATGACCCCTGAACAGATCGCCGAGGTCGAGGACCTGGTGAACGGCCAGGTGTTGGGCAACGCCGAGGCCAGCCACTTCGAGACCTCAAAGGACGAGGCCGAGGAGCTTGGAGCCATCGCCTTCTTTGGCGACAAGTACGGCGAGCGGGTGATGGTGCTCCAGGCCGGTCCGAAGTCGATTGAGTTCTGCGGCGGCACCCACGTGAACGCGTTGGGCGATATCGGTCCGATGAAGCTGCTGTCGGAGGGTTCGATCGGCTCGAACATCCGCCGCGTGGAAGCGGTCACCGGCACGGGCACGGTGGCGCTGCTGCGTCGCGACCAGCAACGGCTGGTCGAGGCTGCCGAGGTGGTTGGGGTACCGGTCGACGAGCTGGTCGAGGGGCTCCAGAAACGGCAGGACGAACTCAAGGCGCTACGAACCGAGCTGAAGGAACTGAAGTCAAAGGCGGCGGCGTCTGGTGCCGGCGACCTGGCCGCGCAGGCCGTCGATGGCGTGGTCGTGGCCCGTGTCGACGATCTTGAGCGTGATGCTCTCAAGGATCTGGCCCTTGCTCTGCGTGATCGCTCCGATATCCGGGGCGTGGTCCTCGGCGGAGCTCCCAGCGGGGGCGGCGCGGCGTTGGTGAGCGCCGTCACCGGCGACTCGGGGCTGCATGCCGCCGAACTGCTCGACGGGGCCACCAAGGCCATCAAGGGTGGTGGCGGCAAGGACGCCAACCTGGTGGTGGCCGGCGGGAAGGATCCCGACGGCATCGATGATGCACTGCGCCAGGTGCGCGAAAACGCCGGGATTCCCGCCACCTAAGATCCTCCTATGCGTGCGTTGGGCCTCGATCTGGGGACAAAACGAATCGGCGTTGCCGTGTCGGACTCCGGCGGTACGGTCGCGACTCCGCTGGTGACCCTTGAGCGCACCACCAAGAAGGGCAAACGGCGGGCCGAACTGGACCGTGAGCTGGCCGAAATCGTTGAGGAGTGGGAGATCGAGATCGCCGTGGTTGGGATGCCTCGATCACTCGATGGTGGCGATGGACCTGCGGCGAAACGGGCCCAAAAGCAGCTCGAACGGCTCAGGATCGCCCTCGGGGTCCCGATCGAGACCTACGATGAACGATTCACGACCGTGATTGCCGAGCAATCACTCGCTCAACTCGGCGTACGTTCTGCCGACCAACGCCAAATGGTCGACCAAGTCGCGGCGGCCACCATCCTGCAATCCTGGCTCGATCATCGTCGGGCCACCCTGAACGCCAGTGCGGTTGAAACGAAGGACCCCCCAACGTGAGCGATTCTGATCTCGAAAACTCGAAGGCCCAAACGGACCGTCGAGACGGCCGTGGGTCGGCCGCGGTGATGACCGCCGGTAACGGCTCCGCGCCATCGAACGGCTCAGCCGGTGGCTCGGCCACAAAGCGCCGTCGGCGCCGGGACCAGCCCACCGTGGTTCGTGCGCCTGACGAAAACGGAGGCCTGTACGAGTATGTCGATCCCGAATACCTGCCGCCGAAGGGCGTGCCGGCCAAAGACTGGGTGAGGATTCCTCGCCGCACCGGCCGGCTCCGTCGGATGATCGCCACGTTCCTACTCACGGTGGGCATGATCGGTGGCGCGGTATACGGCGCGGTGTGGTTCGTGAACAACCGGCTCTACCCGGGCAACGTCGACAGCCAGGCGTACCTCACGGCTGTCGCCAACGGCACGCCGCTCGATGGGGTCGAAACCATTCCCCTCACCATCGAAGACAACGCCACCCTTACCGATGTGGCCAGCCAACTCGATCGCGAAGGCGTGGTACCCTGGGGTCCGCTGTGGCGGATCTGGGCCCAGCGCGACGGTATCGATACCGTCCAGGCCGGCGACTACGTCTTCCCCAAGAACGCCGATGCCGACCTGGCCCGCGACATCCTCGCCCTCGGCCCTGCCGCAGCCCAGCTGTCACAGTTCAACGTGCCTGAAGGGCTTGAGCTGGCGTCCTACCCCAACGAGGTGGCCAACGATTTGGACTGGCTGTCGGATGCCGATGTGTTTGGTGCTCTCGCGAGTGGCTCCATCGAAAGTGACTTCCTGGCCGACACGCCCGACGGTCGAACCCTTGAGGGGTTGTTGTTCCCCGCCACCTTCGAGGTGAACACCGACGAGGACGCGGTAACGGTTCTCCAGCGGATGGCTTCGGAGATGACCAACAAGACGATTGAGCTGAACTACAGCGCTGCCGCCGCTAGCTACCCCTATGTTGAGCGGCCCTACGACCTGATCGTGATGGCCTCGCTGATCGAGAAAGAGGCTCGTACCGATGCCGATCGGGCCAAGATCTCTCGGGTGATCCACAACCGGTTGGCCGAAGGCATGCCGTTGCAGATCGATGCCACGTTCCTCTACTGCGTGCCCAACCGCCAGCCCGGCGAGGTGCAGGCCGAGTGGAAGAACCTGGACTGCCCCCACAACACCTACCAGAACACCGGCTTGCCGCCGACGCCGATCGCGGCTCCCGGTGAGGCCTCGCTGCGGGCCGCCGCCAACCCGAGCGCCGATCCGGAATTGGCCGAGGCCCGCTTCTACGTGCTTTGCCAGCTCGATGGCAGCCACTGCTTCTCGAACACTCTTGATGAGCACAACGCGCTGATCGACCAGGCCAAGGCCGACGGGGTTCTCAACTAACGCCCCGCCGTCACCCGGGTTTGGAGCCTGCTCCAAGCGCAGGTCGCTAAGGTCGGTTCTATGACCTCAATCAGTGGAGCGACGCGGTTGGCCGCAGTCATCGGTGACCCAGTGCGGCATTCGCTCTCACCGGCCATTCACAACGCTGGTTTTGCCGCCGCCGAACTCGACTGGGTGTACCTGGCGCTGCCGGTGGCCGAGGGTCGCGCCGGCGATGCGCTGGCTGGAATGCGCAGCCTCGGGATCGATGGTTTGTCGGTCACGATGCCTCACAAGAGTGATGTTGCTGCGCTCGTGGACTCGTTGAGCCCGACTGCAAAAGCGCTCAATGCGGTGAACTGCGTCGTTCGTGATGGCGACCACCTTCGCGGTGAGAACACCGACGGAGTCGGGTTTCTTGATGCCCTGGTTTCTGAAACCGGCTTTGAGGCGGAGGGCGCCTCAACCGTGGTGGTTGGCGCTGGCGGCGCGGCCAGGGCGGTGGTGTTGGCGTTGGCTGACGCCGGAGCAGTATCGGTGGTGGTACTCAACCGCAGTCCCGGCGCAGCCGAAACCGCTGCGGGCCTGGCTGGCGAGCGCGGCACGGTGGGAATCGCCGCCGACTTAGTGGACGCTGATCTGGTTGTTCAAGCGACCCCGATGGGGATGTCCGGGAAGCTGGCCGAGATCGATCCGTTCGACTTTTCCGTTTTGCGGCCGGGCCAGTTGG
>CALAML010000153.1 GCA_937925845.1 uncultured Acidimicrobiales bacterium | reverse complement strand
CCTAGCCTCGCACCGTTCACCATCAATAAACATGGCCCGAGCGTACCGACCAGCCCCCGCCACCCCGAACTGTCGGAAGAAAACGACAAAGTTTGTCGCATATTTCCGACATTTCGGCGGGGCTAGGAGGCCGGGCTAAAGGGGTTTGCTGCGCTTCGGCTTTTTCTTCCTCTTGTTTTCCCACCGCTTTCTGGTTTGGGCTCGTTCGGCTCGCTGCTCAGGCGGCAGGAGTCGTTCTTCGGCATCGGCAACCAGGCGCCGGGGCACCGTTGCGGCCACTCCAGGAGCCATGGCCGTTTCGAGGAAGCGTCGGTAGCACGCATTGGCTTTGTCCGGCTGGTGCGCCAGCTCCTGGGCTCGACCCTCCCAGTAGTGGGGCTCCGGCGACGCCTTCTCCAACCTTGCCGCCTTGCGGGCGGCCGCGATGGCCTTGGCTGCGCTACCGGTGCTGGTGACTTCGATGAACTCAACCAGCGCCGCGGCATACTCCAGCAATGATCGGGCGTCGCGGTCGTCCACTGCGGCCGAGGCGTTGGCCAAGCGGGCCCGGATCGCCTTCTCCGTTCGTTTGGCCCGGCGACAGCGTTGACAACGGATCGCCGTCGAGTCCGGAATGAACTGCAGCGTCTCGTACCAGAACTTCTGCTCCTCACCGGAGAAGACGAAGTCCTGACCGCACTGGACACACGTCCGGTGAATGTCGGTGTAGTAGTACTCCGGCGTGCCCCAGTACCACGGCTGCTTGGAGGGATCGCCCCGCACCGCGCCTCGGGGAAGTTTCGGCTGCCAGCTGGGGTCGCAGGTCCACCCGCCGCTCTCCGGATGCTGAACCAGAGGCACTGCCCCGTACTTCTGTGAGGTCCACACACGGGGTTCGGCGTCGTCATCCCGACCCGTCGGCTTCGATGATTGCTTGGGCTTCTTCGGCTGCTTCTTCTGCCGGTTCTTGTCCTTGGCCACCCCGCCAGTGTGCAGAAGCGAACGATCAATCACCAACAGATTTCGCTCACCCCAACCCGCCGCCCAGCCCGAAATGTCGGAAGAAAACGACAAAGTTTGTCGATATTTCCGACATTTCGGGGTGGTTGAGGTTAGGGCTGCTGCTCCCAGAAGTGTTTCCAGGTTTGTAGTTCGTAGGGGACTGAGCCGATGCCGGTTTGGTTTTCGGGCCAGTTGGCAGGTGGGAGGCCCAGTGGGCTGGTGCCGTTTTCGGTGCCGTAGACCAACAGGTGCTTTCGATTGGCGCCGAACAGCCAACGGCCGTCGACCCGCTGGTAGGTGTCGTGATACTGGATGGCCTGAGTGATCCACCGGTCGCTGTCGGGTCCGCCATCTTGAATCTCGCCGCGGCAATAGACGATCCCCGTGGCTCGATCGGGGTCGTTGTCGTCGAAGTCGATCACGTGGTTGCCGACAAAAAGGAAGGTGAGGCCAACCGTCCGCAGGCTCTGGTCAAACAAGGACCGCAGGGCGTCATGGCCGCTGAGTTTCGAGCTGATCCGAACGTCGGGCACATAGAGGCCGACGAGGGCATCGATATCCCTAGCATCCAGGTACACGGCATAACGACTGGCCAGCTGACGAATTTCCTCGCTGGCGATCAACCGATCCACCTGCCTGTCATCGGCCATCAAAACGCTCCGATCGGCCGAAATGTCGAAAGAAAACGACAATGTTTGTAGCGGATTTCCGACATTTCGGGTTTTTAGCCTGCGCTTGGGGGTGCGACTGGGGTTTCGGCGGCGGTGTTGGCTACCGCTTCGATGATTTTGGCGTAGCCGGTGCACCGGCAGAGGTTTCCGGAAAGGCCGATGCGGATCTCTTCCTGGGTGGGCTCCGGGTTGGTTTCGAGCAGGGCGTGGGCCGACATCAACATGCCCGGGGTGCAGAATCCGCACTGCACCCCGCCGGCAGCCAGGATGTTGCGCTGCAACGGATGGAGATCGTCGCGGCTTGCCAAACCCTCGACCGTGGTGATCTCCCGACCCTGGCATTGGATGGCCAGATAGGAACACGAGTTGATGGGCTGGCCATCGAGGAGCACCATGCAGGCGCCGCACTCGCAGTCGTCGCAACCTTCTTTGGTTCCGGTCAGCCCCATCTCGTTGCGCAGCACGCCGGACAGGTTGCGATCGGTGGCGATAGCGACGTTGTAAGGCGCCCCATTTACGCTCAGCGAAACCGCGTTGATGTCGGCGGCCGCGCCCGAGGCCGCGGGGGTCGGTGAGGTGGAAGTGGTGTCGGTCATTCGGCTGCTCCTACTCCGGTGGCCCGGTTGACCGGGACGGCGACGGCTTCTCCACGGGCCCGCATGGCTGCGGCCTCGACCGCCCGCCGGGCCATCACGCCAATCATCTTCGACCGGTACCGGTCGCTGGCCCGCAGATCGGTGATCGGTGTGGCCTGGCCAGAGGCCCGCTCGGCCACCGATGCCAACAACCCATCGTCGACCGTTGAGCCCGAAAGATCATCGAGTCCGGTCACCTCGAGGATGGTTGGCGCAACCGCAGTGAGCGCCACCCGAAGCGACTCGATCGCCCCGTCAGATGCCAGGGTCACCGAGGCGGCGGCCCCAACCACGGCGATCTCCATCGTGCGTCGATACTCGAGCCGCACATAGGCGCTCCCGCTGGTGGCGGGGCGGGCCGGCATGACCAGGGCGGTGCACAACTCGCCCGGCTGAGCCGACGTTTGGCCCGGACCGGTCCACAGTTCGTCGAGAGCCACCGTGCGGGTTGCGCTGGCGGTGCGAAGTTCGGCGGTGGCGCCGAGAACCACCAGTGGGGCGCCGGTATCCATGGCTGGCGAACCGTTCATCACGTTGCCGCCGAGGGTGCCGACATTGCGGGTGGCGGGCGAGCCGACCAGAGCCGCAGCATCGGCGATGGCGGTGCAGTGGTCCACCACTGAGGCATCAACCATCAACTGGGCGTGGGTAACCCCGGCGCCGATGCGAATCTCGGAGTCGGTTACCTCAACCCGGGCCAGTTCGCCGAGGCGATCGATAGCCACCAGGTTCTGGGGCAACGGATCCTTGCCCTGGCGAGCGCCGACCACCAGGTCGGTGCCGCCGGCGATGGGTCGGGCGCCATCGGCCAGCGCAGCGAGTGCATCGTCGAGTGAGGTAGCGATGGTGAAGCTCACTGGGCCCCTCCGGTGTATGTGGTGGCATCGGTGCTGGAGTCGGGCTGATCGAGACCTTCGACCGCCTCCCACACCCTTTCGGCGGTCATCGGTAGTCGGCGAACCGGCTTGCCGATCACCGCGGCGATGGCGTTGCCAACCGACGCTGCAGTTGGAACGTTGGGAGCCTCGGCCAAACCCTTCGAGCCCTTGGGCCCGGCGTTGGGAGTGAAGATCTCGACGAACTGGGTATGGATCGATGGGGCATCGGCGATGGTCTGAAGCTTGTACTCCAGCAGCGCCGGGTTGAGTTGGCGGGCATCATCGCCATGGCGGGTGCCCTCAGTCAGCGCCTGGCCGACGCCCATCATCACCCCACCCTCGATCTGGCCGTGAGCAGCCATCGGGTTCAGGATGGTGCCCGAATCGTGGGCGGTATGGACCTCCAACACCCGGGCCACGCCGGTGTCGCGGTCGACCCGCACCCGGCTGACGTGGCAGAAGAACTGCGGCGCCAGGAACGAGGAAAAGCCCTGCTCGCCGAGACAGCTTGAACCCGACAGCGTCGGCCAGTCCCGAATCTCGGCGTTGCCCTTGCCCAACAGCAACTCTCCCGAGGCCGCGGTGGCGGCGAGCTCGGAAATATCGACGGCGATGGCTGGCGAACCAGCGACAGAGGCCTTGCCATCGGCCAACACGATGTCGTCGGCGTTGGCCTCAAGATGGTCGGCGGCCAGGTCCCGGAGCTGATCGGCGATCTGGCGGGCGGCACCCTCGACGGCGCGCCCGTGGTTAAAGAGCGTCTGGGAGCCCGATGCCCCCGGACCTACCGGAGCCACCGCAGTGTCTTGGTAGATCAGCTCGATTGCGCTCGGGTCGATCCCGATCTCATCGGCGGCCAGCATCCGCAGCGTCATCACCGAGCCGGTGCCGCACTCGTTGGCGCCGGTGATGATCTGAGCCGATCCGTCGCCATGCATCTTCATGTACGCGCCCGCCGGCGCTCCGAACGATGGCCACCAGCCGATGCCGACACCAAGGGCCTCATCGTCGGGCAGATCCCTACCCCAGCCGGCCGACGTGGAGGCCAGCTCGAGACACTGCTCGAGGCCGATCTCTTCGTAGGTCTGGCCCGACGGTCCGACATCGCCGGTGCGGACGATGTTGCGGCGCCGAAACTCCAGCGGATCCAGGCCGACCGCGGCGGCCAGTTCATCGGTGTGCAGCTCCGAGGCCCAACACCCCTGGGGCGCGGTCGGTGCCCGCACCGAACCCGACGGTTGATGGTTGGTGTAGATCAGCTTCGAATCGATACGCACGTTGGGGATGCGGTACGGGCCGGCCACATGCATGGCTGCGGCCTGGGCGAAGAAGCTGGCGTCGGCGATGTAGGCACCGTTGTCGACCAGGATGTCAGCTTCGCGGGCCACGATGGTGCCGTCGGCGGCCATCGAGGTAGTGACGTCGATGATCATCCCTTCACGACGCCGATCGGGGGCAACAAATTCCTCCCACCGCGAGAACACCAGCTTCACCGGGCGACCGGCGGCCCGGGACAACGCGGCGATATGGGCTTCGTAGTGGAAGCCGCACTTGCCGCCAAACCCACCACCGAGGTGGGGCACGATCACCCGAACCCGGCTCGCCGGGAGTTCGAGGGTTTCGCACACTCCGTTGCGGGCGTCGAAGGGCACCTGGGTGCTGGTGTAGACCGTGACCTTGTCGCCCTCCCACTGGGCTACCACCGCCCGGGGCTCGATCGGCACGGCATGGGAAGCGTCGGCGACGTAGCGACTCGACACCACCACGTCGGCGCTCTCGCGGGCCGCACCGGCGTCGCCGACCGTGATCGACGAATGGGTGGCTACGTTGCCGCCATGAGGGGTGTCGCCGGTGATGGTGTAGGCGTCGAGGTCGTCGTGCACAAGCGGTGAGCTGTCGGCCAGCGCCGCTTCGAGGTCGGTGACAACCTGCAGCTCGTCGTACTCGAAAATGATGGCGTCAGCGGCCTGCTGAGCCAGCTCCGGAGTGAGGGCCGCGACCGCAGCAAGGACCTCGCCTTCGAAACGAACCACGTCCTTTGCGAAGAGTCGGCGATCGGCGATGCCGTAGCTGAACTCCACATCGGGCACGTCGTCGGCGGTGATCACGGCAAACACGCCGGGGATGGCCCGGGCCGGTTCGACGTCGAGCCTGGTGATGCGGGCATGGCTCACCCCGGCGTAGCGGAACTTGGCCGCCAGCATTCCGGTGAGGGTGATGTCGGCGGTGTAGCGCCCGGATCCGGTCACCTTGTCGGGGCCATCGGCTCGAACGAAGGCCGGAACATCCTCGGAGGGGGCCGGGACCATCGCCTCGGTCATACAACGCTCGCTTTCACAACGGGAGGGGTCGGCTCAGGGAGCCGCAACAAGTTGCACAATCGTAGTGCAGGTGGTGGCTCTGGAAGGCATGCTGAACCCATGAGTGACGTGAGTAAACCGCAGCCGCTCGGGGGAAACGAGATGCCCCGGTTCGGAGGCATCACCACCTTTATGCGGCTTCCCGGCACCACCGCACCCGCAGATCTCGATGTGGCGGTGGTCGGAGTTCCGTTCGACATCGGCACCTCCAACCGACCCGGCGCCCGATTCGGCCCCCGAGGCATCCGCAGCGAGTCGGTGCTGATCCGGCCCTACAACATGGCCACCCGAGCGGCCCCCTTCGACAGCCTGGCGATCGACGATATCGGCGACGTGGCCACCAACCCGTACAACCTGGCCGACTCAATTCTGCGAATCGAAGCCCACTACAACGAGCTGCTCAGCCACGACCTCAAGACGATTTCGATCGGGGGCGACCACACCATTGCCCTGCCGATCCTGCGGGCCATGGCGGCTAAACACGGCCCGGTCGGCATGGTCCATGTCGATGCCCACACCGACATCAACGACACGATGTTCGGTGAGCGGATCGCTCATGGCACGCCGTTTCGTCGAGCGGTGGAGGAGGGGCTGCTCGATCCGCAGCGGGTGGTGCAGATCGGCGTGCGTGGCACCGGCTACGCAGCTGATGACTTCGACTGGAGTCGGGACCAGGGCTTTCGTGTGGTTCAGGTCGAAGAGTGCTGGCACCGCTCCCTTGAACCGCTGATGAACGAGGTGCGCCAAAAAGTCGGAGGCGGAAAGGTCTACCTCAGCTTCGACATCGACGGGCTCGACCCGTCGGTGGCGCCTGGCACCGGCACTCCGGAGATCGGTGGCCTTACCGGCGTACAGGCACTCGAAATCATCCGAGGTTGCTACGGCCTCGACCTGGTCGGGGCCGATCTGGTCGAGGTGGCGCCGGCCTATGACGCGAGCGGCAACACGTCTCTTCTGGCGGCCAACCTGCTCTACGAAATGATCTGTGTCCTACCCGGCGTGGAGCGCCGCCTGGTCTGACCGGGTGAGGTCCGGGCTGATCTGGTCAGGTGCGGATGTTGATCTCGACGGCGACGCCGTTCGGGTCGCGGACAAAGATCTGCTTAAAGGTAGGCATGTCGACGGTCTTGTACTGGAGGCCCTTGGCATCGAGGCGATTGCACATGCCTTCAAAGTCCTTCCCGGCAAAGGCCACATGGTTAAACGCGCCGGTCGTGAGGTCACGGTCATCGAGGGGCCGCTCGATGTCGAACTCTTCGAGGTCGGGCAGCGCAAGTGTTTCTTCGTGGAAGTTGAGGTGGACCACCGGTTGATCGCCCAGATACATCCAGGCACCCGGCGAGCCGATGTCGGGACGGGCCTCCGGGCGGTTCTCCAAGCCGAGGACCTCGGTGTAGAAGTCGATCGTTTCCTCCGGACGGGAGGTGTCGATGTTGACATGATCGATTCCGAGGAGACTCATAGGCACAAATGTACTTACAGATACCGCGGGTTTCTCGCCAAAACGGCCTCTGAATCGCGAATTTCGAAAGTTTTTGCATGCTCTTCGCCGACTTCAGCCTGCTGCCTAATCGGCAATTGGCTGTGATCGACGACAACGGCAAAAGGCCGACCCAGGCCCCCCTTTTCCGAAGGTTCGGCGCCCGCTGGGCCACGGTGGTGCTGCTGGTCAGGCGATTGGGTCAGCCTGGTGTTGGGCGGCCAGACCCAAAAGTGCGGACTCCGTATTTGGCCGGGCGACCAGCTGAACACCGATAGGAAGGCCGACATCGGTCGATGGTGCCGAGACGGACGATGCTGGGACCGACGGTGCTGGGACCGACAGTGCTGGCCATCCGGTCACGTTAAAGAGGTAGTTGAAGGGCATGATGGCGTCGTTGCGGTCGAGATAGGTGTCGAGCCCACACGAGTCACCGTCGACGTGATGCAGCGGGATCGCGGTGGTTGCCAGCGTCGGGGTGACCAACACGTCGAAGCCTTCGAGATGACGCTCAAGATCGGCGGTGAGTTCCGCACGAGTCTTGCGGGCCTCGGCGACGTCGGCCTCGGTCAGCCGTTCCACTTCCTCAAGTACCTTCAAGGTGATGGGCTCGAGGGTGGTGGCATCGATCGGTCGTTGATGCCGTGCCGCCATGGCGACCACGTCGGCCGCCACCCAGCGACTAAAGAGCGCATGCCAGGTCGACCCCAGCTGTTCGTAGTCGACCGGGGGATCGATTCGAACCACTTCGTGGCCGGCATCGGCCAGCCGGCCGGCAAACCCCACAACCGCAGCAACCACCTCGGAGTCGACCTGATGGGAACCGCCGGCCCAATGATCAGTCGAGAGAGCGACGCGAAGCCGACCAGCTTCAGCGGCAGGGCTGGCTGCTAGCCCCCGGTGAGCGGCCAGCGAGGACTCGATGCCATCGGCGAGCACCTCCCAACATCGCTGGGCGTCGCGAATCGAGCGGGTCAGCACAAACTCTTCGGCGATGCCATCCCAACCATCGGTCTCCCAGGGCACCCGCCGTCGGCCCGGCTTTAACCCCACCAAACCGCAGGTGGAAGCAGGGATACGGATCGAACCGGCGCAGTCACTGCCGTGGGCGATGGGCACCACTCCGGCTGCGACCGCCGCGCCCGCACCGCCAGAAGAGCCGCCGGCCGAGAAGGTGTGGTCGATCGGGTGGCGGGTGTCGCCGGTAGCGATCGACTCGGTGGTGCCGTGCTGAATGAACTCGGGAACCGTGGAACGGCCCATGATGGCCACGCCCGCGGCCAGCAGCCGCTCGATAAAGACGCCAGTGGCCTCAGCGCGATTGCCACGGGCCAACCGGCTGCCCATCTCGACCAGCCCGCCAGCTTCAGCCGACCCGTAGTCCTTGCGCAGAAAGGGCACGCCCTGAAGGGTTGGACCCCCAGCGACCCCCGACGTGTCATCGGTGGCCCGCACCGGCTGATCGAACCACTCAACCACGGCGTTGATAGCGGGTTCGGTTTTGAGATAGCGGGCCCGGGCCGCATCGGCGATCTCCGAGACCGATACCTCGCCGGCTCGGACCAAGGCGTCGATATCGGTGGCGTCGAGACCCACGTAGGTTTCGGTGTCCATGGCTACCTACGGCTATTCCGGCAGCTGGAGGGGAGCCAGGTCGTCCCATCGGTCGCCCGGACCGGGGTTGTCGTCGGAGCAGCTGCCCCCGAAGTGGTTCAGCAAACCCCAGACCGCGTTGAGCGCAGTCTGCACCGCACCGTCGGCCCATCCCGGTGTCCATGAGACGTCGTCGCCGGCTAGGAACAAACCCTTTTCCGCCTCGGGCAGGTCGGCCTGCATGAAGTGGGCATACATCCGGCGGTTGTAGCGATAGTGCCCCGGCAACGCCCCCTTGAAGGCGCCAAGGAAGTTGGGGTCGGCTTCCCACGAAACGGTGATGGGCTCGCCGATCACATGGCCGGTGATGTCGATATTGGGATAGATACGCCCCAGGGTGTCCAGCGCCAGCCGGGCCCGCTCGGCCGCGCTCTTCGGCAGCACCTTCATGGCGTCGCTCATCCAGGCGTAGCTCAAGCACATCACCGCGGGCTTGTCGGGTCCGTTGTCGAACAGATAGGTGCCGCGGGTGTTGCGGTCGGTGAGGGTCATCCCCATCACGTTGAAGCCGGTGTCCGGGTCAACGTCGTTCCAGAACGGCCGGTCGACCATCACAAAGGTCTTCGAAGACTGCATGTAGCGGGTGCGATCCAACGCCATCCAGGCCGCATGGGAGAATAGATCTTCCTGGACTTCGATGTTGGTGGTGAGGAGCCAGCTCTGGGTCGTTGACAACGCCGCACCATGCTGGCGAACGTTGCCGTGAGTGTCGGTGATCGTGATGTCGTTACCACCCGGGGCCCGCTCCAGGCGGGTGACGCCCGGCTTGGGTGCGCCGCCATGGAGGTCGGACAGGCTGGTGCCCGCGGGCCAGTGGGCCGGTTGGGCCAAGGGCTGTTCCCAGAGTCGGCGCACCACCTGCTCGGCACCGCCGACGATCAGATGCTGATCTTCGTCGAATCCCGACATCACCACGCGAAGGATCTCGAGCATCGTGTTGGGGAAATCCGAATCCCAACCGCCGGTGCCGAACCCGACCTGACCAAAGACCTCCTTGTGGCGGAACGACAGCTTGGAGAACGCCTTCGAGGTGGCGAGGAAGTCGTAGAAGGTGCGGTCATCCCACTGATCGACCAGCTCATTCCAGATCGACTTGATGGCGGCCTCGTCACGCGAGCGCAGAGCGGCCGTCATATCGAGGTAGCGAGCTCCGTCCTCAAGCGCGTCGTCCCAGGCCTGGGCAACCTCGGAAAAGAGCGGCGGGAGATCATCGAGGGTCCGGGCGAAGATCGGTTCGCCGCCGAGATCAACCACCGTGGTGCCTGCGGCTTCGGTCAACGGGTTCGGGAACGGTCGGGTTTCGAGACCCAGGAGATCGACATAGTGAAAGAACAAACGACCCGACCTGGGGAAACGCATGCCGCCGAGCTCGGCCACCACGTCGTTGGCGGCGCCGAAAGCTTCGGAGCGGAGGCGGCCGCCGATACGTCCGGCCTCATACACGACGGGACGGAGGCCCAACCGAGCCAGCTCGTACGCGGCAACGATGCCGGAGATGCCGGCGCCGATAACGGCCACCTCCGCGCCGTGGGCGGAGGCTGGAATGGTGCCCAGGCCGGCGGGGTGAGCAAGCCAGCCGGTGTAGTCGAAGGGAAAATCGGGCAACAGCCCAGAGAACTCGTGGGCTGTAGACGCGCTAGCGGCCCCATCGTTGGTTCGAGCGGTGTGATCTCGGTTCATCATGTGGGCGGTTGCTCCCTTCACCAGAGGTCTCGAACAGAGGCTTGCACCGTCTCAAGGTCTTCAGCGGCTACTGCGGGACGGTCTTAAGACCGTCCTGGCTAATCACGATACGTCGGACCGACCCGGTAGTGATCCGGTCGGCGGGGCGGTGACCGAGTTGAGCGCCGACGCTCGATCACGGCAGTGGATCAGCCTTGACGGGGCGAGACTCCCAGCTGAGCCAGCTTGTGCCAGGCCCGCTCCACAATCAACGGATAGGTGTCGAAGTAGTAACCCAGAGCGCCGCAGGCCTGGTAGATCCCGGCGCCGCGGCTGCGGGCGATTGTGTGATCGTCGACGTCCAGCAGGTCGAGGAACACCGCCCGCGAAGTGTCGTCGAACAGGGTGGACCACACCACGGCGATGTCGACCGCCGGATCCCCGGCACAGGCCAGGCCCCAGTCGATCAGGCCAGTGAGATGACCCCGCCCATCGACGAGGGTATTGCCCTCAAGGTCGCCATGGACCCAAAGCGGCTCCCCGGAATGAGGGCGGGCGGCCAAGGCCTCGTCCCAGATGGCGGTGGCGGCATCGGTGTCGATCAGATGACTGACCGACCTGATGGTGGCGCGGGTGTGGCGGTCGTAGGTGGCGATCGGTTGGGCCCGGTTCAACGCCGGCCGCAGGCCGGTGGTATCGAGGGCGTGGATCTCGGCCGTAACTCGGGCCAGCTCGACAGCAAAGGCGGAGCGGTCCGGGATCGACTCAGGGCCGCCGGTCGTTCCCGGTAGCCAGCGATGGATCGCCCACGGGAACGGGAAATCGTCGTCCGGGTGCCCGGTAGCGACCGGTTCGGGGATGGCCACGCTCAGTTCGGAGGCGATGCGCGGTAACCAGTCGGCCTCGAAGCCGACCTGGGCCACCGACGACTCGATGCGGGGCAACCGCACCACCAGGTCAGAGCCGAGACGCCAGATGGCGTTGTCGGTGCCCCAGGGCTCGACGAGGGTCACCGCCAGATCACCCAACTCAGGAAACTGTGACGCCACCAGCCGCCCCACCAGGTCTGCGTCGATATCAACTTCATCGGCATGCATGCGCATCGTGGGTACAGCCTCGCCCACACGCGGCCCAGCAACCAACCGAATTTCCACCAAGTCAAAAGTTTGTAGTTTTCGGGGTCTGACCCCGAAAACTACAAACTTTTGGTTGTTGCAGCTGGAT
>CALAML010000152.1 GCA_937925845.1 uncultured Acidimicrobiales bacterium | reverse complement strand
GCCGGGGTGCCGGTGATCACCGGTGTGGAGTCGGAACGGTTGGAGTCGGGACTGTTTGCTTCGGCGTTGTTGATATCGAGCTGCACATCGGACCCGTCGTTGGGTGTACATACCAACGTGACATCGCGCAGGCGAATACTCTCTGGCCCTACGCCGGGCTCGCCGGCAAAGGCGTGGCGAATGGTGACCGCCTCGATGGGCTCGGTCACCGTGACAAATCCGAGGGAGACGTCGTTTAACTCCTCGAGCACTCCATCGGTCTCACCACCCAGATCCGGGGTGGGTCCAAAGGTCTGACCGTTCACAATCACATTGACCTGCTCGCGGAACTGCCCTTCACGAGAGAAGATCTCGAACGTCGACACCAGAATCTCGTATCGGCCGGGAGGCTCGGCGAAGGGCAACTCCAGCGTTTGTTCAAAGAATTCGGCCACGTCGGCGCGGATGCGGGGAGCATCATCGTCGTTGTCGAACGAGATCCGCTCGTCGACACACACCACATCGGAAGTGGTCTGGGCCTCGGCCACGCTGGTGGTCACCGCACCGAGGCTGGTGCCGCCGAGCGCCACCAGAACCGCAAGGGCCGCGGTGAGAACGATGGGGTGCTCAGAGCTGGCTCCGACGCGAGTGAGGGCTCGTCGGCGACGACGCGTCGAAGCATGGTTCCGGGCCATGTGGGGGGCCTTTCTTGCAGTTGTCCGCCTTGCACTCCGCAGCTGGCGCAAGCAGATCCGCCGCCAATCACCTCGGAGCCGCACCGTGTTCGGGTGCGATCAGGTTTGTCTACCACACCCTCTCCGGGCCGCTGAAGATGGGTCACCAAGACGGGACAGTTCAGCGCGAGGGGTGGCCAGCCCGCCACCTCTATAAGGCTCCACAGAGTCTCCTAAGCTGTGCCGATGACCGGCGACTCGACCCTTGAGACCATCCAGGTTGAAGACGATGGTCCGGTGCGGATCATCACCATCAACCGACCCGCGGTTCGCAACGCCGTCGACGGCCCCACCGCCCAGCAGCTGTTCGACACCTTCACCTCCTTCGACGCCGACCCGAACCTGTCGGTGGCGGTACTGACCGGAGCCGACGGCTATTTCTGCGCCGGTGCCGACCTCGGCGCCATCGCCGAGGGGCGGGGCAACCGGGTGGTGGCCGACCCGACCGACAAAATGATCGGGTCGTTGGGACCGATGGGGCCAACCCGGATGGAGCTGTCGAAACCGGTCATCGCCGCGGTGGAGGGCTACGCCGTGGCCGGCGGTCTTGAGCTGGCCATCTGGTGCGACCTCCGGGTGGCTGGTGCCGACGCCGCATTCGGTGTCTTTTGCCGCCGCTGGGGCGTGCCGCTGATCGATGGTGGCACGGTGCGACTGCCCCGCCTCATCGGCCATGGTCGAGCGATGGACCTGATCCTCAGTGGTCGTGAGGTTGGCACCGAGGAAGCCCTGGCCATGGGTCTAATCAACCGGGTGGTCGAGCCTGGTCAGGCCCGCCCCGCCGCGGTCACCTGGGCAAGGGAGCTGGCGGCGCTGCCACAAAACTGCCTTCGGTCCGATCGCAATTCCGCACTGACCCAATGGGGGCTGCCGTCAGCCGAAGCGCTGGCGTTCGAAGTCGAAGCCGGATTGAAGACGATTCGTAGCGGCGAAACCCAGGCCGGAGCCGCCCGGTTTGCCTCCGGCGCCGGCCGCCACGGAGCCGCCGCCACCCCGCCTGAGAACGCGTCGAGCGATTGAAGCGTCGATTGAAAGGGTCTGAACGGGGCGCGGATTCGGGTAAAAACGGGAAGAACTGAGGGTTCGATGAACGTTTACCAACCCACCCGAGTAGCTTTGCCGACGGTGGAAACGTGCCGATGGAACCCGGAAGGCCGATGGTGGGGCCGGAACAACTCCTTGGAGGAGACCTCGTGAGCGAAGATCAGCAGATGCAGATCGCAGACTCAGTACTTGACCTGGTAGGTAATACGCCGCTGGTTCGGCTGAACCAGATCGCGGGCCATCTCGATTGCCCGGTCGTGGCCAAGGTTGAGTTCTTCAACCCCGGCGGCAGCGTGAAGGATCGCCCGGCCATCGCCATGATCGACGCGGCCGAGCGCGAAGGCTTGCTCAAGCCCGGCGGCACCATCGTGGAACCAACCTCAGGTAACACCGGCGTGGGGCTGGCCATCGTTGCTGCCCAGCGCGGTTACAAGTGCATCTTTGTGATGACCGACAAGGTCAGCCCCGAGAAGGTCCAGCTGCTTCGGGCCTATGGCGCCGAAGTAGTGGTGTGCCCGGTGGCGGTGCCGCCGGAAGACCCCGCCAGTTACTACTCCGTGGCCGAACGGCTCGTGGCCGAAACCCCCGGCGCATTCCGCCCCAACCAGTACTCCAACCCGGTCAACCCGCAATCCCATGTGGAGACCACCGGCCCTGAACTCTGGGAACAGACCGCGGGCCGCATCACCCACTTTGTGGCCGGCGCCGGCACCGGTGGCACGCTCAGCGGGGTCGCCGAATACCTCAAGAGCAAGAACCCCGACATCAAGATCATCGCCGCCGACCCCGAAGGCTCGGTGTACTCCGGCGGCTCCGGTCGCCCCTACCTGGTCGAAGGCGTAGGCGAGGACTTCTGGCCCTCCACCTACAACCCCGACCTGATCGACGAAGTCATCCCGGTCTCAGACCACGACTCGTTCATGATGGCCCGCAAGCTGGCCACCGCGGAGGGCCTGTTAGTGGGTGGATCGTGTGGCACCGCGGCCGTCGCCGCTCTGAAGGTGGCTGCCGCCGCCGCTCCGACCGACCTTGTGGTGGTGCTCTTGCCCGATAGCGGTCGCGGCTAC
This sequence comes from uncultured Acidimicrobiales bacterium, assembly GCA_937925845.1. Taxonomy (GTDB): domain Bacteria; phylum Actinomycetota; class Acidimicrobiia; order Acidimicrobiales; family CALAML01; genus CALAML01. The sequence continues at coordinate 6,189 of CALAML010000152.1, read as the reverse complement.
CTATCCAAGGTGTTCGACGACGGCTGGATGAGCTCGTACGGCTTCCTTCGCGACTGCGCCGGCCGATGCATGGCCGATGTGCTGGGCCGCAAGAGCGACCGCATCCCGAACCTGGTCTACGTACGGCCGGAACAGACCGTGCGCGAGGCGATCCGAACCATGCGCAGCTACGGCGTCTCCCAGCTGCCCGTGGCCAAAGGCGACATGCCGCTGGCGGCGGCCGAAGTGATGGGCTCGGTCAGCGAGCTGCGCCTGATGGAGCGGGTCCTCGACAATGCCGAGTTGTTCGAACAGTCCGTCGAATCGATCATGAGCCCACCGCTACCCACCATCGGCGCCTACCAGTCAGTTGATATGGCCGTGGAAATGCTGGAGCACGCCACCGCGGTACTGGTGCTCGATGGCGGTCGCCCCCACGCGGTTGTCTCCAGCAGCGACGTGCTGCGATTCCTCTCCGAGAACGCCCTCGAAGTGGGCGAAAGCGCAGGGACCACATCGTGACCGAGGCTTCGAACCAGAACGAAGACGGCTGGGGCTTTAACACCCGGGCCATCCACGTCGGCCAGGAACCGGAAGCGGTCACCGGCGCAGTGACCGTTCCCATCTTCCAAACCTCCACCTTCGCCCAGGAAGACGTCGGCAAACACTCGGGCTACGAATACGCCCGGACCGGCAACCCCACCCGCACCGCGCTCCAAGACGTGTTGGCTTCGCTCGAAGGTGTGGCCCACGGACGTAGCTACGCCTCCGGCCTGGCCGCCAGTGACACCCTGCTGCGCGCCATGCTCGGCCCCGGCGACCACCTCATCATGGGCAACGACGCTTACGGCGGCACCTTCCGGCTGATCTCCAAAGTGCTGGCCCCGATGGGCATCACCTGGACCGCGGTCGACCTCACCGACCTCGAAGCCCTTGAAGCGGCCTGGACCGATCAGACCAAGCTGGTCTGGCTCGAAACCCCCACCAACCCGCTGCTCACCGTGTTCGACATCGCCGGCATCGCCGCGGTGGCCCATGCCCATGACTCCAAAGTGGTGGTCGACAACACCTTCGCCACCCCCTACCTCCAACAGCCCGCGGCCCATGGCGCCGACGTGGTGGTTCACAGCACCACCAAATACCTCGGTGGCCACAGCGACGTGGTCGGTGGGTTTGTGGGAACCGACGACACCGCTCTCGATGAACAGCTCGGCTTCCTGCAGAACGCGGTCGGCGCCGTTCCCGGACCGCTCGACTGCTATCTCACGATGCGAGGCATCAAGACCCTCGGCGTACGCATGGACCGCCACAACACCAACGCCGCGGCGCTGGTTGAGGTGCTGCAAAACCATAAAGCGGTCGAGCGCGTTCTTTACCCCGGACTTGTTGGGCACCCCGGCCACGAAGTAGCCACCCGCCAGATGTCGGGCTTCGGCGGCATGGTGTCGTTCCTGTGTGCTGGTGGTGAAGCAGCGGCCCGCGAAGTCACCACCCGCACCAACGTGTTCACCCTCGCCGAGTCCCTCGGCGCAGTTGAGTCACTCATCGAATTCCCCGCGGCCATGACCCACGCCTCAGCCGCCGACTCACCACTCGAAGTGCCGAACTCGCTGGTGCGGCTCTCGGTAGGTATCGAAACCACGCACGACCTCGTCGACGACCTCACCCAGGCCCTGGACTCGCTCTAGTAAGAGCACAACCCGCAACGGGTGTCAGACACCCGTTGCACGTTGCCCGACTTTTTTCTCGGTTAGCGGAAGCCGCCCTTGTGGACCCAGCCCCAGCTTTTGCGGGTGTGGTTTTCGATGAAGCGCCAGTCTCCGCTGTGGGCGTGGACGGTGACTTTGTCGTTGGCGTAGATGCGCTTTTCGGTGGGGCAGTTGCTGTTGGGTTGGGGTCGCATGAAGTAGGTGGTGCGTCCGGTGGCGGCGTAGTTCGACACGTACGATGTCGGCTGTCTCCAAGCGCAGTTGTTGCTCGACGTGTTTGAAGTGGTCGGGGCGGTGGAACTTCCCTGAAAGGCAACCTTGTGAACCCATCCCCACTTTTTCTGGGTGCGGTTCTCGATAAAGAGGAAGTCGCCCAGCCTTGAATGCACCGTTACCTGGTCGCCCCGCCGTAGCGTGCTGATCGCCTTGCATGTGTGGTGGTTTCGTGGCGTCACCCGATAGTCCCTTGTTGCCGTTTGCTGATAGTTGGGAAGGTAGGAGTCCGGCTGTTTCCAGCTGCACGTGACCGAACCGGTGACCTGCGGGCTGGATGTGTTTGTTGACTGGGAGGCTTCTGCTGCTGCGTCCCGACGTTTCTTGGTTTCGGTTGGTCGTGGCCCGGGATCGAAGACCCCTCGACCCGAGTCGCCGCTGAAGGTGCTCCTGCCTTCCACTGCCCGGGCAACAGTGCTCTGGGCCACATAACCCCATCGGGAAGTGCGGCGATGCTGCACCACGTAATGGTTGGCGCCGTCGGTTCCAAACACGTCGAACTGATCGCCAATATTGACGTTGATGATCACGTCACACTTGCCGTTGCGGAAGGTGATCATCGTGCCCCAGGTCTTGGCCTCACCCACAAACTGCCTGAAGTAGACAGGCTTAGGTTCGGCCCGCGTCCCCGAACAGGGCGCGGCCTGGGCGTCGGCGGACGCAGGAGCGACAACCGCCCAAGCCGCAGCAACCATCAACGCACCCACCAGCACGCGCACAATGGCGGTGGCGCGGCTCGACCGCTTCTCCGTCACATCGTCGATTCGGTTCATCGACCCGTCTCCTTCGTTCGATTCAGCCCCGATCAGGGCTTACCCCACGCTAAGAAGCCTCAGATAGTGCGCCAATGCCCAGAGCTGGGCATCGGCCGGGCTTGGGGATTGGGCGGTGGGAGTTGTTCGATCCAGCTTGTTGGGGTTGGTGGGCCTACGATGATTGGTTGGAGGTCTGATGGCTCTTGATTTTTTGCTCGACGATGAACTTGTTGCTCTGCAGCAGCGCGCCCGCGCCGTAGCCGCTCAGGGGGTGGCCGACTTCGGCCGACACAACGACTCGTGGATCAACGGCTTCTCCAAGGATTTCGCCAAGGTCATGGCCGCCGAAGGTTGGATCGGCATGGGCTGGCCAGTCGAGCACGGCGGCCAGGACCGACCACCGATCGAGCGGGTGATCGTCGCTGAAGAAATGATCGGCGCCGGCGCCCCGATCGCGGCCATGTGGTTCGCCGATCGCCAGATGGGCCCAACCCTCATCGCCTACGGCACCGCCGACCAGCAGGCCGAATATCTGCCCAAGATGCTGTCGGGTGAGACCACCTGGTGTATCGGCATGAGCGAGCCCGACTCGGGCTCCGACCTGGCCTCGCTATCGACGGCCGCGGTTCGTGACGGTGACCACTTCGTGATCAACGGCCAAAAGATTTGGACCAGCTTCGGTGAAGTGGCCGACTACTGCTACCTGATCGGCCGCACCAGCTCGGAGGGCCCACCGCATAAGGGCATCAGCGAAATCGTGGTGCCCATGGATCTGCCTGGCATCGAAGTGCGGCCCATCACCGACATGACCACCAACCGCCACTTCTGCGAGGTGTACTTCACCGATGTGCGGGTGCCGGTGGAGAACCTGGTGGGCGTCGAAGGTGATGCCTTCAAACAAACGATGGTGCAGCTCCAGCACGAGCGAGGCGGCATCGACCGGCTGGTCTCAAACCGAGCTCTGTTTGAAGAGGCCGTGTCGCTCGCCGACCGCACCGACCCGGTGATCCGCCAGGAAATCGCCCGGCTCGAAACCGGATACCGCCTCGGCCGACTGCTGGTGTACCGCGAGGTGCTCAAGCAGGCCCCGGCCGGTTTCAGTGCCGCCACCAAAGCGTTCTGCACCGAGCACCAGATCCGGGTGGGCGACTTCGCGGCCCGCATCCTTGGCCCGGCCGCCACCCTCGACACCGAGTGGAGCCGCCAGGTGAGTTACGGCCCGGCCTACACCATCATGGGCGGGACCTCGAACATCATGCGCAACATCCTCGGCGAACGAGTCCTCGGCCTACCCCGGGAACCCCGCGCCTAAAGACGAGGGCGGGTTACTGGGCGACGTAGTAGCTGTTGGTTCGATCCTGGGCGACCTCGTGGGTCTCGATACTGTCGAAGCCAGCTTCGTGGAGGTACGCATAGGCCTTCTCCTCGCCCCAGGCGGTCCCGAGCCCTTCGCCGCCGTTGACAAGGGCCACGCTCATGCAGTGCATGGTGGAGATCGAGTACAGGTAGGGCGCCATCGGGTCTTTGATGTTGTCCTCCAGCTTGGTCGCCGACCGCGGCTCTACACACAGGTAGGTGCCGCCGGGCCTTAGCGCCCGGCGGATGCCCGCCAGCACATCGCGGGGTCGACCCTGGTCGTGGATGGCATCGAAAGAGGTGACGAAGTCGAACTCGGCGTCGGCGGTGAGCTCGGCGGCGTCGGCCTCCACAAAGGACACGTTGGTGAGCCCCTGGGCTTCGGCCTTGGCGGCTGCGGCCACGATGGCATCGGCGGAGAAGTCGAAGCCGGTGAAGGTGGAGTTCGGGTAGGCCTCGGCCATCATCAGGATGGCCTTACCCTCACCGCACCCGATGTCGGCCAGGGTGGCTCCGGAGGTGAGCGCCTCGGTACCGCCGGGCATCAGTGGCAGCATGCCGTCGAGCAATGCGGCATCGAACCGAGCCCCGCTCCCTTCGGCCATCAACGCCTGAAACGCCGGATAGCGCGAGTAGGGAACCCCGGCGCCGGTGCTGAACGCCTCGACCACGTCATCTTCCACCTGGCCGAGCAGCGCTATGTACTGCGTCATGGCCGCCAGGTTGAGCGGACCACCAGCCCGGGTCACCAACTTCTGGTGTTCGGCCGGCAACACAAACCGGTTCTCCGGTTCGCTGGCACCGGGGGAGAGGTCGACGATGCCGCCGGCGGCCATGGCCGCCAGCCACTCCCGTACATAGCGCTCATCGAGTTCGGAGGCTGCCGCTAGCTCGGTGCTGGTCATCGACACCTGGCCGGCCATGTGGTCGAACAACCCGGTCCGATGGCCGATGCTCACCATCATCGACAGCGCCCCGTTGTTGATGACACCCATCATCGTGCCCATAAAGGCCTTAGCTCGAGCCTTGTCGAACTCGTTGGTGGTGCTGTCGGTGTCCATCGCAGTGATCCCCCATTGAAGACGGACCTCTGGCAGGTCCGGCCGTAGGAGACCGAGGCTACTTCTCTTGCGCCAGGCAAGATCGATTGCGGCTGCAGTGCCGTGACGTCAGTCGGGAGCGAATCACGACGATGGTCCCGATCAGTCGCTCCATCCGGCGCCAAGATCCTCGGCTTCGGGGCGTTCGAGCAAGCGACCTATTCGATGATCTTGCCAGGGATGTGATCAAACCGGTGGAGATTGCATCAGTAGAGGTTCGCTCATGTCGCGGAGTAGTGCTCTGGCACCACGTTCGGGGTTGATGCTGTCGCCGACTTGGCTCGATGCTCCAGCGTGCCAAACTGGCCTAGATCGTTGATTTGGCGGGGTTTTCGGGAGTTGTCACACCCCCTTACTACGATGGGTTTCATGGTAGCTACAGCGCCTTACGAACCTAAGTTTGAGAGCTCTTCCGGCATGTCTGCTGAGCCGGTTGTGCCGGAGTTTGCTCGGGCTGAGGACGGTCGGGTGTTGCCGGGCGTGTTGGCTAATCGGGCGTTAGAGCAGTTGGCGGAAGCCGAGGTGTTGCGGGCTCAGGCGGTGGCCAACTTGTCGGTGGCCGATAACCATGAGATTGCGGCGGTGCGGGGCTATTTGTCGCCGTCGCGGATGATTGCTCATCAAACGTCGGCGTCGAAGGCTGAAGCCGAGATGTTGGCTCGTATCGCCGCGTTTATCGGTCGCCATCCGGTAACGGCTCAGGCGTTGGCTGATGGGCAGATCACGCTGGCTTATGCCGATCATCTGGCCCGAGCCGAACTGCGGTTGCAGGCCGAGTACGCCCGCGACGAGGAACAGCTGTTGGCGGCGTGTGGCTCTCGGGATCCGGAAGAGTTGGGTCGGTTTGTGTCGCAGTGGCGGTGGAACAACAACGAGGCGGCTTCGCGCGAGGATGCGGCTCGTAGTTACAACAATCGTGGGGTGTCGATTCAGGAAGGGTTTGATGGTTCGGGCTCGGTGCACGCCAACCTCGACGCCACCGGACTGGCCACCGTCACCGCAGCGCTGGAAACACAA
>CALAML010000151.1 GCA_937925845.1 uncultured Acidimicrobiales bacterium | reverse complement strand
GTTACCAGTACCGGCCGATCCACCAGCGACGGGTAGCTGGCGTATTCGGTGTCGGGCGCTGCGGTCGGGTCAATTCTCTGCTCGCTCATCCGCAAGAGGCTAGTGGTGTGGCTGGGCCCCTTGGCTACTGCTTGGACATTTCGGCTTGGGCGGTGGCTGCGGTGTCGGCGTCGGTTGAGGGGCTGAGTTCGATGATGATCTCGTGGATCTTGCCGGCGAAGGCAAAGTTGTCGTCGTAGCGCTGCGATACCGGTGAGCCGTGGTCCTGGCCCAGGCTGGATCCGAGCGACGAGATCATTCGCATCATCAGGCCGAGGTCGGCCGCGCCACCGGCCTCGCCGTTCACAAAAACTTCGGCGGTGCCGGTCAGCGGGCCGTTGCGGGCGATACGTACGTCGAGGGTGCTGTCGCCGACGGGCACGTCGATCGAGGATTCGATGATGGTGTGGTCGTCGAAGGCGTTGTAATCGACAACCAGTTTGTCGTTTTGGACAAACACCGACACGCCGGCGCTGGCGCTGCCGGTGGCCCACAGCACACCGCCTTCACCGGCGTTGCGGGTGACTTTGGCGTTGAGGTTCCAGTAGCGGCCGGTTGGTGAAGGGGTGGCCGAAACCGGGATCGGTGTGAGCGGTGGTCGGTACACGTAGCGCCGGTCGAGACGGTGGGGGGAGTGATCACTCCGGGTCGAACCGAAGAGCTCGATCGTGCGATCGTCGAGCGGCAGTACGCCGTGACGGTCGGCTTCGTCCCACCACAGCCCGATCAGCTCCTCGAGTTTGGCCGGGTTGTCGGCGGCCAGGTCGTTGCATTCCGACGGGTCTGCGGCCAGGTCGTAGAGCTCCCACACGTCATCCTCGAACGGGGTGTCCTTGATATGTCGGGTGACGGCCTTCCACCAGGTGCCGTCCTGTTCGGCTACCAGCGCCCGGGATCCGAACATCTCGAAGTACTGGAGAGTGTTGGTTGCCGGCGCATCGGCTGCAGGGATCACCGGGGCAAACGAGGTGCCGGTGACCGGGAGTTGTTCACGACCCTTGAGGGTTTCCGGCGGCGTGACGCCGAGGAGTTCATAGATGGTGGGCGCCACGTCAGAGACGTTGACGAACTGGTTGCGTTTGGTGCCGGCCTGGCCAGCGTCGATTCCCCCGGGCCAGTGCATCACCATCGGTACGTGGACGCCGCCTTCGTGGGTGTTCTGCTTGTACCACTTGAACGGGCTGTTGCCGCACTGGGCCCAGCCCCACGGGTAGTTCGTGTGGCTGTTGGGGCCGCCGATGTCATCGATGCGCTCGACCGCCTCGTCCGGGGATTCGAGGATGCCGTTGAAGAACTTCATCTCGTGCATCACCCCAAAGGGTCCGCCCTCCTGCGATGCGCCGTTGTCGGCCAGCACCACCACGATGGTGTTGTCGAGTTCCCCCATATCGCGGAGACCGTCGACCAGCCGACCGATCTGGTCGTCGGTGTGGTCGAGGAAGGCGGCAAACGCTTCCTGGAGTCGACAAGCGAGCTTCTTCTGGTTGTCGGGCAGGTCGTCCCAGGCGTCGACTCCGTCGTTGCGGGGGGCCAGTTGGGTATCGGCCGGAATTACGCCGAGTTCGATCTGGCGGTCGAACCAACGTTGGCGGATCACGTCCCATCCCTCGTCGTAGCGACCGCGGTACTTCTCCAGGTACGACTCGGGGGCCTGATGGGGAGCATGGGTGGCGCCGAAGGGCAGGTAGGCAAAGAACGGCCGGTCGGGCCGAACGCCCTTGGAGTCGCGGATCATCAACAGCAGGTTGTCGACCAGGTCTTCGCTGACGTGATAACCCTCTTCCGGAGTGGCCGGCGGGTCGATGTGGTGATTGTCGGCCACCAGTTCGGGGTGGAACTGGTCGGTTTCGCCTTCGAGAAAGCCGTAGAACCGGTCGAAGCCGCGCCCGAGGGGCCATTGGTCGAACGGGCCAGCAGCTGAGGTGTCTTTGGTGGGTGCCAGGTGCCATTTGCCGGTGCAGAAGGTGGCGTATCCCAGCTCGCTGAGTACTTCGGCCATGGTGCCGGCGTTGTTGGAGATGTGGCCGAGTTGGTGGGGGAAGCCGGTGCGGTGGTTCGACACCGAGCGCATACCCACGGTGTGTTGGCTGCGCCCGGTGAGTAGTGACGCCCGGGTGGGTGAGCACAGCGGGGTCACATGGAAGTTGGTGAACTGGAGTCCACCGGCGGCCAGGGCGTCGACGTTTGGGGTGTCAATGTCGGATCCGTAGCAGCCGAACTGGGCAAAGCCGGTGTCGTCGAGCAGCACTACCACCACGTTGGGAGCATCGTCACCGGGGTGGGGTGGCTCCTGAAAGTGAGGTTCGGAGTCGGCGAGGGTCTTGCCGATGGTGCCCTGGAAGCCGTTGGTGTTGTCAGCCATGGCTGCCTTTCGTTGCGGTGGGAGTATGCGAGCGGTGATGGGGTGATCGAGTGGTCGGGCGGTGGAGGGGGTCAGACGGTGATGGTGGTGAGGTCGTCGCCGATGATGATTTCGCCGGCGAAGTGTTCGGCGGCTCGGGCGATCCATTCGGGATACTGCTCGGGTGTGGGCGCCGGCACCATGTGGGTGAGGGCCAAGCGCTTCGACCCCACCCGTGCTGCGGTTTGGGCGGCATCGATCACGCCGGAGTGGTAGTCGAGGATGTCCTGGAACATCTCGTTGGGGGTTGCTTCAACCAGGTCCCGCCGAATCACGGTTTGCACGTAAACGTCGGCGCCAGCGGCCAGGGTGTCGACGCCGTCGCAGGCGATGGTGTCGCCAACCAGCGCCGCGGTAGCGCCGTCGTGTTCGAGCCGGAAGCCGATGGTGGGTTTCACCGGCGAGTGTTCGGTGGCTGCAGTGGTGATCGACACATCGTTGACCGTGAACGAGTCCCCGGGTTCGAGTTCGGTCACCTCAAGCTGCGGCCCCTGGGTGAGGGCGTCGTGGTGTTCGATGCGGTAGCCGATGTCGGGTTCGAGGGCCGCCATCTGGCGTTCCACAAACTGGGCGATCCCGACCGGTCCGTAGATTTTGAGGGGAAGGTTGCCCTGGGTCATCACCCAATGGGTGGTGATCACGTCGTTAAGGGCACACACATGGTCGCTGTGGAGATGCGTTACCAGCACCGCCCCGAGAAAGGCGGGCAGCGAGCCGCCGCCGGTCATCCGCATCACCACGCCACGGCCGGCGTCCACCAGGATGTGGGTGTCGCCCGCCTTCACGAGGGTGGACGGCCCAGCCCGGTTGGCGTCGGGCAGGGGTGATCCGGTTCCCGTCAAAACAATGTCCATAGTGAGTCTCCTCCTTGTGCCGGAAACCCTACCGCGAACCCATTTTGTGCGCCACTAACTGGCACTTGTTTCGTCTCCGTGGTGTCAGCCCGGCTGGGTTGTTCCGAATCGCTAGCGGTGTGCTGCCCGCACCAGCAGCGAACTTTCCGGTGGTCGAGCGGAGCCCCTCGAGGAGAAGCCTTTTCCACTAGTTGCACATTTCGGGGCTAGAACCAGTTCGGGCGGTCATACTCTTCAGGAGACCCGGGGGGACATATGGAAAAGGTTTTGGGAATCGGCGGGCTGTTTTTTCGCTCTGATGATCCGCAGAAGTTGGCGCAGTGGTATCTCGACATGCTTGGCGTGGCGCTGGTGCCTCAGGGGCCAGACACCGCTCCTTGGACCAGCGAGGAAGGGGTGACCGTTTTTGCCCCGTTCGAAAGCGACACCGACTATTTCGATGCCGAGCGTCAGTTCATGGTGAACTTTCGCGTCCGAGACCTTGAGGCCATGCTGGCCCAACTCGCCGCCGCGGGACATCCGGCCAGCCATCACGAATCAATGGATGGCGTTGGCAAGTTCGCCCGGGTCCACGATCCCGAGGGAAACCCGATCGAGCTCTGGGAGCCCGCCTAGAACAGGCTGACTACGACGAACCCGAGCCACCGCCTGAACCACCAGGGAGTTTGGAGTCATGACCGCAGCCCGACTTGATCTGTTCAAACTGGCCAAGGCCGCCCGCGCCGACATGTTGCGCGCGTTCGACCATCTGCCGAGTGGTGCTGCGGTCTCTCGACCCGGCTTTGGCATTCCGTTGATGATCGCTCAGAACTATGCCTCGGCCCACCAGGTGTTGGTGACCGATGCCGACTCCTACGGCAAGCCGTGGGCGATTCGAAACATCATCGAGGATGGCCTCGGCGAGAACCTCTTCACCATGGAGGGCGATGCCTGGCTCGCCCACCGTCAGCCCTGCGCCCGCGTCTTTGGCATGTCGCAGATGGAGGGTCTGGCCCGGATCGTGACCGAAACGGTCGAGGGACTGGCCCAAAGCTGGGAGCCGGGCGAAGTCGATATCCAGGAGGCCATGACCACGCTCACGATGCGGGTGGCGATGCGGGCTCTCCTCGGCGCCGACGACGACACGGAGGGGCTCACCGAGGAGGTGAGCCAATCGTTCAACGAGATTCTCGACTGGGTCGGGTTTCGCTTCAACCATCCGGCCTCGGCCCCGGCGGTGGTGCCCACCCCTCGCAACCGTCGGCTCCAGACCTCGAAGGAGAACCTGCGGGTGGTGCTTCGCCGGCTGCTCCAGCACCGCAAGGCCAATGACACGGGGGCGGTCGACGTGTTGAGCCAGTTGGTTCGGGCTCAGCGCGAGGCTGGTGAGGGCCCATCGACCGAGAACCCAACCGTCGACGTGCTGACCGATGAGGCCATCCTTGATGAGTGCGTCGGCTTCATGTTCGCCGGCCACGACACCACCGCCTCCACGCTCACTTGGGCGTTGTATGAGCTGGCGCTTCATCCCGAACTGCAGGAGGTTGTTGCCGGTGAGGGTGCGAGGTTCCGAAGCCAGTCCGACACCTTCGTCGAGGCCACCGAAGCTATGACCGAGACGGCGGCGATCGTCGAGGAAACGCTGCGCATGTATCCGGCCGGGGTCAACATTGGTCGTTCGGCGAAGCGACGCACCGAGATCGCCGGCGAGCCGGTGCGTCGGGGCACCATGGTGCTGATTCCGGTCTACGCCATACAACGGTCGCCCGAAGTGTGGGACAACCCAAACACCTTTGATCCCGGTCGCCCCATCCCCGCCGACAGCGACGGCTTCCTGCCGTTTGGCCTCGGTCCCCGGCGGTGCCTCGGCGCCCGGTTTGCCCGCACCGAACTCCGGATTGTTCTTGGTCGGGTGTGTGCTGATTGGCGTCTCAGCTATCCCGGATCCGAACCACCAAAGCCGGTGATCGCTCCCGCCCTACGAGCCGAGAACGACCTGCCCCTCACCCTGGCGCCTCGCTGACCGCCACCGATCTCCCGCTCGCACCCTGCTTGCTGGCTGGCCGCCCGGCACCGGTCACGGCGTTTCCCCGACCTGGCATCGCGTGGCTGTGGAACGATTGCTCCTATGGCTGAGCGTGAGATCCATATCCGGACCTGTCACCTGTGTGAGGCGATGTGTGGCTTGGAGCTTCACCTCGAGGCTGCCGATCCCAACGACGACGGTCAGCACGACAGCCAGACTGTGGCGCTGATACGCGGCAACAAGGACGACGTGTGGTCGAAGGGGTATCTCTGTCCGAAGGGCACCGCCCTGGGCGCGCTTCATTTCGACCCGGATCGGTTGCGGGCACCGCTGGTAAAGAACGAAGCCGGTGAGCACGTGGAGGTCTCTTGGGATGAGGCGTTTGCTCGGGCCGAAGAGCTGTTCGCCGGGGTGATTGCCGAGCACGGCAAGGAGTCGATCACCGCCTATATCGGGAACCCGACGGCCCACAACTATTCGCTTGGCCGTTACGTGGGGTTACTCCTCGGTCTCTCCGGGTTGAGCGAGATGCCGATCTATTCGGCGGGCACGGTCGACCAGTGGCCCAAGAACGTGACCTGTTGGACCATGTACGGCCAACCGTGGCGGATCCCGGCCCCCGACCTCCCCCGCACCAACTTCGCGGTGGTGCAGGGCGCCAACCCGCAGGCCAGCCAGGGTTCACTCCTCGCCTGTGCCGATGTGCTGGGTCATCTCGATGTCATTTCGGAGCGGGGCAAGGTGGTGGTGATCGACCCTCGCCGCACCAAGACCGCGGCCCGGGCCGATGAGTGGGTGCCGATTCGTCCGGGCACCGATGCTGCGCTGCAACTGGCGGTGGTGCATGTGCTGTTCGCCGAGGGGCTGACCGATCTTGGCCATCTGGCCGACAAGGTTCGCAACCTTGATGTGGTGGAGCGGATCGCCGCCGATTTCCCGCCGGAGCGGGTGGCCGAGGTGTGCGGGGTACCGGCTGATCAGATCACCACCTTGGCTCGGGAATTTGCTGCGGCCGATCGTGCTGTTTGGTATGCCCGGATCGGTACCTGCAACCAGGAGTTCGGCACCCTCGCCTCGTGGCTGCCGGATGTGATTTGTGCCCTGACCGGGAACCTGGATGCCGAGGGCGGGTTGATGTGGGCCACGCCGATCGCTCCGTCGATCAGCCTGATGGATCGGGGTAAGCCGATCGAGTTCGGCACCACCAAGTCACGAGTGCGGGGCGCTCCGGAGGTGATGCGCCAGTATCCGGTGTCGTGTCTAGCTGAGGAGATCGACACTCCGGGCGAGGGTCAACTGCATGGGTTGATCACTGTGGCCGGCAACCCGGTGATTTCGGCGCCGGAGTCGGCCCGTCTCGACGCCGCCTTGGCCGACATCGACGTGATGGTGTCGATCGACAACGCCCTGAACGAAACCACCCGCCACGCCGACGTGATCTTCCCCGGCCTGTCGCCGTTGGAGCAGCCCCACTACGACGAGTTGTTGTGGAGTTGGGCCGTGCGCTCGGCCGGAAAGTGGTCGCCACCGCTGTTTCCGCCGGAGGATCGTCCGGGTGAGTGGGAGGTGCTGATTCGGGTTGGCGCCATGGTGGCCGGGATTCCGCAGGCCGACGTGGACATCGAGGCCTTCGACACCGGGTTCTTCTCGGCCATGTGTGAGATGCACGGGGTGGATTCTGCGGTGGCCCTGGCCGAGTCCCCGGAGCCGGGGCCGGTACGACTGAACGATCTGGCTGTTCGCTGTGGACCCTTTGGGGATCGGTACGGCGAAAACCCTGACGGCCTCACCTTGCAGCACTTCATGGATGAGCCAAACGGCATCGACATGGGGCCGATGGTTCCTCGAATCGACGAAATCGTGCTGCATGCCGACGGCAAGGTCGACCTGGCGCCCGAGTACGTGGTGGCGGATGTGCCTCGGCTGGCCGAGCGGCTGGAGCGTCCGAACGACGGGCTGGTGTTGACCAGTCGCCGGCATCTGCGTTCAAACAATTCGTGGATGCACAACGTACGCACGCTGGTGAAGGGAAAGGATCGCTGCACGTTGTTGATCCACCCGGACGACGCCGAGCGCACCGGCGTGGCTGATGGCGCTTTGGCTCAGGTGTCGTCGGAGGCCGGGTCGATCGAGGTACCGGTGGAGGTAAGCGACGAGATGATGCCCGGCGTGGTGTCACTGCCCCACGGCTGGGGTCACGACAAGCCGGGCACCCGCCAGTCGGTGGCCCGCGAGCATGCCGGAGTCAACAACAACCTGCTGGCCCCGGGCCACTTCGTCGACGTACCCAGCGGCAACGCCGCAGTCAACGGCATCCCGGTGGAAGTAGCACCAGCCAGCTAGCGGAGCAGGGCCTCTAGGCCGGCTTTGAGGGTGGCTTTGGTTTCGGCGACCGTCAGCTGGCGGTGTTGGCGGAGGTAGTCGAGCGAATCCATGTTGGTGAGCACGTCGCCGGCGGAGGTGGCGGCCGCTCGTTCGGCTGGTTTGAGCTTGGTGAGTTCAGGGGCGAACTGGAGCTCGAACTGCTTGCTCATGTCGTTGCGGGTGCGGGCCCGTTCGTCGCGGATGCGGGGGTGGCGGGCGGCATTGGCGGTGGTAGCTCGATACACCGGGCCGAACGCGTTGTAGATCCGCAGCCGCATATCAACAAAGTCGTTCAACCGCTCGTCGAAGGGGCCGACGCCAATGTTGTGGAGCCGACCGTATTCGATGCCACGCTCGCGGCTGCGTCGGATCGAGGCTTCGAGCAGTTCGCCGGGGTCGGCGAAGTAGCGGTAGAGCGATCGCAGTGAAAGCCCCGACCGGCTGGCCGCCTGTTCGATCGTGGGGAACATCGCCTCCTCGGCGAACATCTCCAACACGCTGTCGATCACCAAGTCGATGTTGCGTTGCCGGCGAGCTACCCGACCGTCGACCGGTTCCCCGTCGTCGCCAACATCAGCTGCGTTCTCAGCACCCGACGAAACAACCTGGTCGACGTTATTCATGAGGCCCCAGCGTACCGACCACGATCAACCACCCGCCAACAGCGATGCCACCGGCAACCGGGCCGACCCCAGAAACCCAAAAGTTTGCACTTTTCGGGGTCTGACCCCGAAAAGTGCAAACTTTTTGCTGGAAGCTGCTCTCACTTCGAACACCATCGGCTTTGGGCCGTTCTTTAGGCTGAGGCTTTTTCGGCTACGAGGCGGAGCATTTCTCTTGCCACCATGGGGGCCGCGTTTTGGTTTTGGCCGGTCACCAGGTTGCCGTCGACGACCCAGTGGTTGGCGAACGGGTCGCGGAAGCGGTGTTTGCCTTCGAACTCGGCTCCCAGTCGGCGAAGCTCGGTTTCGGGGTGGTGGGGGGTGCTGTCGATACCGAGCTCCTCCACCTGTTTGTCGGTCACCGCGGTCACCCGGCGTCCTTCCACCAGGGGTGCACCGTCGACCCCCTTTGCTTTCAGCAGGCCGAGTGGGCCGTGACACACACCGCCGATGATGCGGTCGTGTTCGTTGGCGATGGTGATTTGGCGGCCGAGGTCTTCCGAGAAGCCCATGTCGAAGGCCGCGCCCCATCCGCCGGCGAGGAAGACGATGTCGTAGTCGGCCATATCGAGCTCACCAACCGGGTGCGAGTCGTTGACCTTGGCCTTGAAGTCGTCATCGGCCAGAAACCGGTCGCAGGCTTCGGTGCGAAGTACCGGCTTGAGCGACTGCGGCTCCACCGGGATCACCCCGCCACTCGGGCTGGCCACGTCCACGGTCATGCCGGCGTCGAGAAAGGCGTAGTACGGCACCGTCATTTCGCTGGCGAACACCCCGGTGGGTTTCCCGACATCGAGCACGCCATGGTTGGTGGCTACAACCAGGGCGCGGCGGCCGGTGAGATCGATGTCGGGGTCGAGGGTTTCGGTGTCTTCGGGGTGCATGCCGACTCGTTGGAGCACCTTGCGCAGGGCGAGGGCGGGTGGTGGGGTGCGCTTCATTGGGGGTCCTCCGGATGGGGTGCGACTGGCGTAGGGCCAGGGTTGGTTGCGGGCCGGCATCGAGTTGTCGGCCACGATGGCCAGGCGGTTGCCGAGCAGACGGAACACTTCGGCCGCCGCCGGGTCGTTCCAGCGGTTGTCGGCTTCGATGCCGTCGACGTCGAGGTCGTACAGTTCCCACTGGTCGGGTAGCGGTTCGGTTCGGTATTCGTCGCCGCCGGGGCCGGTGGCGGCCAGGTGGCGCACGCCGGGTTCGGTCCAGGTGTTGGGGTCGTCAAAGCTGCGGACGATCTTCCACAGGTGTCCGCCACCTCCGGGGGCATCGGCCTCATCAACTCGAACCACGATGGCTTCGAAGTTGGCGGCCACATGAGCCGGCACCTGAATGCGCAGCGGAGGCGGCTGGCTTTCGATGCGGCCGATCCGGCGGGCGACGCCGCTGGCACCGGAGTCGCCTTCGGGCATGTTGTCGCGGGTGATGGCGTAGACCGCTCGGTTGCGGTCGGGGGTGTCGGTGCCGTCGACCACCGCCATCAGGTTGCGCCCGGGAAGCGGGTGAACCTCGGAATGGGTTTGGGCCAGCGTTGCCGCCGCAGCTTCTTGGGAGATTCCGGCGGCGCCGAGCAGGGTTGGAATCAGGTCGACGTGGGAGGTGGGGGCATCATCGACCACCCGGGCCTCGGTTGGTGCCGACCCAACACGGGCCACTACAAACGGCACCCGGGTCGCTTCGTCGTACAGGTTGAACCACTTCTGGTGCAGACCACCGTGGGCGCCAAGAAGCTCGCCGTGATCGGAGGTGCGAACCAGCACCGCCTCGGACGAGCCGCCGTTGGTGACGGCTTGGCGGACCCGATCGAGCGGCTGGTCGGCCTCGGCGTGGAGGCGGTAGTAGAGGTTGCGGTAGTCCTGGGCGTTGTTGCGGTAGGCCCGCTCGATGGCCGGTGGTGGTCCGTAGGTAGACGGATAGGAAGCCCGGTAGGCGATTTGGGACGCCGGTTTGGTGGCCAGATCCTCGTTGTCGGTGGGCGATGCCGGCACTGGTGGCGGCGCCGCCGGGTCGTGGGCTCCGCCGCCGTACCGGGCATTGATCGGGTTGGATTTCGGGCGGGCCAACCAGGCCGGGGCGAACACGATGTCGTGAGGGTTCACAAAGCTGGCCACCAGCAGGAACGGTCGTTGGGCTGCCGCGTCTCCGGCCCGGCGTCGGGCGTAGCGGTCTTCGAGCCAGGCCACGATGCGGTCGGCAAAGACCTGATCCCGCACGATGCCGGAGTCGGCCGGCGACGCGCCGTGGGGTTCGGGGCCAACCCAGCCGGAGAAGCCGAAAGGGTTGAGCGGGTCGGCGTCGAGGTAGGTCGCCACCGCGGCCGGGTCGACCACACCCGAGTCGTCGTTGGTGGCGAGGGGTTCGCCGGTGGCCGGGTCGGTGAGGTCGGCATGGCTGATGTGCCACTTGCCGTCGTAGTGGGTGTCGTAGCCGCCGGCCCGGAACCAGTGGCCGAGTGTGGGAACCTCGCCGGGGCGCAGCCATCGCATGCGGCTGTCGTCGGCCATCTTGCCGAGGCCGTTGGTTTGGGTCACGCCATGCACGTCGGGATAGTGGCCGGTGAAGAGGGTGGGTCGGCTGGGCACGCAGGCCAGCGAGCCGGTGTAGTGGCGGCGGAAGGAAACGCCGTGGTCTTCGAACCAGGCGGCGCCGGTCAGGGTGTTGCGTCGCCAGGCCGCCAATTCGGCCGTCTCATAAGGAGGGGCGGCCCGTTCCTGATCGGTCATGATCACGATCACATCGGGTTGGGCAGCACCGGCTCGGGCGTCGGGTTGGGGAATGTCAGACTGGGTGGTCATGACCGTCCTCCTGCGGTGGGTTCGAGCGTCGAGACGTGGGCCGCCAGGCCGTCGAGCATCTGGACTGACGCCTTGGCCAACACCTGCCCTACACCTCGGGCGACCAGTTGTTGCGGTGGTCGAGGGCCGGCGTTGATACGGCTGGTGAGCGCCACCTGGGTGCCAGCGCCGGCGGGATCGCCAGTGAGGGTCCAGGTGTTGGTGACGCTTTTGATCACCGGGGGCAGGCCGGTTATGGCGTAGCCGAGCCGCTCCCCCGTTTCCCATTCAACAATGCGTTCCAACACCACGTTGCGTCCGGCTTGGATCCGTCGAACGGCACCGATGCCCTCGGTCTGGGCGGTGGTGAGGCAGGAGTGGTCGACGTTCGGCGCCCACGTGCTGATCCCGGCGAAGTCAGCCAGCACCGCCCACACCTCATCAGGCGGTCGAGCAATGTGAGTCTCTTTGGTGATCTCAGCCATGGCGATAACCTAACCTATTGCGGGTAGCACTGGCACATTTTCTGAGGTCTCTGCTACCGTCGGCGGGATGGTGTCGACAAACACGTGTCGACCAACACTCGTCGTCAAACGCGTGCAGGCAACGGCGCCGACCGGTTGAGGGGGCAGGACGTGACAGATCATCCGCTGATACTGGCTGGCCAGTACGGCTCGCCGTACACGCTGAAGATGCGGGCTGTGCTCCGCTATCGACAGATCCCGTTCCGTTGGGTGCTGCGGGAATCGAAATGGGATGACCTCCCGCCGCCACCGGTGCGGATCATTCCGGTCATCGTCTACCCGAACGCCGACGGCAGCCACGGCGAAGTGACGGTGGATTCATCGCCGCAGATCATGCGCTTGGAGAGCGAGTTCAGCGGGCGAAGTGCGGTGCCGAGCGATCCGGCGCTGGCCTTCATCGATGCCCTGATCGAGGACTACGGCGACGAGTGGGTCACCAAGATGATGTACCACTACCGCTGGGCCTACGACGCCGACATCAACAAGGCCGGCCACCTGCTCCCGTTGTCGTCGGACCTACAGATGAACAGCGACACGGCCCAGGCCACCTACGACTTCATCACCGAGCGCCAGATTGGGCGGCGGGCGCTGGTGGGCTCAACGCCGGAGAACCAGCCGATCGTCGAGGGTTCCTACGAGCGTCTGCTCGACATTTTGCTGGCCGTCTATTCCTCGCATGATTTTGTGTTGGGTGACCGTCCCGGTCGGGGCGACTTCGGCCTCTTCGGTCAGCTGTCGCAGTTGGTGAAGTGGGATCCCACTTCCATGGCCGTCGCCGCTACCCGCGCCGCCAAGGTGATCAACTGGGTGGATCGGATGGATGACCTGTCGTGGCTGCCGGTCGAGGGCGATGATGGTTGGGTGACGCTGGAAACCCTGCCCGCCGGCACTCGGCTGTTGCTGGAGGAGATCGGTCGCACCTATGCCCCGTTTATGGTGGCCAACGCCGAGGCGCTGATGTCGGGCGCCGATGAGGTGGTGTGTGATATCGATGGCGCCACCTATCGTCAGGGTCCGTTTAAGTATCAGGGCAAGTGTTACCAGTGGCTGCGCGAGGGATATGCCGCGTTGAGCGATGACGATCGGGTGCGGGTCGATGCGGTGTTGGCTGGCACCGGCTGCGAAGTGCTCTTCGTATGAGTGATGCCCGGTCGACGGATCGCCACGGCAACCGCGAGGCCGGGGCTAGAACTGGGTTTGGGAGTGCCGCCGAGGCCGAGGAGAAACCCGGGGCCGATGAGGTGGCCCTGTACGGACATTGGATCTGTCCGTTTGTTACGCGGGTGCAGTTTGCCCTAAGCCAGCGCGGGATCGATTACACGCTGGTGAACCTGCCCCCGTCCGCGGTGCGGGGCCCCGACTTCGTTCTGCCGCCGGAGTTCATCGAGCACAGCCCTCGGCTCGAGGTGCCGATGTTGCGGATCGGTGCCGAGTATCTGGCCGACTCCATTCCGATCCTGGAGTGGATGGAGACCGAGCGGTCCGAGCCGTCGTTGCTGCCGGACGATGAGGCCGATCGAGCTCTGGTGCGAGAGCGGATGGCGTGGATCGATGCCAACGCCTTTCGGGCCATGGGTGGCGTCTACTACGGCACCGACCCGGATCGCATCGCTGCGGCCAGCGTGAAGTTGGGCGAGGCCTTGGCGGAGATGGGCCGCTGGACGCAGCAGACCGGTTGGCTGGCCGGGTCCGGGCCCACGCTGGCTGAGGCGGTCGCTATGCCGATTCATGTGCGGTTGGCGGGTCTGGTTCGCCTTGGGTTCACCGCCGAGGTGTCGCCGGAGTTTGCTGAGCACGGTCGGCGTTGTGTCGGCTTGGTGGGCTGGCCGGCGGTGGAGTGGTCGTCGGGTCAGACCGATGAGTTCGTGGGGCGCTTCGAGAAATTCCGCGAGATCCGCAGGGCGGAGACTGACGCAGGATGAAGTTGACGCTGGGGCGGAAGCGAGAGCAGCAACCGAAGTTGACGACCCGACCGAGCCTGAGCGGTAGCGGATGAACATCCTGGTGGTGATGGACGGTCCGGAGACGGTGAACGCCCAGACCGATACGTCCTTTGCCCTGATGGTGGCAGCCCAGGCGCACGGCCATTCGGTGTGGCATTGCCAGGCCGGCGATCTCGAATTGGCCGATGGCCGCGTATGGGCCCGGGCCGCTCGGGCGAGCGCCGACGAGTCAGCGACTCCCCCATTGCAGTTGGCACCGGTGGAGCGGCTCGATCTCGGCCCCGCCGGCCCTACTGGCGTCGGCCTCGCTAGCCCGCCCGAGGCTGGCCTCGGCGCTGTTGATGCGGTGCTGATCCGCACCGACCCTCCGTTTGAGTCGACCTATCTGCACCTCACGCTGGTGGTGGAACACGTCGTGCATCACACACTGGTGGTGAACTCGCCCCGGGGGTTGCGCGAGGCCAACGAGAAGTTGTTTGCCCTGCGGTTTCCCACGGTGATCCCACCCACCATCGTCTCAAGCGACGCCGCCACGCTGTCCGCCTTTGCCGAGGCTCATGGCGCCGCGGTGTTGAAGCCGATCGATGGCCATGGCGGTCGCGGGGTGATGGCGTTGCGGCCAGGCGATAGCAACGGTCCGTCGATCATCGACACCCTCACCGATCGGGGCCGTCGGCCGGTGATGGCCCAGCGATTTCTGCCTGAGGTGAGCGAGGGCGACAAGCGGATTCTGCTCCTTGATGGTGAACCTCTCGGCGCCATTCTGCGGTTGCCGACCGAGTCGGACTTTCGGGCCAACATCTGCGTCGGCGGCACCACCGTGGCCACCGATCTCGACGACGCCGATCGTCGAATCATCGAGGCCATGGCTCCTGAGCTGCGGGCCCTTGGCCTCACCTTTGTCGGCCTCGATGTGGTGGGTGGCCATCTCACCGAGGTGAATGTGACTAGCCCCACCGGCATCCGCCAGCTTGCGAGCCTCACCGGAACCGATCCCGCCGCTCGGGTCATTGAGTGGATCGAGCATCAGGTCACCAGTCAGGGCTGAACCCCAGCAACCATGCCGACCAGGGTCATCAGTGATCGGTTCTCAGGTGGTCAGAACCTGGTGCAGCGCCAACCAGATCCCAACTCTCAGTGCCAGCACTGAGCACCTGAAAGGCCCGCCAATCCGGGCTATTTGGCGGCTGAATCGCTTTCTCTGATCGTTTTGAACCGATCAGAACTAGTTGAGATACCTGGCCCGGAAGTGTGACTGAGTTCGGGTGTTCCGCTGGCCCGTATTGGCGGGCTCGGGGGCCGTTGGGTGACAACAACTCGGTGGCTGTCGTCATCAAACCGCAACGAAATTGAGGGAACCGGCCGCGATCACGCTCCGTCAGACGCCCCCTACGGTCAGCCCATCGGGGCGAGACCAACCGTCCCGCTGGAGGGGAATCCAATGAAGCAAAAACGGAAACTGGTATTGGTCGCGCTTGCGCTCGGCCTGTTCCTAGC
>CALAML010000150.1 GCA_937925845.1 uncultured Acidimicrobiales bacterium | reverse complement strand
TCCGCCAACAAAATCCTCGCCGAACTCAACAAACGAGGACGCGGGATCTAGCGCTATTTGCCCTCCGGGCGGGCCGTTGCACGGAGCTTTTGGCTGGCAGGAACCCCAAAGGCCCCCGGGAACCCTTCGGGTTCCTGCGCCGACGGGTTCCCTTGGGGCCCTGTCCCTTTGTTGTTGACGGGGTGCCTTTGCCCGTCGGCCAGCCGTCGTCACAGAGCTGGAGCCTTTAACTGTTTGCCCGGGGGCTGGTTCCTGCCCTCCGGGCCAGCCGTTCGCCACGGAGGCTTTGGCTGGTAGGAACCCCAAAGGCCCCCGGGAACCCTTCGGGTTCCTGCGCCGACGGGTTCCCTTGGGGCCCAGTCCCTCTTGCCGGACGGGGTGCCTTTGCCCGTCGGCCAGCCGTCGGTCCAGCTCGATACCGCTCCAGTTCGGCGCGTCGACCCCGTTTTGCGGCATGATGGAGGGGTGTTAGGTGCCATCATTCTTGCCATCATCCTTGTTGTCGTGGTCCCGGTGAGCGTCGCCATCGGCGGTGCCGCCCTCGCCGGAGTAATCGGCGGCCTGCTACAGAGCGAAAACAAGACCAAGCACGAAGAATCCCCACTGCTTGAGAGCAACTACTAGCTCTATCTGCCCTCCGGGCGGGCCGCCTTTGCTTGGCTCTCGCTCTTCGTACACTTCGGCGCTTCTGGTTGCGTCTTTCGCCGCGTTCGGCAGTTTTGGCTCACGCTTTTTGCCGCGTTTGGGACCTGCGGCTTGCGTCGTCTCGCCGTACCACTGTGCTCCGCACGGCCAGGAACCCCAGAGGCGCCCCAGGCGTCGACGGGTTCCCTTGCACAGGAGCTTTTGGCTGGCCTTTGGTGCCCTGTCCCTCGGCGCCCACGTGGGTGCCTCCGCACGTCGGCCAGCCGTCCTCTTGGCTTGCGTCATACTTACTCTTTGGCGCTTTGGGTTACGTTTTTCGCCGCGTTTGGCAGCTGCGCGTTGCGTCGTTGGCAGCTGCGCGTTGCGTCGTTGGTGGCGGGTCGGTGTGACGATGTTCACTGGCTGGGCGGAGCTTCTGACCAAGCGGTCTTGGGGACAGATTCTAAGGTTGGGGAGATGCGAAGCCGTCTTACCCCTGCTCGACTTGCCTTCCTTGCCGCTGCGCCGTTTGCGCTGATCGCCGCGGCGTGTGGCGATAGCAGCGAAGAGGGTGCCGCCAGCCACACCTTCACCTTGAGCGCCCTCGAAGACTCCGGGGTGACCGGTTCGGCCGAACTCTCACAGGACGGCGACCAGGTGACCGGCTCCATTGAGCTCTCGGGCTTCGAGCCCAACACCGCCCACGCCATGCATCTCCACGGCGAAGCGGAGGGCACTTTTGGTTGTGCCGAGGAAGATCGGACCAGCAACCATCTGATCGACTTCCCCGATCTCGAAGCCGACGCCGACGGCAACGTCAAAGCCGACGTAAGCATCGAAGCCGCCGAGGGAACCCTGCGAGAAGGAACCTACGTAATGGTCCACGCCGTAGGAATGGGAGAAACCCTAGAAGCCGAAGACGGCGAAGAAGAGGGCGCCATGGAGATGGAGGAGGACGACGCCATGGAAGAAATGGAAATGGAAGAAGACGAAGCCATGGAAGAAGAAGTAGCCGACGACGGCCACAACCACGTCCACGGAACCAACCCAGGAGTGACCTGCGGAGAAGCCGCCTAACCAACTGCCAAAGGCGGCGTAAGGCGTAACCCAAAGCGCCAAAGTGTAGGTAGAGCGTGAGCCAAGTAAGGCTGGCTGGCCGACGGGCAAAGGCACCCCGTCCGGCGAGTGGGACGGGGCCCCAAAGGCCAGCCAAAAGCTCCTGTGCAAGGGAACCCGTCGGCGCCTGGGGTGCCTCTGGGGTTCCTGGCCGTGCGGAGCACAGTGCAACGGCGAGACGACGTGAGGCGCAGCTGCCAGGCGCGGCGTAAGGCGTAACCCAAAGCGCCAAAGTGTAAGTAAGGCCCAAAGGCCAGCCAAAAGCTCCGTGCAACGGCTGGCCCGGAGGGCAGTTAGAGCCCTCCCCAGCGGGATTGGCCGAAGCTGTAGCCGACGGAGCGGACGGTGTTGATGAGGCCGGAGTGTTTTTCGCCGAGTTTGGCGCGGAGGCGGCGGATGTGAACGTCGACGGTTCTGGCGCCGCCGTAGTACTCATAACCCCACACGCGGCTTAGCAGCGTGTCGCGGCTGAAGACTTTGCCGGGGTTGGAGGCGAGGAAGGTGAGCAGCTCGTATTCCATGTAGGTGAGGTCGAGCGGTTCACCGTCGAGGGCGGCCTGGTAGGTCTCGAGGTTGAGGGCGAGGGGGCCGTATTCGACGGTGTCGGGTCGGGTCTCCTGGCCGGTGCGCCACGACAGGTGTCGCATGCGGGCTTCGAGTTCTCGCGGGTGGAACGGGGCCAGGCAGAAGTCGTCGAAGAGCTCGTTGCGGAGGTCGAGTTCGTCGAGTTGGGTGCCGGCCACCAGCAGCAGAAGCGGCTCGATGGGAACCTCTCTTTTTCGCAGGGCTCGACACACCGCCCAGGCCCCTTCGGGGTCTTCATTGGCGCACACGATGGCGCCGGCCCAGCTGTCGCCAACCACGTCGCTGCCGTCGCCGCCCAGGGGTTCCCAGGCGTAGCCGGCCAGGTCCAGGGTTTGGACCAGCTCCCGCGGCGGCGGGTCGGGGTAGACGAGCAGGGGGTCCACTACCAGGCCTGGAGGTAGCGATCGAGTTCGAACTGGCTCACATGGGCTTTGTAGTCGCGCCACTCGGCCCTCTTGTTTCGCAGGAACCATTCAAAGATGTGTTCCCCGAGGGTTTCGGCCACGAGGCTGGAGCCTTCCATGGCTCGCAGCGCGGCATCGAGCGACTGGGGCAGTGGTTCGATGCCAGCGTCGCGGCGCTCGGAGTCGCTCATCTCGAAGACGTTGTTCGATGATTCGGGCCCGAGTTCGTAGCCCTCTTCGATGCCTTTGAGGCCGGCGGCAAGCATGCAGGAGAAGGCCAGGTAGGGGTTGCATGCTGGGTCGGGGGCTCGGTATTCGATGCGGGTGGAGGTCGACTTTTCGGGCTTGGTGATCGGTACTCGCACCAGAGCCGATCGGTTGTTGCGGGCCCAACTCACGTAGGTGGGTGCTTCGTAGCCGACGATCAGCCGCTTGTAGGAGTTGACTAGTTGGTTGGTGACAGCGGTGATTTCGGGGGCGTGGACCAGGAGGCCGGCGATGAACTGGCGGCCAACGGTCGAGAGGCCAAGCTCGGTGCTGGGGTCATGGAAGGCGTTGTTTTCACCGGTGGTGTCGAAGAGCGACAGGTGGGTGTGCATGCCGGAGCCCTGCACGCCTGAGAGGGGCTTGGGCATGAAGGTGGCGTAGGCCCCGCGCTCGTAGGCGATTTCGCGAACGGTGAGCCGGAAGGTCATCACGTTGTCGGCCATGGTGAGAGCGTCGGTGTAACGCAGGTCGATCTCGTGCTGGCTGGGGGCGTCTTCGTGGAAGGAGTATTCGACCGGAATGCCCATCGCCTCGAGCATGCCGAGGGTGCGTTTGCGGATGTCGTCGGCGACGTCGAGGGTGGTGAGGTCGAAGTAGGAGCCGCTGTCGAGGGGTTGGGGCGGGCTGGTGGGGTCGCCGTTGGCGAAGTAGAAGTACTCCATCTCCGGGGCTACGAGGAAGCTGTAGCCGAGGTCGTGGGCCCGGTCGAGGTTGCGGCGCAGCACTTGACGGGGATCGCCTTCGAACGGGTTGCCGGTTGGGGTCAACACGTCGCAGAACATGCGGGCCGACACCTCGTTGGGGTCGCCCCAGGGCAGTGTTTCGAAGGTTTCGGGGTCGGGCTTCAGCAGCACATCGCTTTCCTGGATGCGGCTGAAGCCATCGATGGCGGAGCCGTCGACCTGCATGCCCTCTTCGAGGGCGTTCTCGAGTTCGGCCGGGGAGATGGCCACGGATTTGAGTTGACCGAGCACGTCGGTGAACCACAGGCGAACGAGCCGTACGCCACGCTCTTCAACTTTGCGGAGAACGTAGTCGGTCTCCCTCTTTGTTTCACGTGTCACCGGCGGTGGCCTTTCTTGGCGGGGCCCATCGCTCTTTTGATAGAGCTTCTATCGGCAAAAATGCTGCTGTTTCGAACGCGACTCGGGGGAGGCACTCTCTCAAGCGCCTCCCCCGATATCGAGTCTCAATCGTGCAGAAGCGAGGGTTGTTAGAGCGCTTCGCAGACGGTGTTGGTGATGAGGGTAGCCACCACGTACGGGTCGGCGTTGGCGTTGGGGCGACGATCTTCGATGTAGCCCTTCTGGTCCTGGTGGACCTGCCACGGGATGCGCACCGAGGCGCCGCGGTCGGACACGCCGTAGCTGTACTTGTCGAAGCGCTGGGTTTCGTGGTCGCCGGTCAGGCGGTCCTCGATGCCCTGGCCGTAGCCCGCAAGGTGTTCCTTGATCTTGGCTTTGCCGCCGAGGGACTTGGCTGCGGTTTCGATGGCGTCGTAGTTCGAGCGCATCTTCTTGGTGCTGAAGTTGGTGTGCATGCCGGCACCGTTCCAGTCGCCCTTCATCGGCTTGGCTTCGATGGAGACTTCAACGCCGTATTCTTCGGCGATGCGGTAGAGCAGGTAGCGGGCCATCCACAGGTGGTCGCCAACCTCGACGGTGTCGGCAGGGCCGATCTGGAATTCCCACTGGCCGGGCATGACTTCGGCGTTGGTTCCGGCGATCTTGAGGCCAGCTTCCATGCAGGCGGTGGTGTGGCGCTCGACCAGTTCACGGCCGACGATCTTCACCGCGCCGACGCCGCAGTAGTAGGGGCCCTGGGGGCCGGGGAAACCCTGGGTCGGGAAGCCGTAGGGCCATCCGCCCTTCATCAGGGTGTATTCCTGCTCGAGGCCGAACCAGGGCTCGTGCTTCTTGTGCTTCTTGAGAGCGGCGACGGCGGCGGCGCGGGTGTTGGTTGGGTGCGGGCTCAAGTCTTCGGTGAGCAGCGTCTCGCAAAGCACCAGGATGTTGTCGCCGCCGCGGATCGGGTCGGGGCAGACGAAGACCGGCTTGAGGACAACATCGGAGTTGTCACCGGTCGCCTGGTTGGTGCTGGAGCCGTCAAAGCCCCAGATCGAGAGCTTGGCCGGGGTCTTTACGACCGGCCCGTCGATGATCTTGGTCTTCGAGCGAACTTCCGCCGTCGGCTCGGTGCCATCGATCCAGATGTATTCAGCGCGGTATGCCACGTTGGTTTCTCCAACTTCTGTGTCTGGGGGTAGCGCCGCAGAAGGGGCGCAACCGTCGAACCTACTGGCGGTTCGGGTGGTCTGAAAAGTCTGGGCTCCACGGATTTCCGAACCGTTGCCCCTCTGTGAACGCTGTGTTAACCCGCGCTGGGTTCAATTTGGCGGCCACCGAACCAGCCCCTGACAGGAGCCTCGTAGACTGCGTGGTACCTCGGAGGTTCAGCCCGGCGCCCAAAACGTCGAAACTCTGTAGAGAGAACCCAATGATCAACGAAGCGAGCTGACAGTGGCGCACAGCCACGGCGAACACAACCACGACCACAGCGGTAGTGGGCACAGCCATGGCGGTAGTGAACATAGCCACGGCGGTCATGGGCACAGCCATGGGCCGAGCCTGGCCCGGGCCGGGGCTCGCCATATCCGCCCGCTCACCTACGCGTTTGTCATCATCGGCGTGTTCTTTGTGGTCGAAGCCGTCGCCGGGCTGTGGACCAACTCGCTGGCATTGCTCTCCGATGCCGGTCACATGCTCACCGATGTCATCGGTCTGGGCATGGCTCTGGCCGCCATCACCCTGGCCAACCGTCATGAGCAGCGCAAAGCAGCCGGGGAAACGACCCGCAACACCTTTGGCCTTTATCGCCTGGAGATCCTCGCCGCCTTCGTGAACTCGCTGTTGCTGTTCGGGGTCGCCATCTACGTGATGATCGAGGCCGTCGGCCGCCTCTTCGGCGGTGAGTCGGAGGTGGTAGCTGGGCCGATGCTGGTGGTGGCGGTGCTGGGTTTGGCCGCCAACGGGGTGGCCTTCGCCCTGCTGCGGGAGGGTTCGAAGGATTCGCTCAACATGCAGGGTGCGTATCTTGAGGTGTTGGCCGACGCGATCGGTTCGGTCGGGGTGATCATCGCCGGTGTTGCCCTTCAGCTGTTTGGCTGGTCGTGGGTTGATCCGGTGGTGGCCGTAGCCATCGGCGTGTGGATTCTGCCGCGGTCCTGGAAGCTTGGCGGCGAGGCGGTGCGGGTGTTGTTGCAGGCGGCCCCGGCCTCGGTCGACCTCGATGCCCTGCACCAGGAACTGGCTGAGCTACCGGGTGTGGTCGAGGTCCACGACCTGCATGTGTGGACCCTCACCTCGGAGATGGAAGCGATGTCGGCGCACCTGATGTGTGATGCCGGGGTTGATCATCATCAGGTGCTGGATCGGGCTCGCGAGTTGGTGGGTGCCGGCTACGGCATCGACCACGCCACCTTCCAGGTGGAGCCGAACGATCACACCGGGTGTCACGAGGTCAGCTGGTAGTCGAGCCGTCGGGCCGAGCCATCAAAACCCGTAGCTGGATACGCTGAACGGGTGAAGAACATTCGGATCGCCCTCTGTCAGCTCAACTTCAAAGTCGGTGCCCTCGAGGCCAACACCGACCGCGCCATCGAGGCGTTGCGCGAGGCCGAAGCCGCGGGTGCCGACCTGGCCGTGTTCAGCGAACTCGGAGCCTGCGGCTACGCGCCGGAGGACCTGGTCCTCAAGCACGGCTTTGTCGACGACAACATCGCCGCCCTCGAACGGTTCGCCGCCGCCACCGCCGATATGCGTTGCGCCGCGGTGACCGGCTTTGTCGAGCGGGCCGATGGCCTGTTCAACTCGGCCGCGATGTGTGCCCAGGGCAAGGTGATCGGCACCTACCAGAAGCGGGCCCTTCCCAACTATGCGGTCTTTGATGAGGAGCGCTACTTCACCCCTGGCCACGGCGACCTTCAGCTCTTTGAGGTGGCGGGGGTGCGCACCGGCATGATCGTTTGCGAGGACGCCTGGGTCCCCCATGGTCCGATCGTCGACCTGGCCGCGGGTGGCGCCGAGCTGATCGTGAGTATCAACGGGTCGCCCTATCACCGGGACAAGCTTGAGCTGCGGGAGCGCACCTTGGCTACCCGGGCCGCCGACGCCGCCAGCGCGGTGGTGTACGTGAACATCGTGGGCGGTCAGGACGAGGTGATCTACGACGGTACGTCGATGGTGTTTGACTCCGCCGGCGATCTTGTGGCTCGCGCCGCCCAGTTTGAGGAGCAGGTGATGATTGTTGACCTGCCGCTGCGGCCGTCGCTCACCAGCCCGCTGTACGATCCTCGCCACCGCTCGGCCAGCGACGCTCTGGAGGTGTTGGCGATCACCGGTCGCCGCGACGATCATCCCGCTGGCGACTATCCCCTGACCGTCACCCCGGCCATTCCGGAACCCCAGGAGCTGTGGGAGGCCTTGGTGTTGGCCACCCGGGATTACGTGCGCAAGAACGGATTCAGCGAGGTCGTGATCGGTATGTCGGGCGGCATCGACTCCACGATTTGTGCGGTGATTGCCGCTGATGCGCTCGGCCCGGAGAACGTCCACGGCGTTTCGATGCCGTCGCGTTACTCGAGCGACCACTCCAAGAGCGACGCCGAGCTGTTGTGCGACAACTTGGGTATCGACTTCCGCACCATCGCCATCGAGGATGCCCACAAAGCGTTCGAGTCGATGCTGGCCCCGTCCTTTGAGGGCAAGGAAGAAGACGTCACCGAGGAGAATCTGCAGAGCCGGATCCGGGGCGTGTTGTTGATGGCGCTGTCGAACAAGTTGGGTTGGATGGTGTTGACCACCGGCAACAAGAGCGAGACCGCGGTCGGCTATTCAACGTTGTATGGCGACACCGCCGGCGGGTACGCCTGCATCAAGGATGTGCCCAAGACCGTCGTCTACGAGTTGTGTCGCGACTACAACCGCCGGGCTGGCAAGGAGATCATCCCGAACGGCGTGATCGACAAGCCACCATCAGCGGAGCTGCGGCCCGACCAGCGCGACGATCAGAGCCTGCCGCCCTACGACGAACTCGACCCGATTATCGAGGCTTACGTGGAGGGCGACGGCACCATCGATGAACTGATCGATGCCGGGTTCGATCCCGATACGGTCCGCCGCATCACCGGCCTGATCGACCGGGCTGAGTACAAGCGTCGCCAGAGCCCGCCCGGGGCCCGGATCACCCCGAAGGCCTTCGGCAAGGACCGGCGCCTGCCCATCACCAACGGCTACCGCTAGCCGCAGCAGTAGCAGTGCAGTTGTAGCGCAGTGCAGTTGCAGTGAGGTAGTAGCGCTGCGCCTTCGTTAGGAGGCCGCGCCCGGTGGGGTGCCGCCGGCTTTCACCCAGGAGCCCACGCAGTTGTGGGCTTCTTTGGGGTTGTACACGTCTTCTTCGTAGCTCCACTTCCCGTTTCCGGCGTAGTGCAGGATCACATGCACGTTGAAGGCGTATTCGGTGTCGCCGCCGGTGGGGTCAGGCAGTTTGTTGGGGATCGCCGCCACCACCCGGTTGCCGTCGATCAGGTAGTGGTCGACAGGGAAGAACATCTCGGGGAAGGGGCCCATGGTTTCGGTGATCCACTTGCGAATTTCGCCCTGGCCGTTAAACGTGCCGTAGTGGTGCTCGCGGTAGCGGGCATCGTCGGTGAACTGATCGGCCCATTGATGCCAGTCGCCGGTCTTTACCGCCAGCGCGCCGCGGGCGGCGTAGGCGTGGAACTCTGTTTCGACCTCGTCGCGTGAATGGGGAGTGGTCGGCACCGCGGGGGCCCAGTCGTCGATGCCTTGCAGGCTTCGGTCGATCGGGGTATCGGGCCGGCCGCCGTCGTTGAACCATTCGGTCCAGACCCGGGTGGCGTCGGCGGGGTTGTAGAAGTCCTCTTCGTAGTCCCACTGACGTTCTCCGGCGTAGTGCAACACGGTGGTGTTGGGGAAGCCGTAGCGCTTTCCGGTGCCGGTCGGGTCGGGGAGGTTGTTCCAGATGTAGAGGGCGACCCGGTCGTCTTCGACAACCCACCAGTCCATCCACAGGCTCATGTTGGCGTATTCGTCCATACACGAAACGATCCACTCGCGGATCTGGTCCCGTCCGGTGTAGTTGCCCAGGAAATGCTCGATGTAGGTCGCCTCTTCGGTGAACAGGTTGGCCCAGCCGGGCCAGTCGTGTTCTCCCACCCCGAGACGCCGATACTCGGCAAATGCGGCTGCCACTTCGTCGTTGCTGTAGTCCCCCATGGGGTTACTCTACTTCTGATGAGCATCGTGAGAATCAACGCGCTAAATGTTCCACCCCAGGCTGGCGATGAGATCGCCAAGCGGTTTGCCGCTCGGGCCGACGGCCTGGCCGACGTCGCCGGCTTCGAGGGGTTTGAGTTGCTCCGCCCCACCGGCGAGGCGGAGACCCGCTGGTTTGTCTACACCCGCTGGTCCGACGAAGAGGCCTACGCCGCCTGGCGGGACGGCGAAGGGGCCCGTAACGCCCATGCCGGACCTTCCGAGGGCGAAAAGGCCGACGCTGAAAAGGGCGACGGCGGCGAGGATAAGCCGAGCGAGGGTGGCCCGGTCAGTATGGGCGCAACCCTGTTGGAGTTTGACGTGGCTGTCGAAGCCGCGGCCTCAGGCGTCTGAACCGTCTTTGGCCCCGTTGATCAGGGCCAGGTGGCTGGGCCAGGGCCGTAGCTGAGCGCCAAGTAGCCAACAGGTCATGAGGGCCCGGCGCAGGTCGGTGGCCTCATCCCCACAAGCCGCTACCGCGGCGAGCAGTTTGTCGTGGCGCTCAACCAGTGGCGTGGGCCAGACCGACCGCGCCAGCGCGGCCTGAGCGGCCACCGGTTTGAGGATCGCTGCGGTGCGCTCAACCAGGGGTCGACGGTTCAGGTTGCGCACGCGATCGGCCAGACCCGGCGGGGTGCCGAAGGCGTTGGCATCGTGCTGGCGGTAGAGCACGCCGGTGCTCTCGATGCCGATCAGGCCATCGTGGGCCGCGGCACAAAGAGTCACCCACCAGTCGTGCATGGGGGCCCGACCGGCTCCGGCGGTGGCCATCTGGGCCAAGGCCCGGGTGCCCATGATGGTGTTGCCGGGGATCGGGTTGGCCATCAACAGCCGGGCCAGGGTGACTTCGGCGAACGAGCGATAGGACTGGCGCCGCCGGACCGTGGCGCCGCTGGGCCGCAGTCGGTCATCAACGGGTTGGGCATCGCAGGCCACCATGGCCACCCGGTTGCCGTCGGCGAGGCCCGCGGCCTTGAGGTGGGCCCGTTGGTTGGCGAGTTTGTCGGGCAGCCAGACGTCGTCCTGATCGGCGAAGGCGAAGAAGGGAGTTTCGACCACGGCGAGAAGGCGGAGGTAGATCTCGGCCACCGAGCCGGTGTTGGTCGTGTTGGTGAGGCGGGGGAGGATCTCGATGCGTTCGTCGCTGGCGCAGAACCGGGCCGCAACCGCTCTGGTCCCGTCGGTCGAACCGTCGTCGTGCACCAGCAACCGCCAGTCCCGGTCGGTCTGGTCCGCAATGCTCTGCAGCTGCGCGCCAAGATGACGGTCACCGTTGTGGGTCGACAACAAGATGGTGATGGTGGCTTGGCCGGGCGCGGGTCGTAAGACGCCGGAACCGGTGTTATCGGCGGCTTCGGGCTCCGGATCAAGCGGGCCGATCGGGGCCAGGCAGGGCACGATGGTGGCCACTTAGCCCCGTTTGATCACCGGCACGCCGCCGGCAGCATCTGCGTTCACCATGGATTGAAATGAGTGTATATGACGTGAAGATTCATAACCGCACTGATCTGCGCCGGTTCGGGTTGTAGTATCGCGAGCGGGAAGAAAGGGCGGGAATTCGGACATGGCGGACGAAACAGGCAGCCAGGCATCGATACTTGCGTCGGCCGGGTCGACCGCACCCACCGCAACTGGTCCGGCACTCAGCCGGCGGCGGTTCCTCGGGGGAACGGTCGCAGCCACTGCGGCGTTGGGCTTGGGCCCGGTGCTCAGCGCCTGCACGCCATCCTCAGCTCGCAACGTCATGATGATCTACGTCGATGACCTGCGGGACTGGGTCGGCTATATGGGCAGCCACCCGGGGGTAAAGACGCCAAATATTGACGCGCTGCGGGCCGAATCGTTTGCCTTTAATCGAGCGTTCTGTGCCGTCCCGAGCTGTCTGGGCTCCCGAGCTTCGACCATGTGGGGCCTTCGCCCCTCCACTACCGGTGTCGACACCACCATTGCCGAAGGCGACCGGGCCTACGGTCCGCTGGTGGCATCGGCGGCCCGCACCATCCCGGAGGTGTTATCCAATCGGGGCTGGACCACCTACAACCGCGGCAAGGTGTTCCACAACGCTCTGCCCGACCGGTGGGATGTGGCTGCGCCGTACCCCGAAATTCAGGAGTTGCTCGACACCTCCAACCCCACCTTCTGGCAAACCCTGTTCGACTACGGGGTGCTGCCGAGCGGCGAGGTGCACACCGATCAGGCCACGGTGAACTGGTTCATCCAGCAGTTGCAGTCGCCGGAGCTGCCGTTCTTTATGGCCGTCGGGCTCTATCAGCCGCACGTGCCTTGGCGGGTGCCGCAGTGGGCATACGATCAGCACCCGATCGGTGGCGTGGTGGTGCCACAACCGAACTGTGTCGATGATCTCGCCGATGTGCCGCCGACGGCGGTGGAGTTGGCCGCCCGACCCCGGCTCTTTGGCACCACCAACGAGGATCTGATCGAAGCCAGTGGTCAGCGTCGGGCCCTGGTTCAGGCATATCTGGCGTCGATCACCCACACCGATGCCATG
The DNA here is from genome assembly GCA_937925845.1 of uncultured Acidimicrobiales bacterium. Taxonomy (GTDB): domain Bacteria; phylum Actinomycetota; class Acidimicrobiia; order Acidimicrobiales; family CALAML01; genus CALAML01. Next base: position 61,133 of record CALAML010000150.1, on the reverse strand, counting down.
ATTGGTCAGCTCCTCAACGCTCTCGCCGACTCGCCCCACGGCGACGACACCTCGGTGCTGCTGGTTTCCGACCACGGCTATCACCTCGGTGAGAAGCTGCACTGGCGCAAGTCGACGCTCTGGGAGCAGGCCACCCGCACCCCGCTGTTGGTTCGCAGTCCGGGCCTGGCTCCGGGCGGGGTGTCCGGTCGTCCGGTCAGCCTGATCGATGTCGCCCCAACGGTGCTTGATGCCGCCGGCGCATCGCCGCACCCCGGCTTTGAAGGCCAAACGCTGCTGGGCCTGACCACGGCCCAGGCCGATGCTCGTCCCGCGGTGATGCAGTGGCAGGGCAACCGCTCGATTCGCTGGCGCCGGTGGCGCTATACCACCTACGTGGCGGGGGGCGAAGAACTCTACGACCTGTCGGCCGATCCGTCGGAGTGCACCAACTTGAGTGGTGATCCGGCCTACGCCTCAACCCTGAACACCTTGCAGAATTTGTTGTCGCAAGCCTGACGGCAACGTCATCATCTCGCATGCGCTTGCGGGGCTGACTACACTACGTTGGCCCAAAGAACAGCAGGAATACATCAAATTAGCTGACGAAGGTGGAAGTGGATGCTTAACAGGCGGACGTTCATTGGGGGAGCCGCAGCGGCGACCGCCGCGGGATCCCTGGGTGGGGTCACGCTGGGCCAAGCGGGCCAGGCCAGCGCTCAGGGTCGACGTGGGGGTCGGCGCAATGTGCTGATGCTCTATATCGACGATCTCCGCGACTGGGTGGGCTACCTCGACAGCCATCCGGGCGTAAAGACCCCAAACATCGACGCGCTGCGGGCCGAGTCGTTCTCGTTCGACAACGCCTACTGCAGCGTGCCGACATGCATTGGATCGAGGGCATCGATGATGTGGGGCGTCTCGCCGCAAACCACAGGGGTTGAGTCGACTGGTGTCGGGAGCTTCCAGAGCTACCGCAGTCTCCAGAACTCCGGCCGCCTCACTATTCCCGAGGTGTTGGGATCGCGCGGTTGGGTCACCTACAACCGGGGCAAGGTGTTTCATGACGCCCTCCCCGATCGCTGGACGGTGGCCGGCAACTACCGGGAACTTCCTGAGATCGCCAACCGAAGTAATCCGAGCTTCCAAAAGACGTTCTTCGAGGTCGGCGTCATGCCGCCTTCGGAGGTCCATGAGGATCAGCGGACCGCCAACTGGTTTTCCCGCCATATCGCCAACCCTCGCCTCCCGTTCTTTATGGCCGTGGGCCTCTATCAGCCCCATGTGCCGTGGCGGGTGCCTCAGTGGGCTTTCGATCAGCATCCGATCAGCAGCGTTGAGCTCCCTCAGCCCAACTGCCCGAACGACCTGGCCGATGTCCCCCGTATGGGTCGGGTACTGGCCCAACGGCCGATTCTCTTCGGCGGCCGAACCCAGCACGAACAGGTCACGCGGCAGCGGGCCCAACGCCGACTGGTCCAGGCCTACCTGGCCGCTATCACCCATACCGATGCCATGGTCGGCCAGATCATGGACAGCCTGGCGTCCTCGCCCCACAACGACAACACTTCGGTCGTGTTGGTCTCCGATCACGGCTACCACCTCGGTGAGAAGCTCCACTGGCGGAAGTCGACTCTGTGGAACCAGGCCACTCGGGTGCCGTTGCTGGTTCGAGCGCCGGGGCTGAAGGCCGGTGGCCGGTTCGCCAAGCCGGTGAGCCTGGTCGACGTGGCCCCCACCATTCTTGATGTCGCCGGAAGCAACACCTTCGCTGGGTTTGAGGGTGAGAGTCTGGTCGGCATCACCCGCCAGGAGGCCGACGCCCGCCCGGCGATCATGCACTGGGAGGGCAACCACTCGATCCGGTGGCGCAACTGGCGCTACACCCTCTATGCCGGTGGTGGGCGGGAACTCTATGACCTCACCGCCGACCCATCGGAGTGCAACAACCTGATCGGCCGGCCGAGGTTTACCCGTACCGCCCGCACCCTCGACCGCAAGTTGCGGCGCTTCACAAACCAGACCAGGTAGCCTCGGCCGGACGTGAGCCGCCGCGGTTCACCGTTCGTCCCCCCACTAGCTGCGACTGTTCACTTGGAAGCCTCCACCGACAACCCACTTCCCATCTGCATTGTGGGTCAGTACAAGTGTGGGACCTCGTGGCTGCTCGCCGCGCTCTCGGCCCACCCCGAACTGCTCGGCGTGCGCGAGCTGGGCCTGCTTCAGGCCTGCTGTGACCGCGGCGGGGAGTCGGTGTCGCTCACCGAGATAGAGGTCCGGAACCGACTGCTGTTCCAGTCGAGTGCGTGGTCCCATGGCAATGCGCTGGAGCGCACCCTCGCCCGTGAGGATGACAGTGCTGAGGTCGACCTGCGGCGGCCATTGAGCATCGCCGATCTGCCGCCCGCCGAGGTTCGGCGCTTCTATCGACGCTGCCAAGCGGCCAGCTCGCCCTATGCCTTGATGGATGACTTCCTGGCGCTGATTCGCACCCGGTCGCCCGGAACCCAGGCGGTGGTACTGAAGTCGGCGAACCAGGCTGGCTTTGTTGATGTGATCCATCAGTGGCGCCCTGACGCCCGCGTGGTGGTGATCACCAGGGATGGTCGCGATGCGTCGATCAGCGCCCAGCAATACAAGAAGCTGATGGAGGATATGCCCTGGTTCGGTGGCCACAAGCCGTTTCAGGAGCTGCTTCGCGACTGGGTATCGGTCGCCAAGATCGTCGACCGCCATCACCGTGACTCGAACCTGTATCTGCTCCGCTACGAGGATCTGACCAATGACTTCAGCGCCACTCTGGGGGCCCTGTTGAGCTGGCTTGGCGTGCGGGACGACCAGTCGGTGCTCGACGACATCGAGGCCCTCACCGATTTCGAACGGGTCACCGGCCGTCCCCGCGGTTCTGAAGGGGTGGGTGTGGTCCGCAAAGGGGCGGTGGGTGAGTGGCAGACCAGCCTCTCGTCGCGGCAGAAGCGGGCGGCGTGGAAGTTGGCGAAGTCCCGCTTGGAGGCCTTTGGCTACTCCGAGTCCGGCGAGGTAAATCCGCTTCCCCGTCCAGAGAACTAGCGGCCTTCTTCTAGTGGACCGTGCCGAGCTCTGAGGCTTCGAGGTAGGCATCGCCGACGTCGTCGATCGAGCCGAACCCGCGAACTTCACCACCATCGAGCCAGATGGCCTGCGAGCAGTAGTTGCCGAGCATCACCGGCGACTGCGAGACCATTACGGTCGCTGCCCCTTCGCGCAGTTCCGCCATCCGTTCGATGCAGCGGTTCCTGAACCGCTGGTCTCCGACGGCCAGCACCTCATCGAAGATCATGACGTCGGGATCGACCGCGGTAGCCACGGCAAAGCCGAGCCGCATACGCATGCCCGATGAGTACATCCCGACCGGCTTGTAGAGCCGCTCACCGAGGCCGGAGAAGGCGATGATCTCGGGTTCGAGTTGATCGAGCTCGTCGGGTTCGATACCGAGCACCGCGGCGTTGACTCGGATGTTCTCCAACCCGCTGAGGTGGGGATGAAATCCGGCGCCAACGCTCACCACCGAGGTGAGCCGGCCGCGAACCGTTACCTCGCCTTCATCGGGTGCGAGGATGCCGGCCAGAATCTTGACCAGGGTTGACTTGCCGGAACCGTTGGAGCCCAGGATCCCGAGGCTGTCGCCCCGGTTGAGCTTGAGGTTGATGTCTCGTACCGCCCAGAACTCCTCGTCGCGAAGCGCGTGGAATTTTGGCTTACGGCCGATGGCGAGACGGCCGAGATCGGCCAGCCCATAGCGGAGGCTTTGGTCGAGGTTGGTGGCGAACTTCTTTGAGACGTCGGTGGCCTCGAGGAGGGGCGTCGTCGTCTCGGCGGCCGGGGTGGGAGCGGCTTCGTCGCGGAGGTCGATAGTGGCGAGCCGGGCTTCCGCCGGGCCCGGCGCCACCACCAGGTCGCGTTCGGTGAACTCGTCATCGTCGAGTTGTTCCTGGAGTTCAACCAGGTTTCGTTCGCCCTCCTGGGTGTCGGCCCGAAGCCGGTTCAGTTCGGATTGGGCCTGGTAGTACTCCGCGACCCGGGCATCGAGCCGGCTTCGTGACTCGCGAATGGCCTTGGCGCTGGCTTTGCTGGCTTTGAGTTCGGCGTGCTCCGCTTTGGCTTGGCGCGATGCCGCGAGAGCCTCGACCCGGGCTCGGCGGGCGACGACCAGTGCGCTGCGGTCGGACCGGTATTTCGACATGCGCCCGATGGGCGCCGCACCGGCGGTGTCATCAATGGAGGTGTCGTCGAGGGGCATGGCCGGATCGCTCATCAGACCAGCCGCTCAGCCACGAGCCGGGAGCCGACGGAAAAGAGCCGGATGGCAAAGAGCAGCAGCACGACGGATCCGCCGATGCTGCCGAGTAGCGGCAACAACGATGTGGTGGTTTCGCCAAGGAGGAGGTCACGGGGCCAGCCGAGCAGGTGGGTGAGTGGGTTCCACCCGACTGCGGTGTTCACGAACTCTTTGTCGGCGATGATCTCGCGCTGGTAGATGATCGGGGTGGCCACAAACATAAAGCCCAGCACCACGTCGATGGCCCGTGTCACATCGGGGAACACCACCGACAGCGGGGCGGCCACGAGGCCCACGGCGGTGGCCGCAATGTACAGCGGGATCACGGCAAGGGGGAACAGGAGCGCTCCCACAAGCCCTCCGGCGTTGCCCGACAACACCACGAAGATCAGCAGCAGGATCACCGGGATGACCATCTGCACTGCGGAGGTCAGGAGGTTCTGCAACAGCACCGCCTCGTGAGGGAAGCGAACCTGAAGCAGCAGTGAGGATCGACGCATTGAGTTGCGCAACGTGCCGATCACGGTGCGGAAACCGCTCCACAGGGTGATGTTCACCAACAGCAACAGGATGAAGTCGGCGGTGGAGCCTCCTCCAGCTCCGGCCGTGGTCGAGTCGAGCACCACGCCGCTGTAGCGAAGCAGCAGCCACGAGGACATGGTGGCCAGCGGCGTGAGCACCAGCCAGAAGAGTCCGAGTTTGGAACTGCGGTAGACCGCGGTGAAGTCCCGCTTGAACATCTGGCGCACCAGCGACGGCTGATACCGCAGCACCGCGGTGGCTCGCCAGACAAACATCGAGAGGCTGGTGTTGAGTTCGGAAACCGGACGAAAGTTCAGCTCGGTCAGCTGGTCGTCGGGGATGTCCTCTTTTTCCACCAGCGTGTCGATCGATCCGGCGTCCGGCGCCGGATCTCGATGCCCCTCGCCCCGACTCAGGTGGCCCACCAGGCCACCGATGGCAAAGGGCAGCCTGGACTGCTGGGAGCCCTCAAAGGGTTGCGCGTCTTCGCCCTCTTCAATCTCGCCGCCGCCCATCTTCACAGATTAGTGGAGGCCGGAGGATCGACCAAAGCCTGATCTGTCTCGGAGACTGCTACTTGGCGCGGCGGGTGGTTCGGTCGGACTGCTCCGGGTACTGCTTGACCGACGAACAAAAGCTCTGCAGTTCGCCACGGTCGAGGTCAATAAATTGAAACCAGGTTCGGCCAAAGGCCACCGCGGCCGACGGCGGGTGGAACGAAACGGCATTCGACCAGCGGACTTCACGGATCTCTACTTCGTCCTGGTGTTTGGGGACAAAGGCGAAGAAGACGCTCTGGGGCGCGAGCACCGAAACCGCGAGGAAGCCGCCGGCGGCTACCCGGCTGGTGGCAAGGGTGAGTGGGTCCAGGCCGCGTTCGTCTACCAGCAGGGAGACGAGGTCGGAAAACCAGTCTGGTAGCTGGAAACCGACCCGGCAGGGTATCGGTGGAGAGGGAGAGATTTTCATGGCCCCGAGATGGACTGGAGAGAGTGGGACTACTCCGACGGTACGAACGATGGCCGATGAAGGCAAGCGTCTTGTCGTAACGCTGTCGCCGAGGGTTGGCTTCAGACCGCTCAGTGTGACTCAGCGGTTGCGGGCAAAGCGAGGTCGACCCAGGTCTGGTCGGATTCGTAACGCAGCTTCACCAGGAGCTCGCCAGCAATCTCGACGAAGGCGGCCCGCTCGGCGGCGGTCCAGTCTGACCACCGCGGTTGGTCTCCAACCGGGGTGTCGAATGAGGAGTTGATGGGCGGCTCGTTGCGGACAAAGTGCACCGCTTCATCCGATGGCGTTTCGTCAAGATCACGGAAGAGGTCGCCAAGTATCGTTTCGGTATTGGCTACCACTTCTTCGTAGCGGGCCAACAAGACAGTGCCCGGATGGTCGGCGTGGTGCGCCAGCAGCGCTTCGGTGTGGGCCACCCAGGTCCGACACGCCTGACCGTGGCTCATCGGGGCTACGAAGTTGCGCAGTGATGCCACCACATCGCGGCCGTCGCGAATCATGCCGACGAAGCGGGTGCCGGGGAACATCATGGCCAGGTCGGCGAGGTGGAGGGTGTACTGCGGCGTCTGCTCCACCCAGGTCTGGCCGTTCGAGCGGTTGGTGTACATGGCGTTGATTCCCACGCCGATCCAACCCAGGAACTCCTCACGGCTCACCCACTGTCGGGGCAACCAGTGCAGCTTGCCCCTCGCGGTTCCTACCTTGTAGGCCGAGTTGGCACCGTCGAGCAGAGGTAACAGGAAGTCGCTTTCGGCGCTGCCCCAGAGGTTGGGGTGGGTGCGCAGCGCCCACTGCATCATCGACGTACCCGAGCGCGGGCAGCCCACAACAAAGATGGGCCGGTCGACGACGTTGTGCTTCACCGTTGCTGGGCTACCACTACCGCGGGGTCCAATGCGCCGTGGGTTGCGTCGGGGCTGAACTGGTCGGCGACCAGCTTGCGGCCGCAGGTTCTGACCCAGACCCAGAGATCGTCTTCGGTCAGGAGCCGCAGGACCCGCATGGCGAACAGGCTGGAGTCATCAGCGATCAAAAGGTGTTCCTCATCCTGGGCATCGAGGCCTTCGGCCGCCATCGAGGTGGCCACCACCGGCACTCCGAGGGCCATGGCCTGGGTCACTTTGCCTTTTACCCCCGCGCCGTAGCGGAGCGGTGCCACCACCACCCGGCAGCGCTCGTAGAGCGAGCGGAGGTCGGCGACGTGGCCATGGACGACGATGCCGTCGCCTTCGAGTTGGACCACTTCGTCGTTGGTGCTGCTGCCAACAATGTGCAGGGTGATGCCCGGGGCATCGGCGCGAATCGCCGGGAACACTTCTTCGACAAACCAGCGGATGCCATCGAGGTTGGGCGGGTGTTCGAAACCGCCGACAAACAACAGGTCCTTTCGGCCCTCGACCTCGGTCTCGGTGATCTCTTCGTCGTGGATGTTCGACACCACTTCGACGATGGCATCGGGAGCCCGTTCGGCCAGCAGGTCGCGTTCGACGCTGCTGCACACCCAGGTGACGTCGGCGCCGTTGATGGCGGCCAGTTCGTCCCGGGTGATCTGTTCGAGGTCGAAACCTCCCGCCAGCGAGCCCCGTACGTTCAGTTCTCGTTCGAGCCGTAGGAAGTGCAGGTCGACCGTGTCGAAGACGACCGTGGCGTTAGGGCAGTGCTGGCGCACCTTCTCGAGACAGGCGTCAGCCACCTCAACCCGGCTGAGCACGATGCGGTCATAGAGGTGACCGCGCTCAACCAGGTACTCCTCAACTGACTTCACGAAGGGATCGCCCCACACCTCAACACCGAGGGCGCCGAGGTCGGTGGCATAGGGTTCCTCGATTTTGAGGTTCAGCGGCAGGAAGGTTGGCTTCGATCCGCAACGCCCAATCTCTCGCAGCAGGCGCTGCATCCGCAGCGAGCCCGAGTCGCGGTCGGGGTAGAGCATCCGGGCGTCGATCACCAGCGTGCGGTGGTTGACCGAGCGCTCCTTTTCGAGCTCCGGAGCCTCACCGTTGGACCTCCGATTGCTCAGCTCCTTGCCCCAGCGCTCGATGAAGGTGGCCTGGTTCACGGTCTGGTAGCGCTTGCCGTCGAAGGTCTCATCGGTGCCGTAGGAAGAACCCTCGTTGTGTACCACCGCAGCCGCCGACTGATAAACCACCCGCAGGTCGAGCTGGTTAACCCGCATACAGAGGTCGGTGTCTTCGTAGTACGCCGGGGCATAGGCTGGGTCGAAACCGGACAGTGAATCCCAGATCTCACGCACGATCATCAGCGCCGCGCCCGAGACGTAGTCGACGGTGCGGCTGTAGTTCAGAACCGGTTCTTCCGGGTGGAGCCCTCGGCCGTAGTTCCAGGCCGAACCATCGGCCCAGACGATGCCGCCGGCCTCTTGGACCGAACCGCTCGGGTTCAGGAGCTTGGCGCCGACCACACCCACGTTGCGCTGGTCGACAAAGGTCATCAGCATCGCGTCGAGGCAACCCGGCGTTACGAAGGCGTCGTTGTTCAACAGCAGGAGGTAGTCGCCTCTGGCTTCGGCTGCGGCCGCGTTGACCGTCTTGAGAAAGCCACGGTTCTCCTCGGAACGCACCACGGTGAGCCCCGGTACGTCGTTGAACCGCGCCATGTTGGGGTCGGTGCTGCCGTCATCGGCGAGGATGATCTCGACTTCGGCGCTGGCTGGGTTTTCGAAGATCGAAGCGAGAGCCCGGGCTGTCAGGTCGAACTGGTTGTAGGCGGCGATGACGATCGAGAGGGTCGGTTCGTCGGAACGACCGAACGACAGATCACGAAGGGGTGTTGTCGGCTCTTTGGGTTGGGTACCGGCCAGGAGTCTGCCCATTGTCTCCTGGCCGATCGTAGGGTTTGCCGGCGCCAAATCTCTCATGCGGTTGACCCGCCATCTCTTTACTTGGGCCCGGGGCACTCTTGAGGTGCGGGCCGCGACCCGGCGAACGAGCGGGGCCGGGGCTGTCGGCGTAATTTCCCGCTGGATTCGCACGATGTGGCCGGAGTTCTCGCCCGCGTCGTGGGAGATCTGTTTGAGCCACTTTTGCTGCTCAACGTCCGCGGCTCGCAGCTCGCGCACGTCCTTAGCCAGCTGCTGGAGCCATTTCTGGTGCTCGCCAAGAAGCCGGTGGGCTTCGTCGAGCTCGCGTTGGAGGTCGGCGGTCGAGCCTGCGGCCGCCGATCGGTTGGCCCGCACCCGCCCTGCGGCCTCGAGTGACTCGACTCGGTCGCCGAGGATGTTGAGCTGCTGTTGCACCTTGCGTACCAGGTTCATCGGAGCCGCTTTGTTCGGTCCCGATGCGCCGTTGCCGGCTCCCTTGTTCTGGCCCGCTCCGTTGTTCTTGCCGGGTTGAACCTGCGCTGGCTCTGGTGTGTCGGCCGCCGCTTTGGTCAGCTTGTCGACTTTGCCGGCGAGCTGGCGGACTTCCTTGCGGGTGGCCAGCTCACGAAGTCGCATCTCGAACTTGGCGGTCTTCGATGCGGCGTCGTCAACCTTGAAAGCCAGCTTGGCGATCTCGCTCGGCTCGTCCGACGATGAGCTGTTGCCGCCACCTCCGGCGTTGCCGTTTCCGTTGCTGGCGTTGCCTTGGCCGGCGAGTTTTCCTTCAATGTCTTCGACTTGGCCGCTGAGGGTTTTCAGCCAGCCCGACTGTTCATCGAGTCGGCCGTCCATCCGGATGATCTCGTCGGCGTTGCGTCGCGCCAGGGAGTTGGCGTGCTCGAAGGCGGCATCGTCAAGCTTGGCCAGCTGCACCGCGGTCTTGGCTCGGCAGCGGTCGACCACCGCGTGGAAGGTGTCGTCGTCGCTGCCTCGGTCCAGGGCGGCCTCGAGTTGGTCGATGATGGGTGCCAGGTCGCCGAAGTCCGGCTTGTTGCTTCGGTGGTGGCGCATCTTGGGCTGCAGGAAGGTGGTGAGAGCATCTTTGGCTGCCGCCGGGGGGATGGGCCAGGTGGTTCCGAGGGACCGGCCGAGATGCTTGAGGGTGTCGAGAGGTTGGCGCAGCAGCTGGTCATAGGAGAGCAGCGCTCGGGTCTGGCCTCGTGTCGAAGCCTCGGCATCGAGCACGTGGACCAGCCACAGCAGGCCAGCTCGCTCGGGCGAGGTACCCCACTGCTTGGCCATCGAGCCAGCCACCTCGGCGGCGGGCCGATGCACCAGGATGTAGTGGGGGTCGTGGGCCTCCAGGGCCTTGTCCCACAGTCCGAGCAGGCGACACTGCCGCGGGTCCTTGATCAGGGCTTTGGTGGTGTCGTCGCCGAAGGTGTTGGCCAACAGGGTGCCAGCCTTGCGCTTGGCCGTCTCACGATCGGCTGGAGCCAGCGAACGCAACCGGATCGGGCGCGGGTCGTCCCAGGATCGGTTCATCGTTCGCAGGGCCGACTCGTGGAAGTCGACCAGACTCTCAAGCTCGTAGTAGCCCGTGGGGTTAGCCGAGTTCGCGGCCAGCAAGGGCTCCCCAACATCCAGGCCCAACTCCGCGAGCGCACCGGCAACAGCCGATGTTCCACTCCGATGCGCCCCTAAAACCAGATACACGTCCGCGCTCCCATCCCTCGCTGCAGTCACCCAAACCTCGACATCTGGGCATCAAGAAAAGCGTGTGCTGAAACACAAGGATCTACGCGGAAACGGCGTTTGACAAATTCGGAGCCATCGTGAGCCCTATTCAAAGCATGAGAAGGGTTCATAAGAGGAAGAAAATCTGGGCGTCCGGTACTCTCTCCACGGGTGGGGCCGCTCGAGCATTTTGTCGCATCCGAGGTGGCGGCGATCATCGCCGAGAGCCTTGGTCACGCCGCTGGGATTGTGGTGCACCCGGCGTCGTGGGTCGCCTGGGAGAGCACGCCTGGGGGGCTGAGCAGCTGGACTCACGCCCGCGGGTGGGCCCGCGAGTGGGATGACCCGAACGCCAGCGAGGGTCGAGCCGTGATCATCTGGGATCCGGTGAGCGGCGAGGAGGTGGCTACCATCGCTCGCAGGGTGCTGGCCGCTGATCGCTTCGACACCCTGATCATCGGCAACGTCGGGTTCCCCTTCGACGTGCGGGCGGCAGATCGGGTCGACCCGTCCGAGCCGTCCGACGATGTTGGTGTTCATCCCTTCACCGGCGACCTGGTGGCCCATGGGGCTCGACCTGAGTTGCGGTGGCGCGACGACGTCGGGCCGTTCACCGTGGCTGCGGCGGTAGCCGACTCGCTTTCCGGTGCGCCTGGTTGGGATGGCTTTGAGGTGCCCGGTGGTGGCGGGTTCCGGGTGTTGGTGCGGGCGTCGGCCCACCCGTCGATCGATCAACTTCGGTCGACGATCATCGATCGGTGCGCACCGGTTGTCGCCGACTCTGCAGTCCGAGCTGCCCTCCGCAACACCACGCTTGAGGCTCGAGATGCCGGCGCTGAAGCGGCCCGCCAGCGGATCGGGCGCTTGGCTCGCCAGGTCGACGAATTGTCGGCCCGCCTGCTCGAGGCCGACCATCAGCGGTTCGGGCCCGGTCGGTCTGCAACAACAGCCGCAACAGAAACAGCCGACCCGGCACCGTCGCCGGCGTTGAGCATCGTCCACATCAGCTTCGACATGGCTGACCAAGCGGTCCGGTCGATCCGGAGTGCGTTGGCGCCCTACCAGCGCGGCGTTGAGCCGGGCCAAATCGAAGTGGTGGCCGTCGACAACGGTTCGCCCACTCCTTTGGTGTTGCCACCGGATCTGGCCGACGACGAGTCGGTGCGCCTGGTGCGACTCGATGTGGGGGAGGCCAGCCTGGCGGAGGCCATCGAACGGGGGGTGGCCGCATCGACCGCCGACCGTCTGGCGATCATGATCGATGGCGCCCATCTCCTCTCGCCGCGAGTGGTGAGCTGGTGTCTGCGGGCTGCTGCGACCGAACCGGCTGCCGTGGTGGCGTTCCATCGGTTCTTCCTGGGGGATCGCCAGCAGGTTGATGCCTTCGCAGCTGCGGAAGCTGGGCTCGATCACGGACCCTTGCTGGATCGGATCGGTTGGCTCGACGATGGCTACCGACTCTTTGAGGCCGCCGTTTTTGTTGGCGACTCCGGGGCCGGTTGGTTCGATGAGCTGTTCGAGACCAACTTCCTCTCCCTGACCCGCGAGATGTGGGATGCCATGGGCGGCGTCGATGCTCGATTCGACGATCCGGCCGGTGGTTTTCTAAATTTGGATCTCTTTCACCGGTCGACGATGTTGCCCGGTGGGTGTTATGTGACCATCATGGGGGAGGGTACTTTTCATCAGGCTCATGGGGGAACCACGACGAACACCACCCGCAGCGACCGGGCGGCCAAGGTCGACCGGTATCGGTTGCAGTATGAACACATCCGCGGCGCGCCCTACGCCGCGCCGGCGCGCGCCCCGTTGGTGATGGGCCATCTTCATCCGGCGGCGGTCGGGGCCGCGTCGTTCTCGGCCGACTTCACCGCGGCCCTGGCCAAGTCACGCGCCGCCCTGCTGGCTCACTATCAGGGTCAGGCCCGGGGCGAGATCCACGGCATTACTGCTGAGGATACTGCTGCTGAGGATGTTGCTCGTGGGGGCGCTGGCGCTGATCGGGTCCCCGGCCTGATTCAGCCGGGTTTGATCCGCGATGTGGCCCAACGGGTGCGGGGGCGGTTGCGGTGAGGGGAGGTCGGGGTGAATAACGTCTGGGCTTTTGGCGACCTGGTCGAGTCGAACGACTTGCTGGGCGAACCAAACCTGTTGCGCCATCGGATGCTCACCGACGGCTACCTGTTCTTCCGCGAGGTTTTGCGGCCCGGCCGGGTGCGCACGGTGCACCGCGAGATGACCAAGGTGCTTCGCCACCACGGTTGGCTGAGGCGGTCGAGCGCGGCGATCCGACCGGTGCGCGAGGGTGACGAGGAATACCTGCGGGTGTACGACGACATCCAGCGCTTGGAGACCTTTCACAGCCTGGCTCACAGCCGCCCGCTGATGAACGTGATGCGCGACGTGGTGGGGCCGTCGGCGTTTCCCCATCCCTTGAAGGTGGCCCGCTTGGTGTTCCCCAACAACTGGGAGATCTCGACACCGCCCCACCAGGACTATCCGAACAACCAGGGCACCGCGTTGTTGACCACCGCGTGGGTGCCGCTGAGCGACGTACCCCATTCGCTCGGCGGCCTGGCCGTGCTGCCGGGCTCGCATCTTCACGGGGTTCAGCCCCTCGAGTTCTCGCTCGGGTCCGGCAACCGGAGGGGTTCGCTGTCGCCGGAGCTGCGCAAGCTCCATTGGCTCACCGCCGAATATCGGGTCGGCGACCTGCTGCTGTTTAGCTCGCACACCATGCACGCTGCGCTCAACAACTCCACCCGCGATCAGATGCGGCTCTCGGTCGACTTCCGATTCCAGCCCGAGCGCGAGGAGCTCACCGATCTGGTGCTGGAGCCCCACTTCGGCCGTTTGAGCTGGGAAGAGATCTACGAGGGGTGGGAGGGAACGGCCTACCAGTACTACTGGAAGCGCAAGCGGTTCACCGTCGTTCCGTTCGACCCGAATCGATTCGACAACGTCACCATCGCCGACGCCAATGTGCTGGAACAAAAGGTGTACCAGCACCGCCTGGAGGAGCGCTGGGCCGACGCCAACCCAACGGCTCGGTCCCGGGCCCGCAAGCGCGAACTCTTCGACGACATCGATGGTCTCGGCCCCACGAAGCGCAAACGGCTGGTCGAGGAACTGGGCGGGGTGTCGGGCGTGTCGACCGCAACCCGGGAGCACCTGGCCGAGCTGGACTGGCTCGGCGCTGACGTGGCCGAAGTGGTGTTCGAGAGGATCCAGGCCCATGCCGAACTCCTGGCCACCGGCCCCGCCGAAGAGGCCGATGAGCTCGAAGAACTCGAAGAACTCGAAGAACTCGCTGAGGTCGAAGCTATCGATGAGGCCGAGCCAGCAGAGCCAGCACAGCCGGCCGAATCGGTCATCGATCTGTCCGAGCCCGCTCTGTCTGAATCCGATCTGTCTGAATCCGACCTGTCTGAACCCGATCTATCGGGCATCGCCGGACTGGGCACCAAGCGCCGGGCCCGCCTGCTCGACGAAGTTGGGGGGCCGGCCGGCTTGGCCGAGCTCACCGAAGAACGCCTCCGCACGCTGACCTGGCTACCCGACGCCGTGGCCCAGGGAGTCTGGGAGCGCATCCATCCACCTGCCGCACACCAACCGACGGAAGTACCCGCGTGAGCGAACCGACTGATCAGCCATTCTTTTTTGTCCACGTGATGAAGACCGCCGGGGCGACGTTCCGCCAGCACGTGTACAACAACTTCGCCGACGGCGAGGTCTACCCGATCAAGCGGGTGGACGACATGTTCCACGCCAACACGTCGATCCAGTACCTGCTGGGCCGCTCCGAGGAGCAACACGCCGGAACCCGTGCCTACACCGGGCACTTCCCGTATATCGCCAGCCAGATGCTGCCCCGCAAGCCGATCACCTTCACGATCCTGCGAGACCCGGTCGACCGCATCATCTCCTATCTGAAGCACGCCAGCGTCACCCACGCCCAGCACGCCAACATGCCACTCGACGAGATCTACGACGACGAGTTCTACTTCAAGTGCTTCATGCACAACCACCAGGTGAAGATCTTCGCCATGGACCGCTCCGACAAGCTCGAGTCGTACATGGATGTGATCGACGTGGACGAGGCCCGGGTGCAAACCGCGCTGGTTCATCTTGACGAGGTCGACCACGTTGGGTTCACTGATGATCTCGGCTTCCTGATGCAGACCATGACCGATCTCTATGGCTGGTCCTTCGATGAAGTGCCGAACATTCATGTAAGTGACCCATTCGACCTGCCGGCGGGATTGAGGGAACGAATCACCGTGGACAATGCGGCGGACATTGCGTTTTACGAAGCAGCGCGCGCCCGCTACCACCGGGAATCGACCAATGGTGGTGGCGCATAACCATGACCGACGAGCGGTTCTTCTATGTGCATCTGCAAAAGACGGCGGGCACCAGCCTGCTGATGCGGTTGCGTCATGCCTTTGGAGATACCGCGGTCTATCCCTGCGACGAACTCGATGGTGCCCGCGACCAGCGGACGATCATGGTCGACCATCTGGTTGATCGTTGGCATCAGCGCGGCGACGACATCAAGGTGGTGGCCGGTCACTTCCCCCTCGCCACCGTCGAACTGCTCGACGCCGACTTCACCACCTTCACGGTGTTGCGGGATCCGGTGGAGCGCACGCTGTCGTATCTGCGCTATCACAAGATGTTCTTTCCCGCGGACGCCCACCTCAGCCTCGAAGAGATCTACGAAGATCCGTTTCGTTTCGACGGCATGATCCACAACCACATGACCAAGATGTTCTCGCTGACGGTTGATGAGATTCAGCCGGCGGGCATGCTTACCGTGCAGCCGATCGACAACGAGCGGCTGGAGACAGCCAAGCGCGAGCTTGAGCTGATTGATGTGGTCGGGTTGCAGGAGACCTTCGACGACTTCTGCGCCGAGCTGACCCAACGCTTCGGGATCGATCTTGGCCCCGAACTCACCGCCAACGCCACCCGGGCCGAGCCCGTGGATGATGATCTTCGGCAACGGATCGCCCGCGATAACGCTGCCGACGTAGAGCTCTACCAGTTCGCCCAGAACCTGGTTGCCGCCCGCACCCCAAGCGCCGGAAGTTCTTCCGGTGTTCCCTCTCCCACTCTCTCCGCTGGAGGACCCTAAGTGTTTCCGTTCTGGGAAATTGCCATCGAACCCGTAATCCGCGCCGCTGGCGCCAACCGTATGGTGGAGATTGGGGCCTTGCGCGGTGAGACCACCGAGCTGATGGTCAACGCCCTCGGCCCCAGGGCCGAGCTCCACGTGATCGATCCACTGCCGCAGTTCGACCCCGATGAACAGGCCGCAGCGTTCCCGGGCAAGTACATCTTCCATCGGGCCCTGAGCCTCGATGTGTTGGATGACCTGCCGCCGATGGACGTCGCTCTGGTCGACGGTGACCACAACTGGTTCACCGTGTATCACGAGCTCAAGGCGCTGACGGAGGTGACCACCCGCAACGACAAACCGATGCCGGTGATGATCTGCCACGACGTGCTGTGGCCTTATGGTCGCCGCGACCTCTACTACGCACCGGAGCAGATTCCCGACGAGTTCCGCCAGCCGTGGATGCGGCGCGGCATCGTTCGCGGACGGCGTCGGCTTCATCCGCGCGCCGGTTTCGGCGTGAACTCCCAGCTGGCCAACGCGGTGGTTGAGGGCGGCAAGCGCAACGGTGTGATGACCGCCATCGACGACTTCCAGAAGGAGCACCCGAAGAAGATTCGCCGGGTGCTCCTCCCGGTCTACTTCGGCCTGTTGATCATGGTCGAGGAGGAGTATCTGGAGAAGCGGCCGCGGCTGGCCCATGCCCTCGACAAGCTGGAGCGGACCCACACCCGCAAGCAGCTGCTCGAGATGACCGAGGATCTTCGCCTCACCGATATCGAGTACCACCACAACTACGGCGTGTCGGTGGCCAACAAGGCCCAGGAACGCTCCGCTGACCGCTACCTCAACATCTTGAAGAAGTCGTTGCTCAACGCCTTCTACATCGAGAACGAGCTGCGGATGGAGCATCTGTTGATGTGTGCCCGTCGGGGCACCACCCCCGATCGCAGCACCCTTCGGGACCCGATGCGGGCGCTGTTGTGGAAGGGCCGCGAGCTTGAGGCCAAGCGTCGTAGCGGCTTCCCGCCTCGCACCAACGTGGCCGACCGCACCGCTTTCCTGCCTTATGCCCGGATGGGTGACTACCGCCTCGACCATCTGCGGGGTCAGCTCGATTCGCTGCGTGAGCGCGAGGTCGAGGGCGACTTCATGGTGGTGGGTACCGATGGCGGCGGCGAGTCGGTGTTTCTGCGCGGCTACCTCGAGGCCTGGGAGGACGAGGCCCGCCATGTGTGGGTGGCCGACCAGTTCCGTCTCGAAGACGACTCAGTGGCGCCGACCGATCTGAACGAGGTGCGGGAGGTCTTTGCCCGCTACGACCTTCTGGATGATCGGGTCCACTTCCTCCAGGGCGACTTGGAGGTGACCCTGCCGTCGAACCCGATCGGCGAGCTGGCGCTGTTGCGGCTCAACGTTGAGGCCAAGCATGTGGTGAGCACGCTGACCCAGCTCTACCCTCGCGTCTCCAAGGGCGGGCAGATCATCATCGAGCGCGGCACCGAACCCGACATCGAAGAGGCGTTGCAGGAGTTCCGGTCGGAGGCCGGGATCACCGAGGTGCTGGAGCGGATCGATTCGGTCAGCGTCACCTGGGAGAAGGAGGCCGAGGCCGAGTCGGTGGATGCTTCCGACGAGCCGGTGGTTCGGGCCGCACCCATCCCCGATCTCCGGCGCCAGGCCAAAACGTGTGACCTGTCGGTTGTGGTGGTCTTCTACAACATGAAGCGCGAGGCCGCTCGCACCCTGCATTCGTTGAGCCGCTCGTACCAATTGGGTCTGGAGGACGTCGACTACGAGGTGCTTGTGGTCGAGAACGGCTCGAAGCCGGAAGAGGCGTTGGGCGAGGACTACGTGCGCTCGTTTGGGCCCGAGTTCCGCTACTTCGACCTCGGCGACGAAGCGGCCCCGAGTCCGGTGAACGCCTTGAACTTCGGCGTCGAGAAGTCGCGGGGCGACAACATCGGCTTCATGATCGACGGGGCCCATGTGCTGACCCCGGGCGTGTTGTCGGCGGCGCTGACCGGTATCGCCACCTATCCGCCGGCCGTGATCACCACCCAGCAATGGTTTGTGGGGCCGGGTCAGCAGAGCGAGGCCATGCAGGGCGGCTACAACCAGCGCTTTGAGGATCGTCTGTTCAAGGAGGTGAACTGGCCCGAGGACGGTTACCGGCTGTTTAACATCGGCCACTTCATCGGCGATCGCGACTGGCTCGATCCCATGATCGAGAGCAACTGCATCTTCCTACCTCGGTCGCTGTTGGAGCAGTGCGGCTCGATGGACGAGGCGTTCTCGATGGCCGGGGGTGGCTATGCCAACCTCGACTTCTACGAGCGTCATACGTCGCGGCCCGATGTGAAGGTGGTGACGACCCTCGGCGAGGCATCGTTCCATCAGGTCCACGGCGGCACCACCACCAACATGCCCGACGTTGGCGAGCGGACGCGGCGCTTGGTTTCCTATCGTGATCACTACGAGGATCTGCGAGGCGTCACCTTCCGGGCCACCAAGAAGCCGCTGCACTTTGTTGGTTCGATGGGCAATCAGGCCAAGCGGACCCGACCGCGGCGGCTGCTGGCTCCGGCCTACTTCGTCAAGGCCAACCCCACCGGCGCCGATGGCCGGCCGGAGCAGGCGGTACCGATTCCCGAAGAGCTTCGGGACGGCTTTACCCACGCGCTGTACAACTCGATGAGTTGGGAGCGCACCGAATGGTTGGGTCGCACCATCGGACGGCCGAGTGCCGACCTGATGGCCTATCAGGAGCTGATGTCAACGTCGCGTCCCGACTACGTGATCGACATCGGTGATCCGGAGCGAGCCTGGTTCCTGGCCACGATCTGCGAGCTGATCGGACACGGTCAGGTGCTGTCGGTGGTGTCTCCCGATGCCGGTGATGGTGGGGGTAACGGTGATGGTGGCGACGCTGGGTCAGGCGGGGACGAGCCGACCCATGAGCGGCTCACCACGTTGACGCTCGATCCGACGGCGCCGGAGACCATCGATCGGTTGCGGTCGGTGATGGGCGACGACCCGAACGCCATGTTGATGCTGAGCCGCCACAACATGGGCCAGCTTCTCCGACTGTTCGGCGAGTATTCGCATCTGGTTGGGCTGAACCAGTTCGCCGTGTTCGAGGACACGATCGTGAACGGTCACCCGGTGTGGAGTGGTTATGGTGCCGGCCCGGCCGAGGCGGTGGATGCCATCGTGGGCAGCCGTGAGGACTTCGTGCGAGAAACCCACCTCGATCGCCGGGAGGCCGGCTTCATCAAGGGCGGCGTGCTCCAGCGGATTAGCCAGTAAGCGAGCTGGGCGCTCAGATCACCAGGGGGATCTGGGTGCCCGGGTATCGCGATGGGGCGAAGCTCCACATTTCTACCGCGTAGCGCCGGTCCGTCATGGCGGCGTCGGCGCCGGTGCGGTGCATGCAGAATTCGTCGAAGAACACCACGTCCCCGGCCTTGAAATCGGGCCGGGCCAACGGCGTGTCGCCGGCGGCGTCAACCACTGCGGCCGGGGCTACCGACCAGTCGAAGTGGGCCCCTTCGGTGCCGGTTTCCACCAGGGCGTCGAGGCGGGCCGGGACCAGGTCGAGGCCGGGGGCATCCTTGCCGCAGTCGGTAAGTGTGGTCCAGACGTTGAGGCTGAAGAGGCTGTCGCCCATAAAGGCGCCGTCCTGGTGCCAGTCGGCCGGGATGTCGACATCGACCCGGCGCAGCACGGTCTTCTTCATTGAGATGGCCGGCCGCTCGCCGAGGTATTCGTTGATCACCCGCACCACGCCGCTGCGCTCGTATGCCGCGAGTACCTCAAAGAGCACCCGGGGTGAGTCGGAGGCCAGCATGGCGCCGCAGTCGACGGCCCAGTGGCGCTGGACGTTGAGTTCGAACTCCTGCTCGGGCGAGTACGGCTGATACCACGAGTTGCGGGGCTCTCGGGGCTCTTTGGCCATGGCCCCAAGCGACTTGTCGATTCCGCCGCGGATGCTCTCGATGGTCTCGGGGTCGAAGAGCCCGCGTACCATCGTGGCGCCACCCTGGAGGATGCCCTTGCGGATCAGGGCGCCGGTCATCTCTGAGGCGTCGACGATCGGGATGCCGCCGTGGGTCGGTAGCGGGTCGCCGTCGGCGACCGGTGGCAGCACCGTCGGCTTGGTGTCGGCCGCAGCCTTGAGCGGGGCAAACGCCTCGTAGCGGGCCTGTACCAGCTCCGCTTCGAGTCGGGGTCGCCCGTTGTTGCTCTTGCCGATCTGGCTCATCAGCCGATCGATGCGCTCAAGCGCTTCTTCGAGGCCTACTTCGGCCGTTGGTGGAACTTCGCTCTCTGTCAGGCTCATCGCCGCCGCCTTCCCCTAACGCTTCTCTGGTGGACAACAATACTCCGAGTGGTCGCCCCGGGTCTATGCGGGCTCAGCGAACGGTCGCTGGGATCCCGATCGCCGTCTTGTTGTTGGGTATATCAACAAGCACCACGGCGTTGGCGCCAACCTTGGCGAATTTGCCGATGGTGACCGCGCCGAGCACCTTCGAGCCACTGCCGATCTTGGCTCGGGCCTTGATGGTGGGACCCTGCACATCGGGCGGGCGAAGCCCGATGGTGACCCACGGGAAGATGGTGACGCCCGCTTCGATCTCGGTGATGCCGTCGATCACGACCTGGCCGTGGGCCAGGTAGACGCCGGGTGCCATCACCACCGGGTCACCGATACACACCTGGGCACTCGACATGGCTTTGCGGTGGGCGATTCGTGGCAGCAGCGGGATGCCCTTGGCCTGCATCGCCGCCTTGGCCCGGTAGTAGACCTGACCGAGAAAGGCATCGCTGACCGTCGCCAGGCGGATCGCTTCCCGAACCGCATCGAGTTCGGAGGTGAACTGGTGTCGTTCGCCGCGGTTGGCGGCGGTGATCTCGGCGTCGGCCCGCACCGCTTCCCAGAACCCGGGGTGGCGGCGGCGCACGTCGGCCATCAGTTCGGCCTTGGGGTCGGATCCCGGTGCTGGTGTCTCGCGTCGACCGCGAACCATCGAACGGACGCGGTTCCCGGCGCCGGACGCAGCCTCCGCTACCGCGGCCGTGGGGCTCGGAGCCTCAGCATCGGGGTCGGCCCGGTACTGCGACTGCCCGGAGCCGTTCAGGTGATTCGTCATAGCTCAAGAGTAGCGAAGATCCATCGAAGGTTCCTGAGCGGGGTCAGCTGCCGGACCCGTGGGTGATGGCCTGCGACAGCCCGCCCTCTGGCACGTCGCTGTTGTCGCCGAGCCAGCCCGACGACGCCGAGAGCTCGTTGGCGCCAGACTGCTCGTCAGCTTCGTCGAGGATCTCGCGGAAGCTGATGGAGAACAGCCGGCGCCGATCGCCGCCGCGGAAGCTGCCGTGGATGGTGCGGTAATCCCACAGGATCACGTCGCCAGGTTCGCTGGGCACCACCACCGAAGGCACCGAGCCGGGGTCGACACCGAAGGCGGTTTCGATTTCGGCCGGGTCCCGAAGGGTGCGACGCAGGGTGCGGGCGAACCGGGTCTGGTGGTGGTTGGTGCCCGGGATCATGCGGATGGCACCGCTCTCGCCACCGAGGGAGTCGAGGTAGAACGAGAACTTGATGTGTCGTTGTCGCAGCGGGGCGTGGAACGTGTCGGCGTGCCAGGAGCTCTCGCAGGAAAAGATGCTGCCGTCGCTGCCAGCTTCCTCGAACCGGTCGCCAAGAATCTGCCCGGCGATGGTTTGCAGTCGGGGGTCGGCTCGCACCGCCCCGATTGCCGGGTGACGGTCGGCGATCGACATCAGGATGCGGCGGGTTTGGTTGAGGTGGAGGTCCCCTTCAAACTCGAGCACCTCCGGCGGGTCGAGGGCTGCGGCGGCGGCGAAGGCTTCTTCGAAGGCGGTGTCGAGGTTGGTGATCTCGTCCAGAAACAGCCCGGGCAGGGCCACGTACCCGAAGGTGTCGAAGTGGGCCACCTGGTGGGCGGTGAGACCGGTGGTCATTCCGCGGCCGCGTCCGGTTCGATCTTGCGCCAGTTGAGGGTGAAGAGCCGGCGCCCCGGCGCCCCGCCGAAGCTTCCGTGCAGGGTGCGGAAGTCACCGACCACGATGTCGCCGGGCTGGGTGGGCAGTGTCACCGCCGGTACCTCACGGCCATGAAGCCCAAAGGTCGACTCGGTGTGATCCGGCGACTGCAGGTCCCGCTGGAGGGCCCGAGCGAAGGGGCTGAGGTGGAAGTTGGTGCCCGGGATCATACGCAGCGCACCGGTCTCGGCGGTGAGGTCCTCAAGGTAGAAGTAGACCTTCACGTTTCGGGTGCGCAGCGGCGAAAGGTACACATCGGCGTGGTAGTGGACGTCGCAGTTGAAGCGGTTGCCATCGCTGCCCCGGAACTCGGCGTCGCCAAGGAGCGCCTCGACCACACCGGTGAGGCGGGGGTCGGTCACCAGCCACTCGAGCCCGTCGTCGCCTTCGACAAAGGGCACCACGATCTCTCGCAGGTGTTCGGCGTAGGCCGGGTCGGTGGCGACGTGATAGGGGTTGGCCGCGTCCATCAGAACCGGTTCGCTGGCCGCAAACTTGGCTTCGAAGGCCCGGGTGATGTCGTCGATTTCGGCGGCGAACCATCCGGGCAGGACCAGGTAGCCGAAGGTGTTGAAGAACTCGACCTGGGCCTCGGTGAGTGTTGGCCCGGTGGCGATGCCGGTGGTCATGACGGCGGTGCTGGTCCGAGCGTCACCGGCACCGGTCCGGGAGCGGGTGTTTCCGAGGCCGCGGCGGGGTTGGCCGCAAACGGCGCCAGGGTTTCGGCGATCTCGACCACCTGGTGGCCCCAGCCCACCAGCTTGTCGGCCAGCTCGTCGGGTGGCTCCTCCAGCGTGTGGCCCTCGGCCGCAGCCCGCAGCTCCGAGGTGAGGCGGTTGAGTGGGTCAACGTTGCAGGTCTGACACGGGGCTTGGCGGGCGGTGACGTGGTCGAGTTTGGCCGCGAGCGCGTCGGCGAACGAGTGCTTGAGAACGTGGCCGGTCGCCGCTTCCTTCTTCCAGTCGGAGCAGCAGAGGTAGTAGTAGCCGTCGTAGCCGACAAAGGGGAACACAAACGGCGCCAGACAAGGTGGGGTGCCACCCCGTTCGGCGAACATGGCCTCGGCCTGGGTTTGTTCGGGGTAGTCGGCGAAGCGCATGTGGTCCACAAACAGCGAGCCGCCCCGGTTCATGACTTCGTAGCTCACGAAGCGAGTGACGCCGTGGCTGCGCCAGAACGTCTTCTGGGCTTCGATGTGGTCGGGGTCGCGGCGGTGGTCGACCAGCACCATGGTGATGTCGCAGCGGTCCTCGGCATCCTGGGCGAAGCGGATCACCCGGTCCCGGGTGCGTTCCCACGGCAATCCGTACACCGCCTCGTACTCGGCGTCGCGTTCTCCGACGTTGATCATGATTTCGCTTAACCCGGCGTCGAGGAGGGCGTCGCCCCGGGCCTGGTCGAGCAGTGCCCCGTTGCTGGTGACCGAGACGTCGAGGCCCTCGCTGCGGATCGCCGCGATCCACTCCGGGGTGAGTGGGTTGATCAGCGGTTCGCCCAAACCGCACAGCGAAACTCCGAGGGTGAGGCCGAGCTTGGTGGTGACCTGTTCGTGGAGACGCACGGTGTGGGCCAGCGTCGCTTCGAAGATGTCTTCGGTCATCAGGCCCACGTGTGGCGTCATGTCGCGTGGGCAGAACGAACACGAGGCGTTGCACCGGTTGGTGGGCTCGATATCGACCCGAACGTGGGGGAACCGCATCAGCGTCCGGTCACGGGGATCAGCCTTCGTCCCGTGCTCGAAACCGGCGCTTCGGAGGACGGTCCTTTGGCCAACAGTGGGTGCATCGCTGGCGCCAGGGCTTTGATGACTTCGGAATACTGTTTGCCGGCGTCGACAAACTGGCTGAGCCAGGCTGCCGAGTCCTTGCTGCGCTGGGTGGTTTCGGGGTTGGGGTCGGTCAGCTCGTCGCCGACCACCATCGTGAGGTGGTTGAGAGGATCGTTGCTGCAGGTGGCGCACGGTGCCGCTCGCCGATCGACGTGGCGGGCCTTGGCCACCAACAGGTCGTGGATCGCCAGGTCGTCGACATGGCCAAACGATGCTTCCTTGACCCAGTCGGAACAGCACAGGTAGTAGAGGCCGTCGTAGCCGATGAAGGGCAGCATGGCCGGAACGTTGCAGCGGGGCAGTCCACCCTCGCCTTCGAACATCTCGGTGGCCTCGGCGCGACCCGGGTAGTCGTCGTAGTGGTTGTGATCGGTCTCGAGGGCACCGCCCCGGTTCATCAGGCCGAAGCCGAGAAAGTTGGTGATGCCGTGGCTGCGCCAGAAGTCCATCTCGGCTCGTACCGAGTCGCCGTCTCCCTGATGGTCGACCAGCACCATGTGGACCTCGCAGCCGATCGGGTGAGCCGCGGCTCGTTCGGCGAAGGCAAGGACGTTGTCGCGGGTGCGTTCCCAGGGCAGGTCGTAGATCTCCTCGTAGCTCTCGTCCCGGGCTCCGACGTTGAGGTAGATCTCCTGGAGTCCGGCCGCCAGCAGGGCTTCGCCACGCCGTTCATCGAGTACCGCCCCGTTTGAACTCACGGTGCAGAGGAGGTCTTCCTGGCGGACCCGCTCGACCCATTCGGCCAACTGCGGATGCAGCAACGGTTCTCCGAGGCCACACATCGATACCCCAACATCCATGTCGAGGTAATCATCGACTACGTTGCGAAACTCGACGACGCGTTTCAGGGCCTGGTCGAATACCGGCGCCGCCATCAGGCCCTCGTGCGGGGTCATGTGTCGCGGGCAGAACGAGCAGTCCGCGTTGCAGCGGTTGGTGGGCTCAACGTCGACTCGGAAGAACGGCAGGCGAAACATGCTTGGCTCCTCTCGTCTCCTCGGACAGGTCTGAGACGGTTCCCAGGCGAACCGCACCCCGTAGCTTTCCATAGCTTACCGTTCTACGCGGTGGGCGCTTTAAGGTAAGCTAGAGGCACCGTAGTTTCGCAGACTCAGGCGGGTTGTAGAGCACAGCGTGACCACCGACTCCACCACGATCGTCACGACCGCCACCGGGCGGGTCGAAGGCTTCCGGCATCGTGGTCTTTACCACTTCCACGGAATTCCCTATGCCGCGCCACCGGTGGGCGCCGCTCGTTTCGCTCCGGCGGTGGCTCATCCGGGTTGGAGTGGCACCCTCGATGCCACCCGCTTTGGCGAGAGTTCGCCCCAGTCCCCGCCGACCGATCCGCTCCCGGAGGGTTATGACCCGAGCGAGGACTGTCTGAACCTCAACGTGATCTCGCCCAACCTCGAGGTCGCCGACCTTCCGGTGCTGGTGTGGATTCACGGCGGGGCGTTTGTGGGTGGTTCGGCCCGCATGGACAACGCCGGGATCGGCCGGCTTCGGGGTCTGAAGCGGCCGGTGAGCCCGGGAGCCCGGAGGGTGGCTCGCAACGGTCCGGCGGTGGTGGTCTCCATCAACTACCGGCTGGGGGCGCTGGGGTGGCTTCATCTGGAACACCTCGATGACAGCTTTGCCGCCTCGGGTAACGCCGGCCTCACCGATCAGATGCAAGCGCTGCGGTGGGTGCGCGAGAACGTGGCGCAATTCGGTGGCGATCCGGCACGCATCACGGTGGTGGGTCAGTCCGCCGGGGCCATGGCCACCGCCACGATGTTGTCGGTTCCCGGGGCCCTCGATGGTGTGGCCGGTGCGGTGTTGATGAGTGGTGCCGCCGAGACGGTGCGGTCGACCGAGCGGGCGGTCGAGATCACCGAGCGGGTGATGGAGTTCCTCAAGGTCGACGACCCGCACCGGTTGCGTGAGCTTCCGCCGGCAGAGTTGGTGCGGGCTCAGGGCGCGGTGTGGTGGAAGCTGCGGTTGGAGGAGCGGGCCAATATTCGGGAGGACACTCACCTGTTTCTTGGTCCGACGATCGATGCGACGGTGGTGCGCGAGCCACCGCTCGGGGTGATCGCTCGGGGAGACTCACCCGACATCCCGCTGCTGGTTGGCAGCAACCTCGATGAGCTTCGGGTGCCGTTTGTGATGGCGGGCAAGAAGCCGGTGCTGGAGCGGGACGAGATGGTTCGGCGAATGGCGGCCCACCCGGCGCTGGCCGACCGGGCCGAAGACGTCATCTCGTTCTATCTTCAGGGCGACACCGATCCGGTTGAAGCGTGGGACACCTTCCGCAGCGACTGGCTCTACCGGCTGCCGGCGGCGCGGCTGGCCGCAACCCGCGACCATCACTACGAAGCGCCGGCATATCGGTACCTGTTTGCCCATCGCGGCCGCGGCAACGGCGCCGCCCATGCGGCCCAGTTGCGCCACGTCTTTAACAACAGCGCCACCCAGTCTCCGACGGTGCGGGGTATGGCCCGCGACATGCATCAGGCCCTTCTGTCATTCCTCCGTAGTGGCAATCCGTCGCACGACGGTCTCCCTCCGTGGTTTCCCTTCAGGGAGAAGCGTGTGACAATGTGGTTTGACGGGGTACGGGCTCTGGTTGAGAACCCGGACCTCGCTCTGGATCGAGTTTTTGGCGATGGGAAGGACGGCGGTGGCGGCGAAAGCGACCAAAATGAACGGCAGCGTCTCGAACACGGCTGACGCTGAGCAGGTGTTGCGCCGGGGCGGCAACGGTAGGTCCGGTGCCGGGCCGGAGTTTGCCGATGGCCGCAAGCCGGGCCGTACCGGCGGGCCGGTCAAGAGCCAGAAGACCCGCAAGTCCGAGAGCGACGACTGGGCTCTGCGGCTGATGCTTCGCACCCACGAGGCGGCATCGTGGCCCCTCGCCGCAATCTTCTTGTTGAACAATTCGCGGATTCACCCCGACTACGGGATGACGTGGTTCAAGAAGTTCAAGCTGAGCTATCGCATGTACAGCAACTGGAAGAAGATGAA
Organism: uncultured Acidimicrobiales bacterium; assembly: GCA_937925845.1. Classification (GTDB taxonomy): domain Bacteria; phylum Actinomycetota; class Acidimicrobiia; order Acidimicrobiales; family CALAML01; genus CALAML01. Next base: position 34,720 of record CALAML010000150.1, on the reverse strand, counting down.
GAGCGCCAGCAGCTTCAAGAGCCATCTGTTGATGGCGGCCAAGCTGATGGAGCTCAAGCCGGATGCTCCGGGTGTGGTGGTGGAGTGTGGCGCCTTTAAGGGGGCCTCGACGGCCAACCTGTCGTTGGCCTGTGACATCGTCGGCCGGGATCTGATCGTGTACGACTCCTTCGAGGGGCTTCCGGCTCCCGTGGAGGGCGACCAGTACGCACCGAAGATGGCCAAGGGTGCTTTCTGCGGCACCCTCGACGAGGTCAAGGCCAATGTGGCCGAGGGTGGCGTGCTTGAGGTGTGCGAGTTCCGCAAGGGCTGGTTCAGCGACACCCTTCCCGATCACACCGAAGAGATCGCCCTGCTGTTTCTCGACGTCGACTTCCAGTCGAGCCTCGATGATTGTGTCCGCCATCTCTGGCGCCACCTCACCATGACCGGGTTCCTCTTCACCGACGACTACATCAAGCTCGACAAGTGTGCGCTGTTCTTCTCGGAGAAGTACTGGCGCACCCACTTCAACCGGGAGCCGCCTGGGCTTATGGGTGCGGGCACCGGTGTGCAGTTGGGTGAGTTTTTTCCCGGCCCGTTCGGCGCCAGCTGGACGCCGCTTCAGCTGCCTCGCTCAACCGCGTACACCCGCAAGCACCTGAAGGCGTCGTGGGAGTTCTATCCCGACGAAGTGGTTGAGGGCGCCGAGGCCGCAGAAGGCGGCGAAGGCTAGAGCCGCTATGAAATCGGGAGGGGACTCAGCGCGCTGGCTTTCGCCTCGCGTGGTGGTGGGCATCACCGGTACCGGGTTGGGGATCCCGCGGACCCGCCTCGCCACCGATGGGGCTTCAGGGGTCGACACCCTTGAGTGGCAACCGATCACCCCGCGGGGTCTGGCCCTGCTCACCTTTCTCGCCGCCGGCACCGACCTGTCCGATGACGGGTTGCGGGCCCGTTTTGATGGGCCGAAGCTGGTGGAGTTGCTCGACCATCTCCTCGACGACGGGTTGCTGGTCGATGAGGCACCCGGCTCCGCGGATGCCGCCGATCCCCGCTCGGTCCGCGAGCGCAGCCTCGGTGGTGATGCCGGCGAGACTGAAGCGGCCGAACCCTCCGATCACGCGCGTTTAGTGCTCGACACGCCGGTGCTCCTGTCGCCCCGACCGGGCGGTTTCCTCCTCGCCGGTCGACTCGATGGGCGAGCCACCGATGCCGTGCTGCTTCGGCCCTTTGAGGTGCAGCTGCTGGCGTCGTTCCGGCGGGCCACCGAGCCGGCACCGGTGATCGAGGCCAGCCCGGTCAAGCCCGAGCGGGCGTGGGCTCTGGTGAACTTTGCCCTCGACGCCGGGTTGTTGGAGCCGCAGGCCGACCGCGTGGCTCGCCGTCAGGCCCACAGTCGCAACCAGCTGCGGCTGACCGGCAATCCTCATGCCGATCATCCGTCGCCCCTGCGTGGGTTGGACTCCGCCGCCGCTGATTCGGGCGGGCGGATTCCGGTGTTCGGGGTTTGGTATGACCTGTTGAACATCCCCTTGGCTCTGGGCCTGGTCTACAGCGCGATGGAGGCCCTGGGCCGGCCCGCCTTAGCCGAGGTGTTTGATCTCACCCCGCGTTTCGTCCAGCCGTCGTTGGATTTGGACGAGCTGCCATCGGGGCCGGCGGTGTACCTGTTCTCCGACTACGTGTGGAACACCCACGAGCTGTTGGCGGTCTGCGCCGCCATCAAGGCTCGCAACCCGGAAGCAATCATGGTGCACGGCGGTCCGAACGTGCCGAAGTATCCGCTCGATACTCGCCGGTTCTTCGCCGACAATCCGAGCGTGGATGTGGCCGTGATCGGCGAGGGCGAGCTGACCGCCGCCGACCTGATGTCGACGCTGGCCGAGGCCTATCGCGAGAGCGGCACCTTCGACGTGAGTTGTCTGGAGTCGGTCGCCGGGTTGGCCTACCGGCGCGCCGACGGCTCGGCGGCGCGGGGTCCGGATCGCGACCGCATGGAGGATCCCAACGAGGTGCCGTCGCCGTATCTCAGTGGCGTCTTTGATTCGATCCTGCCGTCCTATGCCGGTCCCATCATCGAGACCAACCGCGGTTGTCCGTACAAGTGCACGTTCTGCGACTGGGGCTCAGCCACCAACTCGCGGATTCGTATGTACGACGAGGAGCGGGTGAACGGCGAGATCCGCTTTGTGGGTGAGAACCAGTTGCGGGGCATCTTCATCGCCGACGCCAACTTCGGTATTCGCAAACGCGACATCGACTTCGCCAGACAGATCGCCGATACCCGGCGGGAGTTTGGGTTTCCCCGGGAGTTCACCACCAACTACGCCAAGAACACGGTGAAGTACCTCCGCGAGATCATCGAGGTGCTGGTCGAGGTCGACATCCTCACCACCGGAACCGTTTCGTTGCAGTCGATGGACGAGACCACCCTCGCCGCCATCGAGCGGTCAAACATCAAGACCGCCAAGTACGACGAGCTGACCGCCGAGTTTCGTGAACACGACCTGCCGGTGAACGTGCATCTGATGATTGGCCTGCCGGGCCAGACTCCGGAGTCGATGGCGGAGGACCTTCAGCAGTGCATGGACCGAGAGATCACCGCTCATGTGTATGAGACCGAGCTGTTATTGAACAGTCCGATGAACGACCCGGAGTATCGCCAGCGCTTCGAGATCGGCACCGAAGCCATCGTTTCCGATTTCAATATTCTCCAGGGCGCCCCTCAGCGTCGGGAGCTGGTGGTGTCGTCGGCGTCGTTCACCCGCGATGACTACCGCTACATGGGTCAGCTGCGGTTGATGTACATCCTGTCGGAGACCTTCGGCGTGTTTCGCCACGTGTTGCGTTACCTGCGCCGCCATGCCGGTGTGCGTGAGGTGGATGCCATGCGCCGGATGCTGGCGCTGATCCTTGAGTCGCCCGACACCTATCCCAACCTGGCCACCGCCTATGAGCTCACCCATCTGTTGATGGTGCCGCCGGTGTCGTGGCCCGAGCTGATGGCGGAGGTCGAGGACCTGGTGCGGGCCGAGTGGCCCGACGGCGATTATTCGGGTTTGGAGACCACGATTCGGGCCCAGTTGGCGGTGCTGCCGGCCTTTGGCCGTGAGTTTCCCTACACCGTGGAGCTCGACCACGACTTCGCCGGGTGGTTCGCCCTGGTTCGCGACGCCAAGATCGGGTTTGGGCCCGGCGACTGGGTCGACCATGTTCCGGCGCTGGCCGAGCTGGGTCCCGCGACCCTGGTGGTGGAGGATCCTCGAGGGGTAAACCGGGCCCAGGTCGGCAACGTGGCCGTCGGCCCCACGATCCGTTCCTGGGAGCTACAGAGCGCCATCCGTCGACCCGCCTTCGACTAGCAGGCTCGTAGTGTGTCGCCGTACGGCGACAGAAAGCTGTTGTCTTCGAACGGCGACATGAGTACAGTGTCTCCGAACGGCTACAGGATTTGGCCGGAGGGGACCTGCTGCTATGCGACCAATCCAAACAACCAAAGGGTTCGGGGCTGCGGTGAGGCGGGCTCGCAAGGATCAGGGTTTGTCGCAAGTCCAGCTTGCTGCACAGGCTGGTGTCGGGCGGCCCTGGCTGTCGGAGCTCGAGACGGGAAAGCGAACCGCCGAACTGGGTCGAGCGTTGTCGGTGCTGAGCGCCCTTGACCTGGCGATCACCTTCGTTGCCGTGCCAGGCCCGGACGGGGCGACCGTCGATCTCAGCCAGATCATCGAGGGCGGCTCCTGATGGCGTCCGATGTGTTGACCGTCCTCCTCGAAGGGAAGCCGGTCGGCAATGTCGAACGCCTGGCAAGCGGTGCTCTTCGCCTTCGCTATAACGACGGGTACCGGGGTGAGTCGACGGCGACGCTGTTGTCGGCGTCGATGCCGCCAGCGCAGGAACTCCACGGTGACGCTCGGATCACACCGTGGTTGTGGGGTCTTTTGCCCGACAATGCCGACGTGCTCACCCGTTGGGGTCGCAACTTTGGCGTGTCGGTGTCGTCGCCGTTCCCGTTGCTCGGCACCCACGTCGGTCACGACTGTGCTGGGGCCGTGCAGTTCTGCACACCAGATCACGCCGACGATCTCCTCAATAGACCTGGCGACATCACGTGGCTCTCCGAGGCTGAGATTGCGTCCCGGCTGCGGACGCTTCGGGCCGACTCGACCAGCTGGCTTGGCCCCGGATTCACCGGCCAGTTCAGCCTTGGCGGTGCCCAGGCGAAGACCGCCCTGCACCATGTGGCCGCCACGGGACGGGGCCGATGGGGAGCACCGACCGGTTCGGTTCCGACTACCCACATCCTCAAACCGGCGATGGTGGGGTTCCAGGACCAGCACATCAACGAGCACCTGTGCCTTGCCGCCGCGAGGGCGCTTGGTCTGCCGGCCGCCGACACGCGTATCGAAACGTTCGAGGATGAGAGCGCCATCGTCGTGGAGCGGTTCGACCGCTCAACCCGAAACGGAGAGCTGGTACGGGTGCATCAGGAGGATCTGTGTCAGGCCCTGTCGGTTTCGCCGGCGCGCAAGTATCAGTCCGATGGCGGGCCGACGCCCGGCCAGATCGCCGAGTTGATCCGCTCGACCATCCCTGGACGCGACGCCGAGACCGACGTATGGAGATTCACCGACGCCCTCGCGTTCAACTGGCTGATCGCGGGCACCGACGCCCATGCAAAGAACTACAGCCTCCTGCTCGCCGGCAATCAGATCAGGTTGGCGCCGCTCTATGACATCGCCTCAATCCTGCCCTATGACGACACGTCCGGTTACAAGGTGAAGCTCGCCATGAAAGTCGGTGACGACTACGACCTGCGCCGAACCGACCGACGCCGCGCCTGGGAGCACGCAGCCGACGAGCTAAAACTCGATCGCCGTCGACTCATCACCCGAGTACTCGACCTGGCGGAGCGAACCCCTGCGGCGTTTGAGCATGCCGTTAGTGACGGTGGCGTCGGTGAGCTCTCGACCGATCTGCCCGACCGGCTGGTAGCCCTCGTCTCGGAACGCAGCCAGCGGTGCGCAGCGGCGCTGAGCTGATCGGCCGTTGCCTTGTTGCTTTTTCAAGCAGGGACGATCCAGTAGCCCTCGGTGCCGGCTTCGGTTTCGATGATCTCGGCGGTGATGTTGTTCTTTGCTCGAAACTCGTCGGTGGCTCGGCGGCAGCCGGGGAACTCGTAGTAGTCGTCGAGGATCACCGCGCCGCCGGGTATCACCTGGTCATAGAGCGTTTCGAGGCAGTACCGGGTGGAGCGGTACCAGTCGTTGTCGAGGCGGAGCACCGCGATCGGGCCGATCTGGTCGCGCTGGGCCTCGAGGGTGTCTTCGAACCAGCCGGGCACCACGTGAATGGTGCTGCGGTCGAGCTCAAACAGCGAGAGGGTGGTGTCGACCTGGGCAACATCGGCCGCCTGCCAGCCGACCCATTCTTCGCCGACGCCGTCGTCCTCAGGGGTCTGTTCGGGCATGGGAGCGAACGAGTCGAACCCCCACACGTCGGATCGCCCTTTGGCCATCAGTGCCATCATGGCCAGGCAGCCGCCGCGGGCCACGCCGCACTCCACTAAGGCGCCCTGTCCGGCGAGGTTGGTGCAGTGGTGGGCCAGTGAGATCAGCCGGGGCCGGCTCACCATGGTGCGGCGCTCCTGGTGGAGCTGGTTCATGATGATCCGCATCTCGGGCGTGGGCCGCAGCTGGGTCATGGATCAAGAGCAATGCGTTGGCCATCGGGGTCGCCGGTGCGCTCAAGGAAGCGTCGCGACGAGTAGGTGACTTCGCCGCGGTGCGAGTCAAAGACGGTGCCCGCGGTCAGGGAGTGGGTTGGTTGGAGCAGGTCGTCGAGTCGGCGGCGGTCGGTTTCGCTGTGGAACTCGAGGTGCAGAAGAGAGATGTCGGCCACCATCGCCGCGTGGGAGGCGATGAGATGGGAAAGGATCGGCACTTCGGATCCTTCGGTGTCGAGCTTCAACACGTCGATGTGGTCGATGCCGGTTTCGTTCAGCCAGTCGCTTGCGCCACGGACGGTCACGGGCACCGATGACTCGGCGGTGAGGGCGCTGGGGATCAGCGAGCCGGTGACCGGGTCTTTGACCCCGTGGTAGAGCGGAGCGGTGTGGTCGTGGTCGCCGAGGCCGATCGGGTGGATCTGGGTGTGGGGCCAAGGCTGGAGGTTGTGGGTGAGCAGCGGTAGGCAGTCGGGCGAGGGTTCGACGGCATGGATCACCGCGCTGGGGTAGTTGGCCGCGAACCACACGCTGGAGGCGCCGATGTTGGCGCCGATGTCGACGATGACCGGAGCGGCCCCGGCGGTGACCAACTGCTCGATTGGCGGCACGGCGTAGGTTTCGCCGGTCAGGATCAGATGGCTCACCAGTTGGCTGGGCCCGGTATGGAAGCAGCGCAGCGAGATATCCACGTCGTTGACGCGGTAGTCGCGATCGATGGTCGGGCTCATGAGGCCGGGCTGTTCATGAGGCCGGGAGGTGGAAGCCGTGTTCGACCACCCGCTCCGGGTCGAGCAGCGAGACCTCGTGGGTGAAGGGGTCCCACACCCGGTTGAGGTTGCTGGCGTTGAGGGTGGCTGCCGCAGCGGCCGGGTCGACGTGGCGGCCGTGGAGGATGCGGACCGCGCCGGAGACCGTCATATAGAAGGGGGTGCGAAAGTTCCAGTTGTTCTCGAGCGGGAGCACCCGGGCCCGCGATGCCAGAGCCGCTTCGGCGAAGGTCCGCTGGTCGGTCTCGAAGCCGTGGGTGCCTTCGGTGAAGCGGGTGGTGAACCGCTCCCGCCAGTCGGCGAGCATCGCCTCAACGATCGGCCGTCGGGTGAGCAGGATCACGCCGGTGTTGTAGCGGGGGGCGGCGTGGATCGGGCGGTCGTCGGCCACCACCGATCCTTCGAAGTGGGCGTTGGGTTCAAGCACCGCGGCCACGTCGGTGAAGCGGGCCACGGCAAACAACGCCGCCGGGTTGGAGGCGGCCCAGGTGTCGCTGTCGAGGAACACGGTACGGGCGTAGGGGAGTCCTTCGGCCAGCGTCTCGATCACATACCGGAACCCTTCGGTCATTGGGTTGTCGGTGATCGGTGGCGCCGGAGCCCGGTAGCGGATCTCGCTGAACGGGTTCTGATCGCCGAGCTTTTCCGCCAGGTCAGCACCGTCGCATACGAGGGTGATCGAGGCTTTGGGCGCCACGGCTCGGAGCTGGGTGGCCGACGCGATGGCCTCGCGGCGATGGGGTTCCCCGGTCACCGCGTAGAGATAGCCCGAGCCCGCCGCCGTCTCTTCCGCCATGAGGCCAGAGTAGCGGTCAGCCTTGGGGGTCGACCATCTGCAGAAGAAGGGCTTCGAGGCCATCGATCGTGGTCGACCAGCGGAATCGTTGCGCGGTGGCCAGGCCGGCTGCTGCGATCTCCGCCCGCCGGGCCGGGTCGCGAAGCAGGGTCTGGAGGTGGGCGGCGAGGGCTTCGGGGTCGCCGGGGGCCGCGACCAGGGCGTTGTGGTCGGCTTCAGCGAAGTCGGCCGAACCGCCGTTGTTGGTGGTGACCAGCGCCGCCCCACAGGCCATGGCTTCGAGTGAGGCCAGCCCGAAGCCTTCCACTCCGGAGCTGAGCAGAAACACCTTCGACTGCTGGTACAGCTCGACTAGCTGTTGGCGGGCCGGTTGTTCGTGGTAGGTGATGTGGGGTTCGAGCCAGTCGGGGCGGGGGTAGGCGCCAAACATCTCCACCCGCAGCGCCGGGTGGGTGGCTCGGACCGCTTCGGTGGCCTTAACCCCAACCGGCGTCGCTTTGCTGGGCGCGGGGTTATAGATCATGGCCACGTCGATGGGCCGCTCGGCATCGGACGCTTCCGAGTCGGCCGGGGGTCGGAACCGGCGATGGTCGATCCCGTTGGGGAGATGGAAGACCGGCTGGGTGAGGCCAAGTTCGTGGTGGTGGGCATCAGCGGCGTCCGCCAGCCAGCGGGCCACCGCCAACTTGGGGGCTGGATACGACAGCAGCGGCTGTTCGAACTCATTGGGCAGCACGCGGAGGGCCTGGATCACCACCAGCTCGGCGGCCCGCCAGGGTGGAGGGCCGGCCAGCGGTTCGGGGCTGAAGCGGATCAGCACGTCGGGTTCGAGCGCGGCCACTGCGGCTGCGTCGCCGCCATCGACCAGCTGGAGTCGATCGTCCACCGTCAACCAGTCGAGGCTCCGCAGCTCGTCGACGCTCTCCCCGCCATCGGGCACGCCGTGGCCCATCCGGGTCGCGATCATCGCCACTTGGTGGCCTCGGTCGACCAGACCGTTGCCGTAGGCGAACAACACGGTCATGCCACCTGCGGGACGAGCCAGCCAAGGCGCCTCGATGGCAACCCGCATCAGACCATCACTGTTGTTGCTGAGCCTGTTGTTCAGCTCGGTCTTGTTCAGCCCGGCGCTTCTGGGCCTGGTGTTGGGGCGGCGGGGCGGTACTGGACGGTGCGGTGTTGGACGGTGCGGGCTTGGGAGTTCTAGTCATGGGTGTAGACCCGTTCGTAGCGGCTACCGAGTTCGGTGAGGAGTTCGTTGGCGATGGTGTCGGCCACCGCCGCCACCTCGTCGACGCTGCGTCTCGAACCGATCATCTCCACCGGTGCTCCGAGGTGGAGCTGGTCTTCGGGCACCGCCGAGGCGTCGATGATGGTCAGGTCCATCGATACCCGGCCCACGATCGGGCAGATCGTGTCGCCGATGGCCACGCTCCCGGTGTTGGAGGCCGACCGCAGGTAGCCGTCGGCGTAGCCCACCGGCACCACCACATGGCGGGTGTCGGTGTCGATCTCGTAGGTGGCGCCGTAGCCCACCTTGTCGCCGGGCCGGACTTCTTTGATCTGGAGTATCGGGGCCTCCAGCACGATGGTGTGTTCCATCGGGTTGGGTTCTTCGGCGATCGGCATGCCGCCGTAGATCGAGATGCCGGGTCGCACCAGATCGAAGTGGTAGTCGGGGCTGCGGAAGATGCCAGCCGAGTTGGCCAGCGAGGCCATGCCTGCCGGGAATCGGGTGCGCAGGTGACGGAACCGTTCGAGTTGGTCTTCGGGTTGGGCTGAGAAGCGGTCGTCGGCACATGCCATATGGCTCATCACGTGGCGGACGTCGAGGCCGTCGAGCAGGTGGGGTGAGTCGATGAGCTCCGACGTTTCCTTTTGGGTGAAGCCGGTGCGGCCCATGCCGGTATCGAAGTGCAGGCCCACGGGAAGGGTTCGGCCCGCGGCGGCGGCCGCGGCCCGCCAGCCGTCGAGTTGTTCGAGGCTGATCGCCAGCGGCACCAGGTCGTGGGCCACCAGTTCGTCGGTGGTGCCGGGCATAGCGCCGTTAAACACGTTGATGTTGGCCGATGGGTCGTCGAAGCCGACGGCGGCCACTTCGGTCAGGGCCTGGCGGACTTCGATACCTTCGTCGACGCTGGCCACGAAGAACTCCCGACAACCCGCATCCCAGAGGGTGCGGACCACGGTGGTGGCGCCGAGCCCGTAGCCGTCGGCTTTCACCGCGGCGCCGGTTCGACTGGCGCCCGACTCCTGGTCGAGACGGGCGAAGTTTCGTTTCAGCGCCCCGAGGCGCACGGTGAGTCGGCTGGATCGAAGCTGCACCTACAAAACGGTAGCGAGTGCAAAGTCCAGCCCGGCTTTCACCGCGGCGATCTGGGCGTCGATGCAGATCTGCGGTGAGGCGGTGGGGCTGTCGGGGTAGACCTCAGTGGTAGTGGTGAAGCGGGCGTCGGTCATGCCAGCACAGAGCCCCAATGGCCGGTTCGGGTAGTTGATCACGCCGTGCTGGGTTGGGGTTTCGCCGATGATTTCGCCAGCGGCGTCGGGTGGGGCGATGTGGGTGACCGCTTCGACGCCAGCCACGATCGCGGCCTGGAATTCGGGTTGCGGGTTGTTGGTGTCGCCGACGGTGTAGAAGCCGTCAGGAATGGTGCCGGGCTCGTGGGGCTTGCCATCGCGGGCCGCGAGGGCGGGTCGAAACTCGGTTTCGTCGGTGTCGGTTGTTTCGTGCAGGTCCATGTGCATCACGAAGTCGTTGCCGAGCTCGGCAACCAAGGTCATCAGCGCCGACGATTCTTCGGCCTGGCTGTCGGCCACAAACGAACGGTTCGGGTCGAGGGCGTTCGGGTTCCAACGGTGGATCACTTCATATCCCCACGGGCTGACACATGGGGCCACCAGCAGGTTGGCTCGGTCGCGGTAGGCCGCGGCGTGGTCGGCCACAAACGCCAGCGCCCCCTGCACTCCGCTGGTTTCGTAGCCGTGCACCCCGCCGGTGATGAGCGCCCAGGGCGCGTCGGGCCGACTGGCGGCGATTCGGATCGCCCGCAGCGGGTAGCGCTCAGGGTCGACCGGGAGCGACCCGTAGGGAATCACCTCGGCGGTGTCGTCGAGGGAGTCGATCCTGGTCAGTACTTCATCGGCGTAGCTGCGCTGCACCGATTGTGACTCGAACCAGGCCTGCTTTTCCGCGGCGCCCCAGGGTTGGCCGGCAATACCGATTGGGTAGGAGGTCATTCAGCGAAGATAGTCCTGGTGCTCGACCGGGGCCGAGGCTTCGGCGTCGTCGGCGAGTACTTCGCGCATCTTGGCTTCGGAGAGAATGGTGAATGTCGAGGTGCTCTTGGTGCACAACCGGTCGTCGGCCACGGCGCGGATCTCGCCGGTGGTGGTGATCTCGGTGTCGGTGACCTGGTCGATCCGGCCGATGGCCCGGTAGCGGTGGCCGACAAAGACCGGCTCCACAAAGGTGCATTGGGTTGAGGCGGTGAGGGCGAAGCGGTGGGCCAGCGCGATGGTGGCCCAGGCTTGAACCTCATCGAGAACGGCGAGCGTGACTCCGCCGTGAAGCAGGCTTGGGGCTCCGGAGAAGCGGTCATCCAGGTCGAACTCGGCGACGACGCGCTGGTTGTCGTCGTCGGCATGAAACGGGATCTGGAGTCCGGCCGAATTCTTTGCCTCGCACACAAAGCAGTTGGATTCGTAGAGCCAGTCGTCGTTGTTGAGTGGTCGCACGCTGTTTCTAACCCGGTCGGCGCTGGTTTCATCCCAAGCCGGGGCCAATCGCCGTAACGAACTTTTGTCCGGATTTCGGCAATTTCTTCCGCTGGGGCCTACGCTGGCGGAACCTGACTTGAGGGAGGGCTAGTGGCCGATCCGAAGAAGCCGAGAGCGGCGTTTGCGCCGTGGGACCGCCGGCAGCTGCCGGGATCGTTCGATGTGGAGGAGTCGGCCCGTCGGGTCGGCAACTACAAGTGGATCGAAATGCGGCTCTTCGAGGTGCTCGGCGGATGGGTGGCCACGGTGCCGGAGCTCGACGTGAAGATGCGCCTCGGTTCCCACTGTTATCACCATGCCTGGCATGCCGAGCTGTGGCACAAGCGCCTGCCTGAGCTGCGGGAGATGAACCCCGAGCGTCTGACCGAGCCACCCAACGACGAGATGGTGGCCTTTGTCGATGCCATGACCGAGCCCGAAGCGGCCGAGCAGACCATCGAGAAGCTGGTTGGCGTCTACCGGGTGCTGATCCCCCACAAGATTGCCGCGTACACCTACCACCGCAACAACACGAGCGAGATCACCGACGCCCCAACGATCCGCTCGATCGACTTCATCCTCCAGGATGAGTACGCCGACTGGCGCGACGGCGAGATGATGTTGCAATCGATCATCACCACCCCTGAAGAGGTGGATCGGGCCGCCGCCCGACAAGCCGAGCTGGAAAAGCTTATGGTGAAAGCAGGGGGAATTACGGGGCCAGGCACTATTGGTGACCCCTACGACATCCCGGAACAGTAGAACTCTGAACAAGAGGTACGAGCTATGCGCAATCTCTTTCCACCCGAGGATCTGGCCCGCGACGACCGGTTCGTGCGGGTGCCGGCCGAGGCCCGGATTGAAGATCCGCGCTCGAACGGGGCTTCAAACCCGCGTTCAGCCCGGCTGAAGCCGAGCCAGCGTGGTGGTCCCGACGGGGCTCGGTCGATGATGCACGGCATCTTTGTCGGCGAGATTCAGGCGTTGGAGGGTGCCGGTCGCACCTGCTGGGATTTCGAGGCCGGATCCGATGAGTACCAGGTGCCGTTTGAGCTGAAGCTCGACATGGCCCGCCAGTGCTGGGACGAGTCCCGGCATGTGGAGATCTCGATCAAGCTGTCAGAGCATATGGGCACCGAGATCGGCGAGTTCGGCGAGTCGGCCTTTCTGTATCGGGCCGCCTGCAACCCGGATCCGATTCTGCGGCTGACCGGGGTAAACCGGGCTCTCGAGGGTCTGGCCATCGATGTGTTCAACTCGATGCGGGAGTTCGGCAAGATCGCCGGCGACCCGGTCCTTACCTTCTGTGAGGATTGGATGCTCGCCGATGAGGTCACCCACGTGAAGATGGGTTCGGATTGGCTACGCAAGATCACCGCCAACGATCCCGAGCGTCGCACCCGGGCTCTCGAATTCCAGCGGGTGGTCGACAAGCTGTTTTCCTTTAACGGTTTGCGCGGCGACGACGAGGACAGCCCGGTTCGCCTGGCCCGCCGCTTCCGGGAGTTGGCCGGCTTCGACGACGAAGAAATCGACGCCATCGCTGCCGACGCCCTCGAGGCGAAGAACGAAACCGCATCGGTCGAGTCCGTGGGGGCATCTGCGTGATAACCGTTACTCCGGAAGAGTTCACCATGGTCGAGTTCGACCACGGGACAATTCTGGCGTTGGTGACCGAAGTGGCCGAGACGGTCGGCCACGATGCGAGTGTCGATATCACGGTGGAGATCGATCAGGACATTCCCCTGATCGGCAACGAACTCCGCGGTATCGACCCGGTCGAGATCTTTGTTGAGGGTGGCGCCTTCGAGGATCCGAAGCGGATCCGTCAGTTCCAGCCTGAGGCCGCCCGCACCATCGTGGGCCGGCTGTTGTTGATGGCTGCCGATCGGCGGTCGGAGGACTTCGGCGAGGTTCCGCCCAACGAGGAAATTTCGCTGCTGGTCGCCACCGCGTGGAACACCTATGTGGTGGGCCGGCTCGATCGGCTCGGCTTTCGCAGTCAGCGCCAGCGCCGGCTGTATAACTTCCGCAACCGCCACGGCTTTACCGATACCGGCGACGCCGCCTTTGACCGGCTGTGGACCGCAGAGAGCCTTACCTGGGCCGAAATCGTGTCGTTGAGTGATGACGCCGCCGCCGCTCGCCCGGAGGCCGCGGTCTAACGCAGGTCAGCGTTCTCACTCAGTTCAGGTCGTGAACGGTGATCGGTTCGATCAGGTCGATCGTGGGTGCTTTCGACAGGATGCCACGGCAGGATTCGGCCATTTCGATCATGGCCGGTGAGTCGAAGTGGGCCTGTTGGGCTTCGATCGACTCCCATTTCTGCACGATCATGAACCGACCCTCCACGGTGGTCGACGCCCCCAGGTCGATGTTGCGACAGCCATCCTGACTGCGGCTGATCACCACGTACTTCGACAACACGCCCAAAAGCGTCTCCATGTCGGTGGTATCGAAGGTCATGGTCACCATGGCCACTTCGATGTCGTCTACTTCGTTGCTCACCGGGGCTCCAAACGGGTTGTTCTACAGGACTGTGTGGCCCATCCGTAGTCTGACATGGGTCACAGGGCGCATCATGACCAGCCGCCAGATAGGTCGGTTGACCCCTTTATGGGTCGAATTGAGTGAAATGTGCCCTTGAGCCCTACTCAGAAGCTCTTTGCTTCTGTATCTTAAAAGTCGGAGCCGTTTGCCAGTTGTGCCGGTAACCTCCAGAGATCGAATTGTCAAGCTTCTGGCGATTCGGATTTTCACCCGTCCCCCACTTCAGCGGAAAGGTCGCACGTTGGCCAAGGAGAGAGTTGAGCGGGATGAAGAGGATCTGGTCCGGCTCTACCTGACCGACATCGGACAGTACCCGCTACTGACCAAAGAGGACGAGGTTCGTTTGGCCCAGGCCATCGAGGCCGGAGCGGCTGCTCGGGCGGAGATGGAAGCCCCTGGCGCCAGCCCCACCCCGGCCCGCAAGCGCGAGTTGCGCCGTGCCCTTCGTGAAGGCGAAGACGCCGAGCGCACCTTCGTACAGAGCAACCTTCGTTTGGTGGTCTCGATCGCCAAGAAGTACCAGGCTTCGGGCCTGCCGCTGCTCGATCTCATCCAGGAAGGCAACCTGGGCCTGATGCACGCGGTCGAGAAGTTCGACTGGCGTAAGGGTTTCAAGTTCTCGACCTATGCCACCTGGTGGATCCGTCAGGCCATCACCCGCGGTATCGCCAACACCGGCCGCACCATCCGTCTCCCGGTTCACGCCGGAGACACCTTGGCTCGGCTGCAAAAGGCTCGGGCTCGCCTCGAGCTGAAGTTGGGCCGTCCGGCGACGCTTTCGGAGCTCTCGATCGAAGTTGAAATGCCGGAAGAGAAGGTGACCGAGGCCCTGCGCTTTGCCGCTGAGCCGCTGTCACTGTCGGAGCCGCTTCGAGAAGATGGCGATGCTGAACTTGGCGACGTCGTAGAAGACCGTTCGGCCGAGTCTCCCTTTGAGGTAGCCGCTACCGCGCTGCTTCCCGAGGAGATTTCCCGGCTGCTGGCTCCGCTCGACGAGCGTGAGCGTGAGATTCTGAAGCTGCGTTTCGGTCTCGACCGTGGCGAGCCTCGCACCCTCGAAGAGGTTGGCGAGCACTTCAACCTCACCCGTGAGCGCATTCGCCAGATCGAAGCCCGGGCCATGTCGAAGCTGCGCCACCCCTCCAGCGATACCGGCGCCCGGGATCTGCTCTCTGTTTGATCAGACCTCTGTTTGATCAGACTTCTGTTTAAACGGGCCTGATCCAGATACCATTTCGGGTCTGGGAGGTGTCTGAGTACCTGGTGGGCTCCCCCGCCTTCAAAGCGGGTGTGTGGAGTGATCCTTCACAGGCGGGTTCGATTCCCGTCCACCTCCGCCATTTCTTTGCGAGCCCACAGCTGCAGCACCAGTGAAACGCCGGTGAAGGCGACAAAGCTCAGCGAGAGCGGTGTGACCGAGCCATCGAAGGCCCGGTCCACAAGGCCGCCCAGTACCGAGCCGATGACCGCGCTGATGAAACCGATAACTGCGGCGGCGGTGCCGGCCTGTTCGCCCATCGGCTCCATCGCCAGGCTGGTGGCCACCGGGAAATAGGCCACGTTTGCGCCGTTGCAGGCGCCGAACACGATGATCCACAGCCAGAAGTTGGGTTCGCCTTCTCCTGCGAGGGCGATGGCGGCGAGCACCGCCGAGGCTGCAAGCATGGCGACGCCTGCCCGCAGGGCCAGGACCCGACCCGGGGTGCGTTGCAAAAGCCGGTTGGTGGTGAAGGCCACTAAGCCGAGTCCGAGGGCGAGGACGGAAAAGAGCGGCACGAAGATCCCGGCCCGGTCGAACACGTCGTCAACGATCAACTCGACGCTGCCGAGGAAGGCAAAGATCGAGGCGAACGAAAACGACACCGACAAGGCATAGAGGGTGGTGGTGCGGTTGCGAAACACCGCGGAGAATCCGGAGGTGATGGCATCGATCTGAAACGCTCGCCGGTTCTGGTCGCTGAGCGTCTCCTCGAGGCGGGTCGACCAGGCCAACACCACGGCGGCGCTGGCTACGCCAAAGGCCATTACCCAGCGCCAGGAGCCGACCGCCACGAGGCCGGCGCCGATGATCGGGGCCACCACGGGGCCCAGGAAGAAGATGGCCTGGATCAGCGACATGACCCGCGCCATGTCGTCGCCCTGGTAGCGGTCGCGGACAATCGCCTGGCTCAGCACCCGCGGCCCGGCCGCGGCTACGCCCCAGGCGAAACGGGCCGCGTAAAGAAACCCGAGGGTGGGGGCCAGAGCGCTGGCCAGCGCCCCGAGGCCATACAGCGTCATCGATGCCACCATCACCGGCTTGCGGCCAACAGCATCGGCGAGTGGGCCCAGGACCAGTTGGCCGATCCCCGACCCGATGAAGAACAGCGTGAGGGTCAGCCCCAGCGCCGGGGAGTCCTCGGCCAGGCCAAAGTCGGGCCGCATATCCGAAAATGCCGGCAGCAACATGTCGATAGCCAACGCCCCCATCGCACTAACCAGGGCCATAAACGCGACAAATTCGGTATCGCGGAGTCGGGTTCGGGTCATCGATTGCTTTCCGAGCGGGAGTCCTGATGGAGGCGAGAGCGGTCGATGCCGGTGATGGCGCCGATGCCGACCAGGTAGGCCACGATGTCCCACCAGCCGAACTTGGCGCCGAGCACGACCGAGATAAATCGGAGTACCGGTGACCCGTCGGCGCGCCAGTCGGCCGGCCATCCGGTGAGCTGGAACGACTCGACCGCCAACACTGCCACTGTGGTGAGGGCGGCCCGTTCGGCGGGGCGTCGCTCGGGAAAGGCCATGGCCAGTACGAGGTAGATGGCCACGGCATAGAGGGCGTCGCCCAGGTACTTGTCGAACACCAGCAGGCCGGTGACGAAAATGCGGCTGGCGACGCCGACCACGATGGTGACAACAAAGGCTGCCGCGTAACGGCGCCGGGCCGCCGTCACTCGTTCGGGGACCAGTAGCGGTGCCAGGCTTGGGCCGCTTCAGTGTGGGCGTCGACGCCCTGGAAGAACACTTCGGCCAACGGTTCGAGCTCGGTTTCGCCGCCGCTGAACGACAGGAATTTGGGTGGTCGGACGGCGAAACCCTCCGGGGTCGAAGCGTTGCGGTAGGGCACGGCTAGGGCAAAGTTGCCGCCGTGGTCGTAGTCGCGGCCATCCAGCATCACCGCTTCGGTTTCGCCCTTGTCGTCGGTGAAGAAGGCATCAAAGACCAGCACGGCCCGGGCCGCGTCGTCTTCGTTGGTTTCGAGGCGTTGGCGACCGAGGGCCACGCCATCTTCGAGGTTGTCGCCGAGGAGGCGCATCATGTGTTGCTTGCCGTCGCGGAGGTCGTGGCCGATCATCGGCACCAGGGGGCTGCCGTCGCTCACGCTCCAGATGGCGTGGGCCGCCAGCGTGCCGGCGAGCCAGAAGAGGGATTCCATGGCGCTAGTGTCGCACCGATCCGGTGCGATCCGGCGCGTGCCGACGACGGTCGACTAGCCGGTCGGTGACAGGTTGCGGATGGTGACTCCCGCTTCCTCATCCGCGATCAGTTCCGACACGTCGATGTAGTAGTCGGTTGGGTAGCCGAGTTCGGTGTCGAAGCTCACCTGAACCTGGGCCACCGTGCCGTTGAGGGCCTCGGTGATCTCAGTGAAGTGGCCGGGGATCGTCGGTGGGTTCTGCGGAGCGAAGATATCCGCATCGAGCGGGGTGACCTCCATGACTGAGTTGTCGACCACTGTGATTTGGGAGAAGCCAACCCCGGCGCAAAAGCAGCTGGTCTGGGTCTCGAAGGTGTAATCGTCGATGCCCGCATCCAGCCACCGTTGTTGTGCCCTTTCGACCCGGTTGCGGATCAGCGTGCGGTTCTGGAGCCGCCGGACCTGAACCGCCTCGCCGTCGGCGTTTTCGAAGGCGACGGGGAGCCCGAGACGGGGATGGAAGCGAACGGCAACGTTGTTGTCGATGCTCTCGGCCGCCATGTCGAAGAGTTCCTCGGGTCCGAAGCCGGTGAGCGACGGGTCCTCGGTGCGGACTTCGCCGTCGGCCACAACCACGCCGCTGAAGAAGGAACAGGCATCTAGTTGTTCGCACTCGACCGTGAGTTGGTAGGCGAACTCATCGACGTCTGCGTTGTTCCACCAGGCTCGGGCCGCGGTCAGCGAGGTGGCGATGGCTACGGATCCCTTCTCGCAAGCCGAGCCGACGGTTCGGCCGGCGGCCGGGTCGAAGCAGCGGTCGGTTCCGGGTCCGCCGCGTAGAGCGTCGCCGCCCTTGCCGCCGCGAAGGAGGTCGTTGCCACGGTGGCCCAGCAGAATGTCTCGGCCGGTGCCGCCAAGGAGGGTGTCGTTGCCGTCCCCGCCGCGAAGGATGTCGTTGCCGCCGAGCCCGTGGAGAGTGTCGTTTCCGCCGTAGCCGCAGATCACGTCGTTGCCAGGGGTTCCTTTGAGCACATCATCGCCGGGCGTTCCGGTGATGGTGCACGCCGGCGGTGCCGCGACCAGGGCCCGAACTTCACCAGGCGTGAGCGCGGTGCAGACGCCAACTTCAAGCCGATTGCTGTCGACTCGATAGAACGCAAAGCCGTAGCGCCGGCCTTCGGTGAGGGTTAGGCCGAGGTTGATGCCGTTTTGTTCGGGAGCCACGATACGCAGGTCGGTCGGGACCACTCCCTTGAGTACTCGGACGTTGGTGAGTCGGTGAGTGTAGAAGTCGGCTGGTGCCCCGAGCGAGGGGATGTCCACACCGGACCTGGTGCGGGAGGCAACGGTGCCGATGAGGATGAGTTCGAGCTCACTGTCGCCGGGTTGGGGTGGGGCACAGGAGGTGGCGCCGGCCGGGGAGGGGTTCAGCGCGGTGGCGATGGCGGTGATGGAGGCAATGAGGGCGACTACCAGCATCGGAACAAGCAGCCGGGTTCGGCGGCCGAGGTGTTGGTGCCCGGGGGTGGTGGTGTTCACATTGCTCTCGCTTCGTCGGTTGGTTCGCGGCAGGTGTCTCGCATGAGACGCAGTGGTGGGGGCTTCGGTTCCCTCAAGCGCGGGAATTCTTGGTGATTCTCTGTCGATTGGCTCAACTGAATTGGCGAGGAGCCGACAGAGTGGTTCGGCGCCGGAGGAGGCGCAATCTTGTACAACCTCAATGATGATCTCGGGAGCAAACAGTGGCAATTATCCGAGCGAGCTGCATCGACTGCGGCGAGCTGGAACTGACAGTGGCAGATGTGAAGGTGCGCACTTCGTCTGCCGACGACACGAGTACGTATTACTTCCGGTGTCCGCACTGCGAAATGGTGATGGTGAAGCCGGTGGCTTCCAGAACCGTCGACATGCTGGTGCGGGCCGGAGTCCAGTCCACGGTGTGGCATATGCCCGCAGAGATCAAGGAACGCCCAAGCGGGCCGATGATCGATCACGACGATCTGCTGGACTTCCATGAGCTGGTCCACAGTGATGACGTGATGGAGGCCATTACCGGCTCGGTCGATGTCAGCGAGGTGATGGCCAAGGTGGCCCGCAGTCAGGCCGAGGTTCGCCTCGACTCCGACCACGATCTGCAGGGCACGAACGACTAGTCATCAGCCGGGTTTTGGTTGAACACCGGATCCCGCTTTTCGAGAAACGCCATCATCCCCTCGGTAGCGTCCGGGGTACCCATCGTTTTGTGCACTCCTCGCCGTTCCGCGGCGAGGAGTTCCGCGAGCGTCTTGTCTTCGGCGTCATGCAGCGCGTCGAGCATGGCCTCGACCGCCAGCCGGGGTTGAGCGGCAAGTTCGGCGGCCAGGGCTATTGCTTTGTCCTTGAGTTCGTCCACCGGCCAAATCTCGCTCACCAGGCCGATGGCGAGTGCTTCCGGCCCGCTAATCTTCTTGGCCCGCAGGATCATGTCGAGCGCCGCGTCTCGGCCCACGCACTTGGCCAAGCGCGCGCTCCCGCCCCAGGCCGGAACGCTGCCCAGGTCCATTTCCGGTAAGCCGATCCTGGCCCCTTCCGTGGCCGCCAGGCGAAAAGTGCAGCCGAGGGGGAGTTCGAGCCCGCCGCCAAGGCAGTAGCCGAACAAGGTGGCCACCGACGGTTTGCCCATGGTCTCGATGGCGCCGATCAGCCGCAGCCGCTGGTCAAAGAAGGCATCGATGTCGCCCGCCGCGGCGACGCCAGCACCCAACTGCTTGAGGTTCATCCCCACCGAAAAGTTGGTGGTGCCCTCCGCCGTGATCACAAAGGCCCTCACTGCATCGTCGCTGGCGATGTCGGCCACCACTTCTTCCATACGGTCAACAAACTCCAAAGACATCCGGTTAAGCGGATCGTCGTTGATCGACACCACTGCCACACCATCGTCCCGTTTGGCAACCAGAACCGGCTCGTCATCCATAGCGCCAATCATTCACCATTAGGCTTGAGCCATGTCGATTCGTCGTTTGATTGCGCTGGTGGCGTCGTTGGGCCTGAGTGGTTTGGCCGCCAAGAAGCTTCAACCCATCTTCGATGGGTCGGCGGGCGATCCAACCTAGGAGACTCCTAGATCTCGGGCGTGTCGCCGAGGAGCCATCGGGGGCCGCTGCCCAGGTTGACCGCAACGTCCTCGGTGTTGAGGATGGCGCAGAGTTCGAGTGACAGGCAGCCGCATCCGATGCAGCCCTCAAGGCGGTCCCGGAGTGCTTCCAGGCCCTGGATGCGTTCATCGATTTCGCCGCGGAAGCCTTCGGCCATGGCCGACCAGTCGGCTTCGGTTGGGGTGCGGCCCTCTGGCAGGTGGTCGAGTTGGTCTCGGATCTCGCCCAACGTGTAGCCGAGTGTCTGGCAGACGCGAATAAACGACAGTCGGCGGATGGTGCTGCGTCGGAACCGGCGGTGGCCCGACTTGGCGCGGATCGCTTCGACCAGGCCCTGCTCCTCGTAAAAGCGGATGGCCGACACCGCCATGCCGGTTCGCTCGGCGACGGCCCCGATCGTGAGCAGATGCTCCGGTGAATATTTTGAAGAATCGCTTGACCTCAACATTACTTGAGATATTACAACAGAGTCATGGCAACAACACTTGAACACGTAAACGTGACCGTGACCGATCCCGAGCGGACAGCTGCGATGCTGGTCGATGTTTTCGGCTGGACTATTCGGTGGAAGGGCGAGTCGCTACTCGGTGGCCGCACCATCCATGTGGGTGGGCCCGAGAACGGCGATGACTACCTGGCGATTTACACCACCGATTCCGAACCGGAACCGATGGCGCCACGAGGCAGCCTCGGCAACCTCAACCACATCGCCCTGTTGGTTGATGATCTCGACGCCATCGAGGCGAAGATTCTGGCGGCCGGGTACGAGACCCATACACATGGGGACTACGAACCCGGCCGCCGGTATTACTTCCACGATCACGACGGCATCGAATACGAGATCGTCAGCTACAACTAGCCAACCCTTACGAGTCGGCGTGGCGGTCTACGCCGAGGTAGATGCGGGCGTTTCCGTTGGTGCCCAGGGCCTCTACGGCCTCGAGCTCACGGATTCGCAGCAGTGCCGGGTTCTCGGCGTAGGCCTCGGCGCCTTCGGCTCGCAGTCGGAGCTCGTCGGCGTCGGCCTCGGCCTTGAGCCGGGCGATCTCGGCATCAGACTCGGCCGCCAGCTTCTCGGCTTCGATGCGAACCCGCATTGCCCCCAGCTGGGTCTCGAGCTGGGCCTCGGACTCGATTTTGGCCTTTTCGGCTGCGGTTCGAGCTTCGACCAGCTGCGCCTCAGCCAGTCGCTCGGCCGACAGTACCTGGTTCATGATCGACTGCAGGTTGCCGGGAAACACGAGATCCTTCACGTCGGAACGCAGGATCGCCACGCCGTATCCGGCGGCCACACCGGTGACCTCAGCCAGGATGTCTTCCGACAGCTGGTTGCGGTTGGTGAGGATGGCCTCCAGTGTCATGGTGGCCAGCGACCGGCGGGCCGCCAGCTGCACGTCGGAGTAGAGCCGGTCTTCGTAGGAGGCGACGCGCTCCGAGCAGGCGACCGGGTCGGTGACCCGGAACTGGGTGACGATCGATACTCGCACCGCCACCTTGTCCGACGTCAGGATCTCCTGGCCCTTGATGGTGAACTCGCGCTCACGCATGTCGACCAGGCGGATCTCCACCAGCGGGGTCGGTCCGAACCACCGCTTGCGGGGCAGACCGTGGCGGCCGGCCTCAAGGACATCGGTCAGTCGGCCGTCCTCGTAGCGAAGGCCGCGGTGGGTATCGCTGATGATGACGTCTCGATTGGGGTTCTTGACATTGGGGTTCTGGGTAGTGGTGGTCATGGTGGTTTCACCTCCCCGCAGTGCGGGATTGATAGTGCGGGATCGATAGTGCGGGATTGATAGTGCGGGATTGCTGTTGGGTAAGAAAGGTGGCCCCGGAGTGGCGAGCGATGTGAGGGACGGAACTACTCAGATAGGAGTGGGTCCAAGGGCGGAGTCGAACCGCCGTAGCCAACCATGTGCCTTCCGCCTCTGGCGCCACCGGGGCCACGTCTGAAGGTAGAGGTGGCGAACGTTTCGGCCAAACGAATTACCGGCCGGGACTACCTAAGCGGCCCAGGTGGTTGAAGCCGTCATGAGTGCTAGGCGTTCAAAGCTCCGGTGGTTCGCAGGAGTCGGAGCCGTGGTGGTGGTAGCTGCCCTCGCCGGTGTCGCCTGGCTGCTGGGGTTGTTCTCCGCTGAGCCCGAGGAGGTCAGCCTGCAGGAGACCGCAGCCGCGGTAGCCGAAGAGCAGGAGCAGTCTGCGCCAACAAGCGAGCCAACGACAAGCGAGACCACGGCTCCTACCGAGACAAGTGAGAGCACTGAGACCACGGTGACGTCCGAGGCCCCAACCCAAGGTGTTGGTTCGATCGATGGGGTGTGGACGGTGACGCCGACCGAATCGACCTTTGTTGGATATCGGGCCGACAGCGCCGCGGGTTTGGCCGTGGGGCGGTCGCCGGAGGTCGAGGGTTCGGTGGTCATCGAGGAGTCGGTGGTGACCGAGGTGACGATCGATGCCAATCTCGCTGCTCTCGAGAGCGACAGCTCCTTGCGGGATGATCATCTGAGCGACGAGGGCTTGGAGACCGACCGGTTTCCCGACAGCTCGTTTGTGTTGACCAAGCCGATCGATCTCGACCTGCCCGAGGATGGTCCGGTGGCCGATGCCCTCGTGGCCTTTGAGATCACCGGCGAGCTCACCGTCAAGGAGGTCACCCAGCCGCTCACCATCAACCTCGACGGCACCATCGTGGGCGAGCAGTTGGTCATTGTCGGCTCGTCCGACATCGAGCTGGAAGACTTCGGAGCCACGATCGGCGATACCACCGAAGCGGTCATGGAGTTCTCGTTGGTGTTGGATCGCTAGCTGAAGTCGGTCGGGCGGGTTTGGTTCTTTTCTCTGACCCATTCGACGAAGTCGGGCGAGGTCTGGCTGATCATGGAGCGGTCGGCGGCTGGTCCGATCGGCAGGATATGGCTGATCACGCTGGTTTCGGTGAAGGCGTGCATGGCGATGGTTGGCGCTTCGGCGGTGGTGGCGGGTTCGTGCTTGGGGTCGAAGTCGATCGCTGCTGCGGACTCGGTGGAGGGGCACACAAACACGGCGCAGCCTCCCCAGTTCGTGGTGATGGGGCGGTGGACGTGGCCGCACATGACCAGCTCCACATGAGGGTGGCGGCGGATGACCGCTTCGAAGCGGTCGCCTCCGGCCAGGCCGACGGCGTCCATCCACCAGAGACCGGTTTCGAAGGGTGGCTGATGGATAGCCACCACGGTGCGGGAGTCGTCGGAGCCCAGTTCGGCGTCGAGCCAGTCGGCGTCGTCTGCGGTGAACTCATCGCTGCTGGTATCGAGCAGGATCAGTCGAAGCGTTCCCGTCGTGGTGGTCCGATGCCCGCGGAGATTGTCGACGGCACGATCGTGGTTGCCGGCGATGACTTCCCAGGGCACCGAGAGGGCGGCGACCCGTTCTTCAAACTCGGCCCATTGTTCGTCGGTGCCGTCTTCGGTGATGTCGCCGGTCATCACCACCAGCTGCGGTGGTCGGGTCATCGAGTTGATCTCGTCGATGGCTTGGGAGAATCGTTCGCCGCTACCGGCTGTCCTGCCGCCAAGGTGCACATCGGAGAGCTGCGCAATCAGCTGAACCATGGCCCAGAATACCCTGCGGGCGCGCCGTTATCCCCGCCGGAGCGGCCCGATCAGTACTGTGGGGTTGATGCGGTTGGTTTCGCGGGCCCCTCGGGATCCCCGGTTAGCGGGTTTGGTTGATCGTCTCTGGTCGGTTGAGCCCGAGCCTGGAGATCACCCTGTGGCTAGCGAGTGGATCCTGCCTACTTGTCGGGCCCAGCTGATTCTGAGCGAAGACCGGTCCCTTTTTGTTGGGCCGAAGACGCGCGCCGAGTTGATCGAGCGGCGCACCGACCAGCGGGCCTGGGGTGTGTCGTTGGTGGCTGGGGCCGCCGCGGTGCTTCTGGCCGTTGGTGGCGACGAATCATCCGACGACACGGTGCCATTGGAAGCGGTGTGGTCGTTTGGGTCGCTGGTCGAGCGCCTCTCGAGCCTGGCCGGCCCCGCTGGTCTCGCTGAGCTTGAGACTGCGCTCCTTAAGGGGCGCGCGGGGTCAGCATCGCCGATGTTGGCTGGCCCCCGCGCCTTGATTCCGTCGATTTTCGAAGCCGAACGCGCCATCCGCTTGGGGGCGGCGGCGGTGGCGGTACCAGGGATGCTGGGGGTGGACCGTCGGCGTTTGGTGCCCAGTTTCCGTCGTTCGGTGGGGGTGGGTATGAAGCACTACGAACGCGTCTGTCGCTTTAACCGTTCGGTCTCGGCCATGCGACATCGCGGCGCACCACCGTTGGCGGTGTTGGCCGCGGAGCTTGGTTTGGCCGATCAGGCGCACCTGACTCGGGAGGTGGTGCACTTTGCTGGTGTCTCACCAAAGCGCCTGCATCGAGACGGTGGCGAGATGGTGAACCATGTGATGCGCCCGTAGCGGCCGGGATCCGGTGCAGGCGGGGCCTGGGAACGTTGCCTAAGGCGTGGCCATCGGCCGCGGTTCTGACTTTCCTGCAATCGGATGTCGGACTAGTGTCCGGAACGACGTTAGGCAAGCCTCGCGAGGCTCGCCATCGATCCATGCTCGGCGGCTTGAATCCGGATCTCTTGTTTGCGTGTTCGGTCGCTCGATTCATCCCCCGAACGAGGTGAACCATGTTGTTCCGCGTTGCCAAAGCTCCGAAGACCAGCCGAGATGCCAAACCAGGTGTTTCCACCCCTGACCGCACCTCGCGCCGCGGTGGCCAGCGGTTGTTGGCCCAGGTAGTAGTGGCGTTTGTCGTTGCCGCCATGGCGTTGCTGGTTGGCGGCAACCTGTCGCCAGCCGCCGCGCAGCTCAACCCGGCTCCCAGGAACGCCGACGGTGTTGCTGGCCTCGACTCACAAAGTGGACCCGGCACGCCCATCGCCGAGGTGTGGACCATCGAACAGATCGGAAACCGAATCTATGTCGGCGGTCGCTTCCAGCAGGTGGTGCGGGCCAACGGCAGCCAAGTTAACCAGCAGTTCCTGGCCGCATTCTCCGCGAGCACCGGCGAATGGATCAGTTCGTTTCGGCCCAACCTGAACGGTCCGGTCTGGTCGATCGAGGCCACGCCGAACGGCAACCAGTTGTTGGTTGGTGGCAAGTTCACCCAGGTGAACGGCCAGAGCCGAAACTCGTTTGTGGCCCTGAACAGCAGCGGCGCCATCAGCAACGGATACTCGTTGCAGGTGGGCGGCAACAGCAGTGCGGTAACCGTGCGCGATGTTCACGTCGACAGTGATGGCTTTGTGTATCTCGGCGGGTTCTTTACCACCGCCAGCGACAGCACCGGGTCGTTCGCGGCGAGCAGCGTATTGCGAGCGTCGGCCAACAGCGGTGTGATCGACCGCTCGTGGCGACCGCGGGTGCAGGGCGGAACGGTTCGAGGCATCGATGCCGACGCTGGCCGTAATCGCGTGTACCTGGTTGGCTTCTTCAACAGCGTGAATGGTTCGGCTGACACCGCCAACTTCGCGGTGGTCAACCACAGCGGTGGCGCCACCAACGGTGTGAACAACCCGTTCCCGCTCCCATCACCCGAAGGTCTCTTCGAAACCACGTTCCACTACGACGTACTCGCTACCGGGAACTTCGTGTGGGTGGCCGGTTCGGAGCACACGCTCTGGACGCTGAACGCCAACGACTTGTCAGTCTTTGGTTGGCACTACACCGGGTTTGCCCAGGTCGGTCCGGGTGGCGGCGACTTCCAGGCCATCGAACGGGTTGGCAACACCATCTACGCCAGCTGTCACTGTGGTGTCGATATCAAGAGTTCCTTCACCGGTGGGTTTACTGGTCAGTCCCAACGGGTTCGATTGGCGATGGCCTTCAACGCCACCACCGCCCGCTACGACGCCTCGTACCAGCCGGAGTTTCGGGGCCGCGCCGGGCCGTGGGCCATCAAGGCTGCTTCCGATGGCTGTGTCTGGTTTGGCGGTGACATGACCCAGGCCGGAGGGCGGTCAGTGAACGCCCTCGTGCGCCAGTGCCCCGACAACGGCGGCGGTGGTGGCGGCGGAGCCGCAGTCGCTCCTGCGAGCTGCTCAGCCTCGGCCAACGGTGGCAGTGCAATCAACGTGACCTGGAACCGGGCGGGGAACGACAACGCCTCGCGGTTCATCGTCGAGCGGTCCCGCAACGGTGGCTCCTTCCTGTGGGCTGGCACCAACTCGGGCACCAGCTTCAATAACACCGGCGTACGGGCCGGTACCTACCGCTATCGCGTGGTGACCGTCGCCGGTAACGGCAGTCGGGCCACGCGAACGTGTAGCCCGACCGGAGGCGTGACCCTTGGTGGTGGCGGTGGGGTACAACCCCTGGTCGGCGGTGGTGGTGGCGGGGCTGCGGTCCGGGCCGTTGCCTCCTGTTTCTTCCGGCGCTCCGGCAACGACGTGTTGGTGACGTGGACTCCGGCCGACCGCGATGGCGCATCGCGCTACATCGTGGAGCGGTCTCGCAATGGTGGGGCGTTCTTCTGGGCCGGTCGCGTTGATGCGCCGGGAAGGTCGTTTACCAACGTGAGTCCAAATTCCGGTACCTACACCTACCGGGTTCGCGCCGTCGGCTCGGGCAACACCAGCGATGCTCGAACCTGTGGATCTTCCAACGGCGGCATCACGTTCTGACGCTCCGACATCGGTGAGCGACAAGATGTTCAAGACCAGCACCCTGGCATCTGTCAGGGTGCGGTCATGACTTCTTTCCAAATACAACCCCGACTGGTTGTTGACGACGCCGCTTCCGCTATCGAGTTCTATGTGACCGCGCTCAAGGCGGAGGAACTCTCCCGGTTTGCCATGCCCAGCGGCGAGATCGTCAACGCCGATATCCGGATTGGCGATGCCACCTTCTCGCTGACCGAGGCTGATGGTTCGATCAACCGGTCGCCCACCCAGCTCGGTGGTTCGCCGCTGTTGTTGACGCTGTCGGTCGATGATGCCGATGCCGTTAGCGATGCGATGGTGGCCGCCGGCGCCGAGGTGATGATCCCGATAGACGATCGTTTCTACGGTCGCCGCGAGGGGCGCCTGCAGGATCCCGCCGGCCATCTCTGGATCGTCAGCCAGTATCTTCACGAACCGCCAGATGCCCCTGCGGGCCTGTCAGCACCGTCTTAGACGCGGACTCCGCTTTGTCGGGTGGTCCTGCGTCCTGCGGTAAGGGCGAGGGCACCGACAAGGAGTGAGGCCAGGGCGAGGCGGAGTAGCTCTCGCGTTTCGCTACCGGTGAACGCCAGCGTGCGGGGCAGGCCGATGTAATTCGACGAGTCCCCGTCGGTTACGGGGCCCAACGTTTGTCCGTCGGTGCCGGTGGCTGGGCCGAAGGCGCCGGGGTCGGTGGGCCAGGTGGCGGGGTCGTCCGGGTCACAGCCGCAGGTGGCGAAGTCCGGTACGGCCGGGTCGCCGGTGATGGTGGCGTTGTTGGTGTACTGCCCGTCGACGGCGGTTCCGGTTCCGGTGCAGGTCACCATCTCGCCGGGTAGGAGCAGGGCGATGACGTTGGTGCCGTCGCCGCAGTCCACGGCTACGCCCTGGTCGTCGGTGACGGTCACGTTGGTCAGGGCTGCGGTGCCGGTGTTGGTTACCACGTAGGTCCAGGTGACGGCGTCGCCGACGTTGATTGACTCGCCGGGAGCCTCATCGGAATCGACGCCGTTGGTCGCCTTTTCCAGGTCGATCCCCGAGGTGAAGGGGAGGGTCGCGGCCTCGCCGGTGTAGTTCGACGGGTCTTCGTCGGTGACCGCGGCCAAGGGTTGGCCGTCGTCGCCGAGGGCCGGAGTAAAGGCGCCGGGGTCGGTCGGCCAGGTTGCTGGGTCGGCTGGGTCGCAGCCGCAGGTGGCGAAGTCGGGTACGACCGGATCGCCGGTCACATCGCTGTCGTTGGAGTAGGGACCTTCGATGGCGGTTCCGGTTCCGGTACAGGTAACGACTTCACCCGGCAGCAGCAGGGCGATGACGTTGGTGCCGTCGCCGCAGTCCACGGCCACGCCCTGGCTGTCAGTGACGGTGGCGTTGGCCAGGGCGGTGGTGCCGATGTTGGTGACGTCATAGGTCCACATCACTGGGTCGCCAACGGCGATGGTTTCGCCGGGGGCCTCATCGGAGTCGACGCCGTTGGTGGCCTTCTCAATGTCGATGGCCGCGCCGGGAGCTTGGCCGGTGTAGTTGGACGGGTCTTCGTCGACGACCGGGCCCATCGGCTGGCCGTCGTTGCCGAGGGCCGGAGTAAAGGCGTCGGGGTCGGTGGGCCAGGTGGCGGGGTCGGCTGGGTCGCAGCCGCAGGTCGCGAAGTCGGGCACGATCGGGTCGCCCGACACGTCGGCGTTGTTGGTGTACGGGCCTGCGGTGGCGGTTCCGGTTCCGGTGCAGGTGATGGTTTCGCCGGGTAGCAGCAGGGCGATGGTGTTGGTGCCGTCGCCGCAGTCCACGGTCACGCCTTGATCGTCGGTGACGGTGGCGTTGGCCAGGGCGGTGGTGCCGGTGTTGGTGACGTCGTAGGTCCAGCTCAATGTCTCACCGGCGGGGATGAGTTCGCCGGGAGCCTCGTCGGAGTCGACGCCGTTGGTGGCCTTCTCGATGTCGATGCCGGCTTCGGGAAGCCATACGGTCACCGCGGCCGGGTCGGAGTCGTCTTCGTCGAGGATTCCGTCTCCGTCGGTGTCGAGGCCGTCATCGTCGATGTGGCCGTCCTGGTCGGTGCCGATGGCGCCGCCAGCGTCGTTGCCGTCGGTGTCGTCTGCGGTTGAGTCGATGTCATCGCCGGTGCGGTCGCGTCCGAGGGTGTCGGTCATACCGGTGATCTCGGCGGTGTTTACCAGGTCGCCAGCGGTGGCGCCGGGGGCGACGGTCAACACGATGTCGATCGTGGCGGTGCCGCCGGCGGGGATCGGTCCGGCCACAACGGCATAGACGGTGCCGCCTTCGCCGCCCGAGGTTGGGGTGGTTCCATCGGTGGTCCAGCCGTTGGTGTCGGTGGCCGACATGCTCAGTCCGGCCGGCAGGTAGTCGGCGACGGTGGCGTCAGCCATGTCGACGTCGCCCTGGTTGTGGACGGTGATGGTGTAGGTGACGTCCTGGCCGGGGACCACAAACGTGGCTGCGGTCGCCTTGGTGAGAGCCAGGTCGACTTCAGGGAACACGTAGCCGAAGTCCTGATCCAGGTTGTCGTCGACGTCGCTGTAGACCGAGTCGGGGGTTTCGGGATTGTTCGGTCCGAAGAGGCTGACGTCGCTCATGTTGTCGAGGCCGCCGTTGTCGTCGAAGGTCTGCTGGGCATCGAGGGGGAGCGTGGTCGGGTCGACCATCACTCGGTAGTTGCCCGATGGAAGGTTCTCGAACAGGTAGGCGCCGTCGGCATCGGTCGTTGCGACGTAGTCGATGAGTTGGCCCGGGTTGTTCGGGTCGGGAATCTGGAACGGGATGTAGGAGCCCGGGTTGGCCGGGTCTTCCACCAGGAGCTTGATGTCGACGCCGGGGATCGGGTCTTCAGAAGCGTCCTGGACACCATCGGAGTTGGCGTCATGCCATACGTAGTCGCCGATGGAGCCAGCCACGACCTCGGCACACACGTCGTTGGAGATGATGTCGAGGGTGATGATGTCGGCGTTGGCGCCAAAGTTGTTGCAGAACAGGTCGCCTTCAATGGCGAAGCCGGTGTTCATCTCCAGCAGGAGGTCTCGTTGCGGTTGACCGCCGGGGAATGCGGGGGTTGAGGCCCGGATGGCGGTCACATCGGCGGCCACGGCCGGGGCTGGACCCCATGTAGTGGCGCCGGTGCCGGCCTGGCCGAGGGTGGGCACGTCGGTGGCCGGGTCGATCAGACCCCGCTCACACACCAGGGAGATGGTGGCGTTGGTGGCTTCGGTGTCGCCAGCCGGCCAGTTGTCGGGGTGGCATGGGCGATGGTCGATCGTCGCGTGTGGATCGGTCGAGTACTCGAACGTTTCACCAGCAGCCGACGGCGCGATCGCCACGAAATCGACAGCCCCATCAGGGTCCGCGGTCTGCGTCGCGTTGTTCGCATTCGACCCGTTCTCCGAATTGAAGCGCTGCGGCGAGTAGTTCGGAGCCAGCACACCATCACCGTTGTAGGGAACGATGTCGATCAGCTGACCAACACCAACTGGACTGCCACCAAGGTTGATGTAGGAAAGCGTGGCGTCATAGGCCGACCGGGGCTCAACAATCGTCACATCATCGGCCTTGATAACCTCGACACCCGACTGCGCCAGAACCTGTATCGAGGCGGTGTCGGAGTGGGGCTTCACGAAGGCTGCTTCGCAGGCGGCGGTGTTGGAGGCGCCGGAGGCGTTGACTGCGTCGACACAGAACGACGAGTCGCTCAGCAAGGCGTAGCTTGAACCAATCGTGACCGTGTTGGTGTAGGTATTGGCTGGGGTGCCAGCGTTGACCGTTGTGTCCAGAACGAACGGCGGAAGTTCGTCGCCGATGGTGTAGCCGGTAACCGTCCAGGTGATGGTCTGACCTGCGACCACCGCTGTGCAGGTGAGGCCGACTGCGGCATAGGCGGCAGCGCAGTCATCGCCGACATAGGTCAGCCGGGCCGGCAGGGTGTCGGTGAAGGTCATGGTCTGGGCCGCGGGACCGTCTCCGCTGACATTCGGGTCGATGGTGAACGACGCCGTGTCACCGCCGCTCAGCGGGCCCTGATCGATGGGGTTGTTCTGTTTCGTGATCGACATCGATGCCGGTACTACAAACACGCGGTCGGCGTTAACCACGTTGAACGAAAACAGCGGTGCTGTGGGGTCGTCTTCAACTTGGCCATAAACGTTCCACACCGCTCCGTCCTGGGTGTTGAGCCACCGCTCTGGCCCAGCCCAGTTGGCTGAGTTGGGGCCGGTGCGCATGGTGGCAGCAGCATTCGGGAGTCGCGTGTTGACCGGTGCTGTCGGCTTGATCATCAAGTCAAATGAGAAGGTCACGTTGCTGGTGGTCCAGCCGGGGAGCAGCCCGGCGATATCGGAGTACACCTTGTCCCAAATAAAGCGGACTCGAACCACTGACGGAACACCACCAGGGAGAGTGGATGCGTCGGTCACCCAGTCAGACACGCCATCACCGGTTAGGTCGTCCTCGCAGGTTGCGGTCCAGTGGTCATCCCCGGTGGTGGCGTAGTCGACATCGCTGAATTCGACGGACACGCCGTGTTGGAGTGCGTCCAGAGCAACGGAGTTCGTCCACGCTCCGGCGTTGGTGGCGACAATAAGGACCGGGTTAGCTACTTCATGGACCGGACGAAAGCCACCGTTGGCGCCATAGGGCGTCGGGTTGCCGTGGGCAATGCCGTCCAGCTGGCCGATAGGCAGGTGTCCGGCAAATTCAAAAACCGAAGTGTCAATGGTGTCGCAAAGGCCACTCAGGTGGTCCCCGGAGATGGCATCGATAATGGTCAGCGAGGTTTCGACGATGTCGCCCGGGGCTGCGGCCCGGGTACCGGTCTTGAAGGGACCGATGCTGTCGAAGCTTTTGTAGGCAGCCCAGGGGCCGGGTGGGATCGAACCGATGCTGTAGTCCTCAGTGGCTGATTCCGGGCCTGGGTCAATGGTCCCGGTCGTCGATGTCACCATGGCTCCGGCACCTCCCCATCCGGTGAGAGTGGCGGTGTTGTCGATGTTGTACGACTCGAGCCCGTCGCCGTTCGGCAGAAAGATGATGTCGTGATCGAACGCCATGGTCAGCACGACGGTGGCCATCGGGCTTTGGTTCACGGGAATGCCGGTGAGGTCGATGATGACCGGCTGTCCTGGTCCGGCCTGGGTGCAGGTAACGGTCGCACCGGGTATGGGGGTGGCGAAGTCACACGAGTCGAGCGGGTTGCCGGTGTAAGCGCCAGCCAACTGGACCTGATCATCGAAGTCGCCGTTGGCATTGTTGCTGTTGATGGTCGGGTCGTCGGAGTGGGTCCCGATCCAGGTGTCGGTAATGGTGAAGTCCTGGGTGCCGGCGCCGTTGTCGGCTACGAATTCTGACCCGGAGTCGTAGTTCAGAGTGATGTGCCAAGGTAGGAAACGCAGCTCCGGGGATGCCGGATCCACCTTGTCGGTGTTGATGTTCTGTGTTGCGCAGTTGGTCTCATTGGGAATGTCATTTCGCTCCGGGAGACCGCAGGGCATCTTGGTGAGGTTGATCCCGAAACCGGTGGTAATGACGGTCTCGATGGGGCCATCGCCCTGGGTGCCTGGCAGCCCGGTGGTGTTGACGTTGCTGTCCGACGACGACATCACCGAGGCCGAAATCAGGTCGGTGTTGTTGCCGGTGGCCACGGCAACCGGCTTGAACAGGATCTTGGTACCTTCGTTGTGGTCGCCGAGGTTGCAGACCAGGGTGTCGAACAGGCCGTCACCGGTGGTGTCGGTGATGCTCGAGTCGGGGGTGATGGTGAAGCCCGCGGCGACAGTCCGGCATTCGGTTGGTAGCGCGGCCCACGACGCCTTGTCGTTGAGGGTCACTGTTGCCAGCAAGTTGGTGTCGTCGGCATCGTTAAGGGTTACTTCGACGTTGTAGGTGACCGAGTCGAAGTTGCGGACCACACCGTTGGTGCCGGCGCCATCGGTTCCGGCGTTGGCATTTGTCGCCAGGTCAAAGGTGGTGGCATCAAACGGCGCCAGGCCGTCGGCTTCGAGGGTGATGATCGCTTCAGTTGCCGGATCCTGCGGTGCGGGTAGCGCTCCGACTTGTTGCAGCGGAAGGCTGGCCAGCAGGAGAAGGACGGCGGACACCGACGTCGCCAGAAGGCGGTAAAGGGTCGGCCGGGCGGATGGGCGCATGGAAATTCTCCTGAGCGGAACGGTGATGAAGCCCTTTCGGCTTGAGAGCGGTGTTTCCAAGTGTTTGTTCAACTTTTGGTAAATATCTCGATCGTCAGCAGTGCCAAGTGAATAACGCTGTGACCAGGCGCAACGGCTCGAAGCTGATAACAGCGACACCTTCTTGGTTGCCTCGATGTAGTGAAGGTCGGGGTGAAGTAGTCCTGGAGATGTCGGATTGGCCGCCGGTGGCCGATGAGCCGGTTTGGCGTGTCTGGTGGTTGGGTCTAGAGTCCGGGTGCGGAGGTTTGCCGGGCGCCTGAAGGCCTGTGCCGGGTGTGTGTGTTCCACCCACGGTTTGTGTTGCTTGCACTCGCTGGAGTGCCTCGAGTTGTCGAGCCCGTTGGGGGTTCGTATGTGTGATGTCTGCCCTGTGGTGCCCGTTGGGGCTGGTCGGTCATGATCGGCCTTGATCCACTGCGTGAGTTGTTGGACGACCCGACGGTCACCGAGGTGATGGTGAACGGTCCGGGGAAAGTTTGGGTCGAGCGCAACGGTCGCCTGGAGCGGTTGGCGTTGTCGTTGGACCGCCCGGCGATCGACCGGTTGATCGAGGATGCGGTCAGCGGGCACGGTCGCCAGGTGGATCGGGCCCATCCGGTGGTCGACACCAGGCTCGACGATGGGTCGCGGGTCAGCATTGTTGTGCCGCCGGTGGCCATAGACGGGCCCTGTGTCACCATTCGACGATTTCGTCCGGCGCCAGTGGGCTTGGAGGAGCTGGCCGGTCCGGAGGTGGTGGCGCTGCTTGATGCCGCGCTGGCCCATCGGTTGAACGTGATCGTGATTGGGGCTGCGGGTTCGGGCAAGACCACCGTGTTGAATGCGCTGCTGGGTCGCCTCGACGGCAGCCAGAGGTTGATCACGGTGGAGGATGCGGCCGAGCTTCGGATCGGTGCGCCTCATGTGGTGCGGCTCGAGACCCGTGGCGCTTCCGCGGATGGTGTGGGGGAGGTGTCGGTTCGGGACTTGGTGCGGGCCGCGCTGCGGATGCGACCCGACCGCATCATCGTGGGCGAGATTCGGGGCGCCGAAGCCGCCGATATGTGCCAGGCCATGTTCACCGGCCACGACGGGTCGATGTCGACCTGTCATGCCAACGGACCCTTCGATGCCTTGGCTCGTATCGAGGCCATGGTGGCCAGCAGCGACCTCGGATTGGACCCCGATGCCGCTCGTGGACTGATCGCAAGTGCCGTCGACCTGCTGGTGTGGGTGCGACGTACGGGCGATGCCACCCGTGAGGTGGTGTCGGTGCATGAGCTGGAGCCGGAGGGGGCCATGCTCAATCTGGTAGCGAGCGGCACCGAGGTGCTCGGCACCGCCGCCCGCCCGTCTCGGCGATGGTTGGAGACCTCGTGGTGGGCGCCATCGCTCGTGGATGCCGCGCCTGCCGAGGCCGAGCGACGGGCGGGTTGATTGTGAGCGGGTTGATGATGTTCGTGGCCGCCGCCGCGTCGGTGGTTCTCGCGGCGCTGAGCCTGCGGGAGCTTCGTCGGTTGGAGGGCGCGGAGTCAGTTCGGCCAGACCGCACTGCCGTCTCAGCCGGGCGGCCGGGGCGGCTTGGTGGTGCGGCCCGTCATCGGCGCCAGCAGGTGGAGTTGCCGTTGCTGGCTGGGGCGTTGGCTCGGTCGTTGCGCAGTGGTGCCACCATTGCTCAGTCGTTGGGGGAAGCGGGGCAGAGTCCGGCGTTGGCCTCGTTCCATGAAGACCTCGACCAGGTGGTGCAGGAGTGGTCGGCCGGCGGTGCGTTGGCT
>CALAML010000149.1 GCA_937925845.1 uncultured Acidimicrobiales bacterium | reverse complement strand
TCGAGGACGAAGTCGAGGCTGGGGTTGGCGCCGTTGCGTGGGGTGTCGTCGAGGTGGAAGGTCAGATGGTCGGCGTGGTCGTCGAGGCGGCCTTCGTCATCGCAGAGCGACAGCACCAGTCCGTCGGGGTGGTCTTCGGCGAAGCGCTTCACGCCGAAGAGGTTCGAGAGCCACAGCCCATCGAGCACCTCCCGTGGGCCTCGGCGCTGGCGGGGGTCATAGAGTTCAATCCGGTCGATGCCGAGCAGGCGGGCGGTGAGCCGCGACAGGTATCTGCGTCCGCCCCGCACTTCGCTGGTCGCCGCCACCACTTGGCGAGCGGCGATGCCGCCGATGCCGACTTCGAGACCGGTTACTGCGCCCCGGAGAACGGGGTCGACCTGGATGTCGTCGGTGTCCAGCCATGGGGCCGCTCCCTGGCGGGACCATTCGATGGCCGCGGCCAGTCGGTCGTCGGTGGTCGTCGCACCGGCGTCGCCGTCGAGCCAGGCCCGGATGTGGTCGACCAGGGCGGCGGTGGTGGGGTCGGTGAGTAGCGGTGTGGCTCCTACCGCCAAGCCGACAGCGGCCGGAATCGCCGCTTCTGGGGTGAGCTCGATCGGCAGCGGCTCACCGCGCAACGAGCGCTCGGCGATGGACAGACAAACGGGGTCGGCCGATGCCAGAAGGGCACCCACTGCGGCTCCCATGGCCGCTTGCCAACGAAACGTATCCGACGTCACGCCCGGATCGTAGTTGCTCCGGGGCGGGGGCCAAATCCCGTGCGAATATGGCTTCGGGAACCAGGAGCACCGGTCGGCACGTCTAGGAGTCATGGATATCGCAGCCCGATCATCTCGTACGCCTCGGGTCGCCCGCTGGGCCGCCGGCCTCGCCGCCGTAGCGACGCTCGCATCGTGTGGCGGCGAGAGCATGGTCTGCACTCTCGTTGCGGTGGACGACGCCGTCTTTGTCGACCTTTCGGCCCTCCCTGACGATGTGCGGGCGACCGCGGAAATCTGTCTGGACGACGAGTGTGAACCAGCGAATCTCGGCGGGGGAGTCCTGGCCATAGCGGCGGTGGAAGGCCGCGAGTTGCAGCGCTCGTTGTCGATTCGCTCCGAAACGGGGGAGGTCCTGGCCGGACCTCGAGGCATCCTGCTCGAGGTCGTGGAACCAAACGGTGAAGGCTGTGGCGAGGTCATCCAGGGTCGCTACCAAGTGACCGCCGATGGAGAACTCGAAGCCAGCGACGGGAACTAGTTTCAGGGGCGCGGTGGCTTCGCCAACGAAGAAGTCGGGAACCAGATGCGCATACGGATCGTCTAGGTAGTCGTGAGTTCGTCGGCAACAGCTACTTCATCGCGCCCCTACTTCCTGCGCTCTCGGTCGTCTCCGGCGCGAGCCATGGTGGCTTTTCTCGTTGTTGCCGCCAGCCTGGTGTGGTCGGCCGAGCCGGCTGCGGCTTGCAGCTGCGAAGACCTGAGCCCGGCGGGCCGGTTGGCGGTTTCTGAGGCGGCGTTCATCGGAACCCTTGCCGGGACCGGGGAGGGAAGCACCCTACAGATGGTCGGATACCGGTTTGAGGTGAGGCGATGGCTTGGCGGACCTTTCGACTCTGGCGAGATCTGGGTGGACTCCGACCCGGAGGAAGATTCCTGTGGTTTTGGGAACATCGGGGGAGGGCCCGTTGCCGTCTTCCTCTACCGGGTCGATCGGGAACGGCCGACCTCGGGCCTGTGCTCGGTGATATCGGCCGAGCGGGCCATCGCCGGACTCCAGCCTCCCGGTGTCGATTCCGGCGGTGGTCCGGCCACCATCGCCATGGTCGAACCGCAGAACAAGCCCCACCTTTGGCTGCTCGACGACGAGGGAAACCGCGTGGCCTTTGCCGAGTCGGATCCGGCGGCTTCCGAGCGGGAAGGACTGCGGGATGCATCGGTGTGTCCTGGCGGACGGACCATCGCCGAGCAGTGGTTGGAGCCGACCGACCCGGGCACGTTGGTGATCCGTGACCTGGCCACGATGGACGTAGAGGCGACCGTTCCCTTGCCCGGGGTCGGTCAAGCGCTTGAGTTCAGATGCACCAGCGGTGATCCGGTCGAGGTGATGACTCGCACCTTGGAGGGTGACACACTCGCAACCCACCGTTTGGGCGTCGAGGGTGTCATGGGCGAGCCGGTCACCGTCGAGGTTCCCGATACTTCGCAGGGCCGCGACCCGGCCGCCAGCGGCAACACCGCAGTGCGGTGGACCCTCACCCGGGTGCAAACCACCGATCTTGCCACCGGCGTCACCACCGATCGTTACGAGACGGCCCCTCAACCGGAGGGAGAGGTTCAGCGCCAAGCGATCCATGGGGTGGCAGTCAATCCCAGCGGAACCAAGCTGGCACTCCTCGAGTCGTTTGCGCTGAGGGGGTCGGCGTCGTCTCTGGTGCTGATCGATCTTGAGGCCGACACGGTGGTAATGGTGCGGAGTCCGGAGGATGGTTGGGGCCAGATCAGTTGGCTTGATGATCGATGGATTTCGTTGATCGGTAGGGCGAGGATCTCAGTTGTCGACAGCACCAACCTGGAGGCCGAGCCCCGCATTCAGCAGGGGGCGAGCCACGGCTGGCCGGCGCTGGCCGACGACCGGCTGTTCGTGTTCCAGCAGGGCGGGTTGGATGCCATCGATTTCAACTCGGGCGCCAGAGTGAACTTGACCACCGGCATCGACCACCAGCCATACGGACTCCAGGTGTTGGCTCTTGATGAACCGCTGACGATCACCGGCGAGTTTGTCGAACGGGTCGACCCTGAAGGGGCGACGGTGGAGTCGATCGGCTGGGCTCCCACGGCGGAGCCTTCGGAACCGGCCGAGAGTTCTGAACCCGCCGAGTTTCCCTCGGAGGATGCTTCCAGCAATGACGGCGACGAGGAGAACGCGATTCCGGCCGATGACTCTGAAGCCGGGCCTGTCTCTGCGGACGGGGGCGGCGCTGCTCCACTGCTTGTAGGCGTGGCCGGGCTTGGGCTGGCGGCCTTGGCTGGCGTGATGTTCGCTCGGCGGCGGGGCTAGTCGCTGAGTTCGCCCGACACCAGGTCGGCTCCGACTCGGAGGGATTTCAGTTTCGCCATGGCCGTTTCCCGGGTGAGTAGGCCGAGGCCGCAGTCGGGTGCGGCGAGGGTGCGGGCTGGGTCGAGCGCAGTGGCGACCTGTTCGAGTCGTTGGGCGACCGCTTCTGGGGTTTCGACGGTGGAGCGGGCGATGGCTACCAGGCCCACGGCTACATGAACCCGTTCGAAGTGGCGAAACAGGTCGAGGTGGTTGTGGCGGTGGGCGTCTTCGATCGACACGATGTCGATGGCGGCGGTGGCGTCGATGTGGGGTGCCAGTTGGGCGTAGGCCTCCGGGTCGGCCTTGGCGTAGTTCTCGTTGTCGAGGCGATCGGGATAGCCGCAACACATGTGCACCGTGGTGGTTACCTCCACGCCGACGTCGGCCAGGCACCGCGCCAGGAGATCCAAGCCGAACTCGATGGCTCGGTCGGGGTAGCGGGCGAAGGCCGGTTCGTCGATCTGGATCTGGGTGCTACCGCTCGCTACCAGGTCGACCACTTCGGCGTTGATGGCTTCGGCCAGCGCTTCGCCCCAGGCCCGATCGTCGCCATAGAAAGCGTTGGCGGTGGAGTCCATCAGGGTGAGCGGGCCGGGGATGGTGATCTTCACCGGAGCGGCCGCCGCCGCTTCACTGGCCACTTCATGATCCCGTCGAAGAAAGTGTTCCTTCGCCGAGATGGGCCCGACAAAGGTTGGCAGTTGGCCCCGCCACGATCCGTTGCGCACGAGTCGTTCGGTGAGCCGGGTGAAGTCGATGCCGTGCAGATGGCGGCAGTGGTAGTGCAGGTAGTTCTCCCGGCGCATCTCGCCGTCGGTGGGAATGTCGACTCCGCAAGCTAGCTGGTCGGCCACCGCTTGATGGGTGGCGGCATCGAGAGCGGCCACCAACTCCGGTGCGGCGCGGGCGGAGCCGAGAGCATTGGTGGCCAGGGTCGCGTCGGCGCCTGCTGTGGATTCCCCATCAAACCAACTGAGCACCGGAAGCTCGGGCGGCTTGGGGTAAGCGCCGATGGTGGTCACGGTCATGCTCATGCCGGGCGATGGTAGCCGGACGCTTCGGCCCCTACTTGGTGCGGCTGGCGACGAACCAGGAGGCGTGGACCATGGCGAGACCAGCGACCAGGAGAATCGACGGTGACGACCACATCTTGATGCCAGCCGAGAGGACGGCGGCGGAGATGAGCAGGGTGGGAAGTCCGAAGCGGAACGAACTGCCGGCTCCATCGATCATGCCCTTGAGCTCAGCACCCTTCACCACGGTGAGGATGAGGCCGAGGAAGGCGCTGGCGACAACAACAAGCAGGGCCTTGTGGGCCCACCAGGTGGTGCCGAGTACTGCAGGCTCGGTGAGGTCGATGAACTGCTGGATGGCGACGCCGGCGAACAGCCCGGCGGTGGCGTGCCAGAGGTAGACCGACATGCTGATGGTGCCGAGCATGGCCGTGGCCTTCCAGGCCCGACGGCTGCGGTTGAGCCAGCGGTTGATGGCCGGGGCGAGGGCCACGACGGTCAGGTTGTAGGCGGTGCCGAAGGCGAGAAGGGCGAGGGTCGGCGGGTGGGTCGGCGACAGCTCAAGGCCACCGATGTGCAGCATCAGCACCGGGTACGGTCCGAAGGTTACGAGAGCCAGGGCGAAGGCCCAGGCGGCACCGGCGGCAGCGACCAGCTTGGCGCCCGAAGGCAGCTTGCCGTCTTTCCAGGCGAAGCCGGTGATCTGGAAGAGCAGCCAGCCGATGACCCAGTTGATCTGGGGGAGGTAGGCGATGTCGGCGAGGTTGGCGATTTCGGCGAAGGTGAACACGGCGAGGAGGCCACCGACCAGCTTGGCCGGGGAGCGTCGCCACAGGCGATGGGTGAACGGGGCGATCGCGGTGTCGATGGTGTAGTTGGCGAGGAACCACAGCGGGATGGCGGCGACGTAAGCGCCGGAGAC
>CALAML010000148.1 GCA_937925845.1 uncultured Acidimicrobiales bacterium | reverse complement strand
GCGAGAAAAGTCTCACAGCGCGACATGAAGGAGCACGGGAACCCTGCGGGTTCCTGCGACGACTGTCGCCTAGGCGCGTCTACCGACCAGGCACCAGCGCTAGCGAGTTGCCCGAGGTAGCGAGGGACGAGCGTCGGACTGCGCCAGCAGTGCGCCGAGAAAAAGTCCGCAGGCGGGTCAAGGAGGCCCCCAGGGCCGACGGCTCGCGCCAAAGAGCGTCTACCGCCCAGTCACCAGCGCAAGCGAGTTGTCTGAGCTGGCGAGGGACGAGCCAAAGCGAGAAAGAGTCCGCAGCGCGACCACAAAGGAGCGCCAGCGACGACTGTCGCCTTGCGGCAATGAAAAGCGCCCTCGGTAGGATTCGAACCTACGCACACGCCTCCGGAGGGCGATGCTCTATCCCCTGAGCTACGAGGGCTGGGCTCCACACTCTATTGGGTCGTCGCCGCATCTGGCCAAAGAGATTCCGGAATCTCAATCGCCTATTTCTTTCGTGGTCGGCGATACTGGCGTGGTGATTCGTGACTCCCTCCGCACCAGCGTCCATGACGCCTTGGTGGCCCTTGCTGTCGATCCGATGCCCAAGAGCTTCTCGATCGAGCGTCCCGCCCGACCCGAGCATGGCGATTGGTCCACCAATGCGGCCATGGCGTCGGCCAAGAACGCGGGCCGCAACCCGAGGGAGTTGGCCCAGGAGCTGGTCGATCATCTGAACGCCTCGCTACCGGCCCATGTGGAGTCGGTGGAGATCGCCGGTCCTGGCTTTGTGAACTTCCGGCTGGCCGACACCTGGTTGTATGAGGTGTTGGCCGAGGTGATCGACAAGGGTGAGGCCGACTATGGCCGGGTCGACGTTGGCGGCGGCGAGAAGGTGCTGGTGGAGTTCGTGAGCGCCAACCCCACCGGCCCGCTTCATGTGGGTCACGGTAGGGGTGCCTGTTACGGCGACAGCCTGGGCCGCATCCTGGCCCGGGCCGGCTACGACGTGTCGCACGAAAACCTGTTAAACGACCGTGGCACCCAGATGAACATCTTTGGTGCGAGCCTTGCGGCCCGGAAGGCGGGCGAGGAGTTGCCGGAGGACGGCTACCAGGCCCAGTACATCATCGATTGGGCTGAAGAGATGCCGGCCGACGCCGATCCGGTCGAGTGGGGTCGGGAGCGGGCCATCCGGTCGCATCGGGAAACCCTCGAGCGGATCAACGTCACCTTCGACACCTGGTTTTCCGAACGGTCGCTGGTGGCGAGCGGCGCTATCGACGCCACCCTCGAAGACCTGCGCGGCAACGACATGGTGTTTGACGATGACGGCGCGGTGTGGCTGCGGTCGACCGCCCATGGCGACGACAAGGATCGGGTGCTGGTTCGCTCCAACGGCGACTTCACCTACCTGGCCCCCGACATCGCCTATCACCGGGACAAGTTTGAGCGGGGCTTCGAGCGGCTGATCGATGTGTGGGGTGCCGACCATCACGGCTACATCGTGCGGATGCGCGCCGCCTTGGCTGCTCTCGGCTTCAACGAGGCCGAGCAGTTCCACGTGCCGCTGGTGCAGATGGTGCGGCTGGTGCGCAGCGGCAAAGAAGTGAAGATGGGCAAGCGCAGCGGCGAGTTTGTGGAGCTGGCCGAGCTGATCGACGAGGTCGGCCCCGACGCCACCCGGCTCACCTTCTTGTTGCAGTCGCTCGATTCGCAGCAGACCTTCGACATCGATGTGGCTACGTCGCAGGCCATGGACAACCCGGTCTTCTATATCCAGTACGCCCATGCCCGGATCCATCAGCTCAAGGCCAAGGCCGTCGAGCGGGGGGTCACCGTTGGCCCTCTCGCCAAGGTCGACCTCTCGGTGTTGGTCCACGAACGCGAGCTCGACGTGTTGCGCCAGCTGTTTGAGCTGCCGGCCATGGTGGAGCTGGCCGCCACTGAGATGGCGCCCCACCGCCTCACCAACTGGACCCGGGAGATGGCGGCTGCGTTCCACGGCTTCTACCACGACTGTCGGATCGTGGATGATGACGTCCCGGCCGAGCTCACCCAGGCCCGGATGTGGCTGCTTGAGGCCTCACGGATCGGTCTGGTCGTGGCCTTGGATCTACTTGGCGTCTCGGCGCCGGAGTCGATGTGAGCGGATCCGACGGCCCCGGCACCTCCGATACCTCTGACGCCTCCGGCACCCCGAGCGCCGCCGATGGTTCCGAAGCTTCCAGCCCCGGCCCCTCCGGCTCGGCCCTGCCGTTTCACCTGCTGCCCGAGACTGCCGCGGTCGACGGCGATGGCCAGCTCACCATTGGCGGCTGCAATCTGCTCGACCTGGCCGCCGAGTTTGGCACGCCGCTATTTGTGTACGACGAAACCCATCTGCGGAACCGCTGCCGCGAGGCGGTGGCCGCGTTTGGCGACGGCGCCACCTATGCCACCAAGGCCTTCCTGTGCACGGCCATGGCCGAGCTGGTGCATTCGGAGGGCATGCGCCTCGACGTAGCCACCCTGGGCGAGCTTCATGTGGCCCGCCATGCCGGGGTGC
This sequence comes from uncultured Acidimicrobiales bacterium, assembly GCA_937925845.1. Lineage (GTDB taxonomy): Bacteria > Actinomycetota > Acidimicrobiia > Acidimicrobiales > CALAML01 > CALAML01. The sequence goes on along the minus strand of CALAML010000148.1, from coordinate 6,622 downwards.
CGGGCCACCGCATGATCATGCACGGCAACAACAAGTCGATGGTCGAGCTCCGCGCTGCTGCCGAGGCTGGCCTGCACCGCATCGTGGTCGACTGCTTTGAAGAGATCGACCGACTGGCGGCGCTGGCCGCAGAAGGTCTCAAGGTGCCATCGATCCTGTTGCGGGTCACGCCAGGGGTGGAGGCCCACACCCACGAGTTCATCCGCACCGGCCAGGACGATTCGAAGTTCGGGTTCGGGCTGCGTTCGGGTGATGCGCGCCGAGCTGTCGAGTGGGCCAATGAGGCCGCCGGCGTCGAGCTGGTTGGTTTGCACTGTCATATCGGCTCCCAGGTGTTTCGGGCCGAGTCGTTCTTCGAAGCAGTGGAGGTGATGGCCCCGTTTGTGAACGAGTGCGGCCTGCCCGAGCTTTCGCTGGGCGGCGGTTTGGGTGTGGCGTATGTGGAGGGCGAGGAGAGTTTGGGGATCGCCGCCTGGTCTGCGGCTATTCGCAAGGCGGCCGTGACCCACGGCATCACCGCCGAGCTGGGAATCGAGCCGGGCCGGGCCATTGCCGCGGCCGCTGCGGTCACCCTCTATGAGGTTGGGGTCATCAAGAAGATTCCCGGCATTCGCACCTATGTGGCGGTGGATGGCGGCATGAGCGACAACCCCCGGCCCGTGCTCTACGGCAGTGGCTACGAAACGTTCCTCCCCCGAGCCGTGGCTGCCGAGCGGAGTGAGCGGGTGCGGGTCGTGGGCAAGCACTGCGAGTCAGGTGACCTTCTGGTGGCCGAGGGTTCGGTGCCAGCCGACCTGGTCGTCGGCGACATCCTCGCCACCCCGGTCACCGGTGCCTACGGCCACTCGATGGGGTCGAACTACCAAAAGGTGTTGCGGCCGCCCGTGGTATTTGTGGCCGATGGTCAGGTCCGCCAGGTGGTACGTCGCGAAACTCTTGATGATCTCGTTGCCAGAGACGGCTGACACCAAGTAGGGTTTGCAAAACATGGCTGGAATGCGGCGTTGCGTCGTTCCGATTGTGGTGTAACACCACATCGCTTGGCGCGCCCCACCCGGCTGGTTTGTGTGGCTCCAGAACAGCATCGGCTGGTCAATTTGACCTGTCGACAATTGCGAGCCCGCATTGGAAACTTGTTCTAACACCCCCCTTTCAGGAAGTGGCTCTTGATGAGTAATCTCACTCAGGCTGGGCTTGGCGGCCCGGCTCGCAGTGGTGTGCGGGTATTTGCTGTGCTGGTGCTGGCGACCCTGTTTAGTGTCGTTGGTGCCGGTTTGTGGGCTCCCAGCGCGTCCGCGCAGCAACAGCAGGAGATCGACCTCGGCGCCACGGTCTACCTCGGCGGAAACACTCTGGGTGCAGCAGTCGAGGACTTCGAGACGCTGTCTCAGCGCGAGTTCGACGTCATCCGCGTGTTCCTGCTGTGGGATAGCCCCTGGCCGGGCACCCAGCTCAACGCCTTGAAGGCCAGCGGCCACAAGATTTACCTGTCGGTGCGGGCCAACAACCTGAACGGCACCAAGGTGTCGTGGGCCGATATCGCCGCCGCTCAGCCGGGCTCGCCGTTGCACAACCGTACCCTGGTGTGGGCCAACCGGGTCCGGAACTTCGGCGACGACATGTACTTCGCCTTCCACCACGAGCCGGAAAACCGGGACTCAATCGGCAACGGAAACAACGTCGACTACATCGCCGCCTGGCGCAAGGTGGTCAACGTGTTCCGCAACAACAACGTCAACAACGCCGAGTACGCCTGGACCATGACCGAGTTCGCCTTTGAGGTGCCTGGGTCTGATCGTCGGGCTCACTTCAAGTGGTACCCCGGCGATGCCTGGGTTGATCACCTTGCCGCCGATGCCTACAACTGGGCCAACTGCCGTCCGGAGATCAACAACCCCTGGCGCAGCCTTGAACGCCAGATTCGGGACTTTGTGGAGTTCGGCCGCACCAAGCCCGACAAGGGAATGATGCTCGCCGAGCTGGCCACCTTCGAAGATCCGACCGACCCGAACCGCAAGGCGCAGTGGATCAACGACGCTCGGGCCCTCTTTAAGCAGCCCGGCTACGAGCAGTTCCACACCCTCGCCTGGTACAACCATCCCCAGGCCGGTTACCCGAACTGTAATTGGCAGGTCGATACCGGTCCCGCCACCCTTGCCGCCTGGCGCGCTTTTGCCGCCGACCCGTTCTACGGTGGCGGAACCCCTCCCACCAACAACAACCCGGTGGCTCCGTCGGCGTGTTCGGCGAATGGTCAGGGGACGGCGTCGTCGACGGTGTCGTGGACTCGGGCTGCGGATGACAATGCGACGGCGTTTGTGATTGAGCGTCGTCGTGGGACGGGTCAGTGGTTCTGGTTGGCTCGTCCGTCGGTGCCGGCGACGTCGTATGTGGATACGAATCGCCAGGCCGGGGTGGATTACACCTATCGGATCAAGACGCAGCGCTCTGGTGTGAATTCGACGGCGCGAGTGTGTACCAACACTGGTAACCCAGGTGGAAATAGTCCGGTGGCTCCGTCGGCGTGTTCGGCGAATGGTCAGGGGACGGCGTCGTCGACGGTGTCGTGGACTCGGGCCGCGAATGATAATGCGACGGCATTTGTGATTGAGCGTCAGCGTGGGAATGGTCAATGGTTCTGGTTGGCGCGGCCTTCTGTGCCGTCGACGTCGTTTGTGGATACGAATCGTCAGGCCGGGGTGGATTACACCTATCGGGTGAAGACGCAGAGCAATGGTGTGAATTCGGCTCCGACGGTGTGCACCAACACTGGTAACCCGGTCAACAACAGCAACCCTGCGGCACCAACGAGCTGCACCGTCGAAGGCGCGGGCACGTCGGTGAACGTGTTCTGGGTACGAGCCAACCCCGATAGCGCCGCCAACTTCATTGTGGAGCGTCGCCGCAACGGCGGGCAGTGGTTCTGGCTGGCCCGGGTCGCGGCACCAGCGAACTCCTTCGCCGATTCGAATCGGGCTGCGGGCAGCACCTACGAGTATCGGGTCCGAACCCAAAGCCCATCGTTCGTAAACTCCGCCTTCACCAACTGCTAGTCGGCGGCAGCCGGAACCGAGATCGAGCCGATCCGAAATGTCGGCGCTGGGTGTGAAATATGCGCGTCTGGCGCCGACATTTCGGGAGCTGGTCGCAATTGTCGGTGCTGGGTGTGAAATATGCGCGTCTGGCGCCGACATTTCGGAACGGCAAAGGGGATCGGTATTTGGTGTGGGTCCGACTACGTTGGCCGGATGATCTCTGTCCGATGTAGCGCTGTCCTCTCTAGCGGTGTCCGATCCCGCGGTGTCTGTCGTCAGTCCACCTCAGCGGTGGCGAGCGGGGCGCTCCGATGAGTGATCCGGTGAAGACGGTGCGGGTTGGCCTTTTGGGCTGCGGCAATGTGGGCGCCGCGGTCGTTGAGTTGGTGCGGGCCGAGGCCGATGCCATCGAGACCCGGGTGGGGTTGCGCTTTGAAATCACCCGGGTGGCGGTCCACAGCGTCACCAAGGATCGCGGTGTTGATCTGGCTGGCATCGACCTCACCACCGATGCCGCCAGTGTGGTTGTCGACCCCGACATCGATGTGGTGATTGAGTCGATCGGTGGCATCGAACCGGCCCGGGCGCTGATTGTTGATGCCCTGGCCCACGGCAAGCCGGTGGTCACTGCCAACAAAGAGCTGTTGGCCAACGTGGGCGCCGAGTTGTTTGCGGCTGCGGAAGAAGCCGGGGTCGACCTGTTGTTCGAAGCCGCGGTGGCGGCTGGCATCCCGTTGATGCGACCGTTGCGGGAGTCGCTTGTGGGCGAGCCGATCTCGCGGGTGATGGGCATCGTCAACGGCACGACCAACTTCATCCTCACCAAGATGTCCGACGAAGGCGCGTCGTATGGCGACGCCCTGGCCGAGGCCCAGAGCCTCGGGTATGCCGAGCGGGATCCGACCGCCGATGTTGAGGGTTTTGATGCTGGCGCCAAGGCCGCCATCATCGCCTCGATCGCCTTTGGTGCTCAGGTAGTGGCCGGCGACGTCTATCACGAGGGCATCTCGTCGGTGACCACCTCCGATATCGACTTCGCCAAGCGTCTCGGGTACGTGGTGAAGCTGTTGGCGGTGGCTGAGCGGATCGATTCGGGCGGCTCCGATTCAGGCGGCTCCGGGTCGGAGCCGGATGCGGTGCCGGAGGTGGCGGTGCGGGTGCATCCCACGATGGTGCCGGTGACCCATCCCTTGGCTTCGGTGCGCGATTCGTTTAATGCCGTGTTCGTGGAGGGCGGCGCCGTCGGCGACCTGATGTTCTACGGCCGGGGCGCCGGTGGTGCGCCAACCGCCAGCGCCATTCTGGGCGACCTGATCGATGCTTCGCAGAACCTGCGTAAGGGCACCTTCGCAAGTATCGGCACCCTCCAGCGGGCCCGCCTGTGTCCGATCGACGACATCGCCACCGCCTACTACCTGAACCTACGGGTGAAGGATCAGCCCGGCGTGTTGTCGACCGTGGCCGGCGTGTTTGGCGCCCATGCGGTGTCGATTCGGTCGATGGAACAGGAACAGCTCGACGATGGTGCGGCGCTGCACTTCATCACCCATCAGGCCACCGAGAGGGATCTGCGGGCCACCCTTACCGACCTGCGGGCCCTCGAGGAGGTCCACGACGTGGCCACAATGATGAGGGTGATCGACGGTGAGTAGCGGCGCGGTCAGTAGGGGCACAGTGCCGGTTCCGAAATGTCGGAAGCTGACGCGCATAATCAGGCCCAGCTTCCGACAATTGGGCACCGGCTCCGAAATGTCGGAAACTGACGCGCATATTCAGGTTCAGCTTCCGACATTTCGGCGGGGAAGCACTGGCGGGACTCATCTTCATCGCGTGATGGGTTCGGTCGCCTGATGAAGTTCCAGAGCACTCGGGGTGCGTCGCCGGAGCTGGGTTTTGTTGATGCCATGATCACCGGCCTGGCCCCCGACGGCGGGCTCTACTTCCCGGTTGAGTGGCCCCAGTTGCCGCCGGTGGGGGAGTTGGCCACCGATTACGCCGAGCTGGCCCATCAGGTGATGTGGCCCTTCGTCGAAGGTGAGGTTGACTCCGACGCGTTTCAGGCGATGGTTGCCGAGTCCTATCGTGCCTTTGCCGCCGATGACGTGGTGCCTCTGGTTGATCTCGGCGCCGATGGTCAGGTGCTCGAACTGTTCTGGGGCCCGACCCTCGCGTTCAAGGACGTGGCCCTGCAGCTGGTTGGGCGCCTGTTCGACCATGTGCTTTCCGCTCGTGGCGAGCGGGTCACCATCGTGGTGGCCACCTCTGGCGATACGGGTTCGGCCGCCATCGAAGCGGCTCGGGGTCGGTCGGCCATCGACATTGTGGTGCTGCATCCCGCTGATCGGGTGAGCGACGTGCAGCGTCGACAGATGACAACGGTGGATGAACCCAACGTGCACAACGTGGCCGTCGAGGGCACCTTCGACGACTGCCAGGATCTGGTGAAGGCCATGTTCGCCGATGAGGCGTTCCGCCAGAAGGTGAACCTGTCGGCCATGAACTCCATCAACTGGGCCCGGGTGATGCCCCAGGTGGTGTACTACGCCGCCGCGGTCCAGCGCCTCACCGAGGCCGGCCTGGCCACGGCTTCGGAGCCGGTGAACTTCTCGGTGCCCACCGGCAACTTCGGCAACGTGCTGGCGGGCTACATCGCCAAGCGAATGGGCCTACCGGTCGGTCGGTTCGTGGTGGCCTCCAACCGCAACGACATCCTGACCCGGTTTCTCGACTCTGGCGTGTTGGCCACCGAAGAGGTGTTCCCCACCCACAGCCCCAGCATGGATATTCAGGTGTCGTCCAACCTGGAGCGTTTGCTCTTTGATGCCCATGAGCGCAGCGGCGCCGCGGTGGCGTCGTTGCAGCAAAGGTTTCGGGGCGAGGGTCGGGTCGAGGTTGACGGCTCGGTTATCGATCGCATCCGTTCGGAGTTTGTCGGCTGGCGGGTGGACGACAACGAAACGGTCGAGGTGATTCGTTCGGTGCATGAGTCCACCGGCGTGGTGCTCGACCCCCACACGGCGGTGGGTATCGGTGCGGTGCGGGGCCTGCGGGACGAGTTGACCGGTCCGGTGGTGACCCTCGGCACGGCTCATCCGGCCAAGTTTCCCGACGTGGTCGAAACCGCAGTCGGTTCGCGGCCCGCTCTTCCGGAGCACCTGGCCGATCTCTTCGAACGACCCGAGATCATGACCCGTCACCCCAACGACCTCGCCGGACTCCAGCAACTCGTGATCGACCGAACCACCTCCGACTAACCCAGCCCGGCAATTCCAAGATTTGTGACGCCTGGCGCGCCGTATTTGGCGCGCTAGACGTCACAGATCTTGATGTCTTTGGATCGCCAGCCGCCAGCCGCCAGCCGCCAGCCGCCAGCCGCCAGCACGTGGTCGGTGGTCGGGTGGACCCGTGGCTGGGTGGACGGTGGCCGACCGAGTAGCGGTGTCCTAGTGTCCTGTCAGTGAAGTCCGTTGATGAATTCGGCGAGCTATCGGTGTCCCTCCCAAGGACGCAGAACCGCCACAACTTGGTGTTATGGCGCTTTCGAGGACGCCGGGAGGGGCTCCGAGAGCCGGCGAATTCGTGACATG
>CALAML010000147.1 GCA_937925845.1 uncultured Acidimicrobiales bacterium | reverse complement strand
GCGCCACCGCAGGGTGGTGCCCAGCTCCGAACCGATGGTGAGCCGCTCCACGTTGTGACGGGCGGCGATGTCGGCGTAGCGGTTGATCACCCGTCGATAGTTGCGGAACCACTTCCGCGGCTTCAACGGCTTCACAAACAGACGCGGCACCCGGTTGTCGAGATCGATGTGAGGTTTCAGGGTGACCTTCAAGCCCCGCTGATGGGCGGCGTCGATCACCGCACCAACAACCGCATCGCTCGGAGTTACACCGGGGCGGCGGGCGATGCGAGATGAGAACTGGTTGGGTGAATACCAGGTCGGCAGCAGCGAGACCGAGGTGGCCCCCAGCGCCTTGATGGCATCAAGCTCAGCGAAGGTGGCCTCCAGGTTGTCGGCCCGAACATTCCAGAACGGCAGCACCACGCCCCGCTCCGATAAGCCGGCGTTGCTAACCGGAGCGGCTGCAGCCTCTGCCGTCCCGCCGACCCGGGTGCGGCCGCAGGCCCGCCTTGACCCGGAGGCACCAACCGCTTCCACCGAATAGCTGGCTCTGGTGCCAGGGGCGGCCCCTGTATCGACATACCAGCCGGGCCCGTTGTTGGCCACGGTGGCGATGGCTCGGCCGTTGCGCCACACCCGCCAGGTGGCGCCGTCGCCACCCTCCCACCAGATGCCCACCGCACTCGGGTTAGTGGAGCCGGCCCGCTGCGGACCGACCAGCCCGCACCGGGTCGGGTTCGACGCCGCGTCGGCGGGTACCGCCAGGCCGGCAACCAGCGCCACTGCCATGACGATGAGTCCAACGATGTGTGATTTCGGCCCACGCCGTGTGTGTTGCACGACGTCACCCTCGCGCTGAACCAGCCCCAAAGGCAAACGGTCGTCTGGGGCTGGCCACTTTCTAGATTCGGCCGGCTTCCTTGGCGGCGGCTTCGGCGGCGGTGAGTTGGCCTTCGACGATGTCGAGGCCGCCGTCCCAGAACGACGGGTCGGCCAGATCACAATCGACGATGGCGCCCAGTTCCTCCGGCTTCATCGACCCGCCGGCCCGCAGCAACTCAAGATACTGCGGCACAAACTCCTGACCCTTGTCCTCGTAGCGCTTGTACACCGACAGAGCCAACAACTGACCGTAGGCGTAGGCGTAGACGTATCCGGGTGTGGAGATGAAGTGGGGAATGTAGCTCCACCAGGAGCGGTAGTTGTCGGTTACCTCTACCGCGTCGCCCACCATCTCCTCCTGGGTCTGAGCCCAGAACTCGCCGAACTGCTCCACCGACAACTCGCCCTCATCTCGTCGGGCGTTGTGAACTTTGTCCTCGAACTGATTCATCGCCGTCTGGCGGAACACGGTGGCGATCGAACCCTCCAGGCTTTCGGCCAGCAGCGCAAAACGGGCGGCCGGCTCCGGTGTGGCGTCGAGCAACTGGTCGAGGGTCACCGTCTCGCCGAACACCGATGCCGTCTCCGCCAGCGTCAGCGGAGTGGACTGATGGAACAGCCCCTGTTCGCGACTCAGATAGGCGTGCAGACCGTGACCCATCTCGTGGGCCAAGGTCAACACATCGCGACGCTTGGATGTCCAGTTCAGAAACAGGTACGGATGATGGCTAGCCACGGTGTAAGCGCAGAAAGCACCCGGGCGCTTCCCGGGGCGCATCGGCGCGTCGATCCAGTTCTCGTCGAAAAACTTCTTGGCGACATCGGCCAACTCCGGAGCGAAGCTGGCATAGGCGTCCAGCACCAGAGTGCGGCCCTCATCCCAGGTGATCGGATCGCCCTCGGCGTCGGCCACCGAGGCCATCCGGTCATAGTCGGCCAGCTTGTCGAGCCCGAGTACTTGCGCCTTGAGCTTGTACCAGCGCTGAGGAATGTCGTAGCGACCCTTGACTGCCGAGACCAAGCTGGCCACCGACTCATCGGTGGCCTCGTTCGACAGGTTGCGGCTGGAAAGCCAGCTCGAATGACCCCGAAGCCGATCCTCCACCGCCTTGTCGTGCAGCAGCGTGTTGAACACAAAGGCCCGGGTCCGCAGGCCCGGCTCCAAACCGTCGGTCACGGCCTGAGCCGCCGCCTGGCGCACGGCTCGATCGGGGTGGGCCAGCTGGCTCAGCGCGGCCTCAAGGGACACGGTCTCGGTTTCGTCAGAACCGGGCTCGTTCGGCAGCTCGATGGTGATAGCCGAAGTGAGCTCGGTGAAGAGACGCATAAACGCCGACGAACCGGTCTGGTCCCGCTCGGTGATGATGGTCTCTTCGGCTTCGCTCAGCAGGAAGTCCCGGTAGCGGCGATCCGAACGGAGATGATGGGCGCAGAAGTCGAGTCCGGGATCGGCCAGCAGCTCCTCAACCCGTTCATCGGACAGCGCAGCCCACTCGAGGTCGATAAACAGCAGCGACGTGCCGATGGCGGTGGCCCGCTCCGACACCGCCTGCTGGGCCGCACCCAGGGCTTCGTTGCCGGTGTCGACAGCGAAGGCCAGCCCGGCGTGGTTGCCGGCCCGACCGATCAGATCGTGAATCTTCTCCATCGACCGGTAGAGCTCAACCACCTCACCGATCGGCGCATCGGCCAGCTTGCCGCGGGCCGACGCCAGCCCCTCGGCCAAGCCTTCGGCCTCGGTCAACAGATCGTCGACCGAACGGCCGTCGAGCAGCGGCTCGAGATTCCAGGCGACGTCATCGACATCGGCGGAGTCGGAGTCGGGCGTGGTTCCAGTCATTTCTGCCATGTCTTCACGATAGGCAGGAACCCGAAATGTCGGACCCTGACGCGCAATATGCGCGCCTAGCACCGACATTTCGGTCGGCACCCCCAAATGTCGGGCCCTGACGCGCAATATGCGCGCCCAGCGCCGACATTTCGGCCGGTGGTTAGCCCCGCACGATGGCGCGTAGACCGAGGCCCATCAGGAACAGGCCACCAAAGCCGTAGAGCAGGTACCGGTGCTTCTCCAGCTGATGGCGGTAGCTGTAGATGATGCCCACCGTGGCCAGAGCAACAAAGCCGTAGAACATGTGGAAGTCCTCCGGCTGCTCACGACCCTCAGCCGAAATCAAGGCCACCCCGAGGGAAACCTGGACAAACAGCAGCACCTCGACCCCGCCGGTGAACCACCAAAGTGCCTTCTGACGCAACCCCTCGTATTTGTGGGCGGCCAGGGCCCAGATGCCAGCAAGCGCGTTGCCGACAATCGCCACCCAGGCGAGGATTTCGTGCGAATCAGAGAGGGCCGAGCCAAGAACCGACACGTTCAGATCCTAACGTCGGCCCGCAACAAGGTGAGAGGTCGCCGGGTTGAAACCACCCACTGGCCCAAAACGAAAAATTGGGGGTGTTTGGGGTCTGGCCCCGAACACCCCCAACTCTTTGGTTCTTGGCGGCGCCGCGGCACCGCTCCACATCGATTGATCAGCTGGTGGAGGCCATGGCTTCGGCGTTGGCTTCGCGCTGGGCGGCAACCTCTTCCATGGCTTCGGCGGCAACATCAACCAGATCGGAAATCTCGTCGTCGCTGAAACCGGCCAGGCCCCGGAACTTGCGAGCCAGATGCACCGGGCTCTCCTCGTCCTCGCTGCGGAACCCGCCGAGGCTAAAGAGCTTGTCGACTGTGCGCTGGAACTCCAGCGCGTTCTGCTGACGCTCTTTGTCGTTGGCGGTGATCTTGCGGAGCCAGTCCGAGCCCATCTTCACGTGGGTCACTTCATCGGCCAGCATCCAGTCCTCACAGAACTCGAGCACCGGGTCGTTGGTGAGCTTGCCGAACTCGCGCATGGTGTTAAACACGTCGATGGCCAGACCCTCAAGGGCCCGGTTCACACCGGTGAGGCGCAGCACCGGATCGGGGTTGCAGGCTGCTTCGTAGAGGAAGGTGCCCTCGCCGAACTCGCCGATCTCGGTGCCCATGTGCTCTGACAACTTGATCGAGATCTCCACGTGGCGGGACTCATCCCAGCACTGGCGAGCCATATCAAGCTTCAACTCAAAGGGAGCTTCATCGCGACCGTCGCCGGTCTCGAAGTCCCAGCAAGTGCGCCCGGCACCCTCAAGGGCCTGAATCTCGCCGACGAAGATGCCGTGCATCAACGAACGGGCGGCATCGGGAGCCACCGGGTTTTCGTCGTTAAACCCCTGGCGACGGTTGGGGTCGATGAAGGCGTTACGGGGATCGAAGAGCGAGTCTTCGAGCCGGTTACGAACGAACCGTTCGTCTCGGGCCAATTCTTCTACCGGAAGGCTGCGCTTCATCTGAAACTCCTGACTCCGGTCCCCCGAAACGGTCAGATCAGTTGCGCTGATCCAGCCATTCTCGGCGAACGCCGACATGTGCATGCTACCGGCCACGACTTGGCCGCGCCCAGCCACCCTCATAAATCGGCAGAAACCCGGGCTTCCTGTACCGGTTCTTCTACAGATCGCCAGAAAACGTCAAGATTCCGATTCGACGGCCTCTTAGAAGATGGCGGTCTGGAACGGGGCGGATGCTTCACGGGTGGTGTTGAGCTCGATAAACCACTCGGTGCCAAAGGCCTGGGCGAAAGTGTCGTCATCCATGGCCAGAAACATGCTGTCGGGCGCCACCTGGCTGGCGTGGACGGTGAGGGCTCGACGTTTGAGATCGATCACCGACAGCACATCCACCGCGTGGGTGATGGCGCTCTCATCGGTCCCGAACTCGTCGTCGAACTCCGGAATCTCGGCCTCGGGGTTGGCGGCGACCATGGCCTCAAAGTTGCGCATGATGGCGGTGCGGTTGATGGTGGACTGGAACACCTTCTCGACCCCGGCCTGGACCGCGGCGGCCACTCCCACCCGATGGACCTGGATGTGGTCGGGATGACCGTAGCCACCATGGTCGTCGTAGACCGTGAGGAGGTCGGCCGACTCCTCTTCCAACAGCGCCGCGAGCTTGGCGGCAGCCTCAGGCACGGGAGCGGTCCAGAAGGAACCGCGCTCGTCGTTGGTGGGTTCGCCCATCATGCCCGAATCGGTGTAGCCGAGGAACTCGACCCGGCTGGCGCCGAGCAGTTCACCCGCGGCTCGTGCCTCCACCTCACGGCGGTCGGCCAACACCTCGCCATCGTTGAGCACACCCTCTACCGGTTCGCCGTGTTCGCCGCGAGTGGCAAAGACCACGGTCACCCGATGACCCGCAGCGGCGGCCATCGCCATCACCCCGCCGGTGGCGATGGCTTCATCATCAGGATGAGCGTGGAAGAAGACCAGGTTCATGCCACTGCGCCGGACTCGCGCAACGACGCCACCTCCTCAGCGGTAAAGCCGGCTGCGGTCAACACGTCGTCGGTGTGCTGGCCGGGGTGGGCTGGTGGGCTCTGCACTTCAGCGGTGGTGCGGCTGAAGCGTGGCGCCGGCGCGGGCTGGGGCACACCGGCCACCTCGATGAAGGTGCCCCGGGCCTGGTTATGGGGGTGGGCCGCGGCCTCATCCATCGACAGCACCGGTGCGAAACACACATCGGTACCCTCCATCAGCTCCACCCACTCGGCCCGCGGCTTGGCCTTGATCACCGCGGCCACCTTCTCCTTCAGGGCCGGCCACTCGTTGGGATCGTGGGACTGGTTGGCGAGCTCCGGATCGTCGCCCATACCGGTGAGGCGCAACAGCTCGGCATAGAACTGAGGCTCGATCGAGCCGAGCGACACGTACTCGCCGTCGGCGCACTCGTAGGTGTCGTAGTAGTGGGCGCCGGTGTCGAGCATGTTGGTGCCCCGCTCCTGGTTGTGGGCTCCCATCGCCTTGAAGCCCCAGAAGAAGCTCATCAACGACGCGGCACCATCAACCATTGCAGCGTCGACCACCTGACCCTTGCCGCTCTGGCGGGCTTCGAACAGCGCACACACCATGCCAAATGCCAGGTACATGCCGCCGCCGCCGAAGTCGCCGATCAGGTTGAGCGGCGGAACCGGCCCTTGCTCCCGGCGACCGATCTGGCTCAACACGCCCGCGAGGGCGATGTAGTTGATGTCGTGACCGGCCGACAGCGCCATCGGACCGTCCTGACCCCAACCGGTCATGCGGCCATAAACCACCGCCGGGTTCGCGGCCATACATTCGTCGGGGCCGATGCCGAGGCGCTCGGCCACGCCGGGGCGGAACCCCTCAAACACCATGTCCGCGCTCTCGACCAGCTTGAGCACCGCAGCCACGCCGGCCTCAGACTTGAGGTCGACGCCGATCGACTGACGGCCCCGGTCGTTCACCATCAGGGGTGGGCTGGCTGGATCTCCACCGCGAACCCGATCGGCCCGGTCGATGCGGATCACCTCAGCGCCCATGTCGGAGAGCATCATGCCGCAGAACGGGCCCGGCCCGATCCCCGCAATCTCGATCGCCCGCACACCCTGCAATGGACCCATGACCGTCAACTCCCTCAGAAAACTTGGCTTGCTCGGTTGCTTTGCTTGCTTGTTGCTTTGCCTGCTTCGGCGTCCCGGTACCGGTCGGTAGGGTGGGCGCCATGTCAGAGGCCACGATCCACACCGCAACCCCAGGCGAACTGACCCTAGTCACCCTGCACGACATCTTGCGATTGAGAGTCGATGTGTTTGTGGTGGAACAGAACTGCCCCTACCCCGAACTCGACGGCCGAGATCTGACCCCAACCACCACCCACTGGTGGATCGGCGAACCGGTGACCGAGCTGCAGCAGACCGAAACTCCAGCTGGGGGCGACCCTGGTGAGGCAGCTGACGAGGACGCGGTGCCGATCGAAAGTTATGTGCGGGTGATTGACCACTCGCCGACGTCAGCCGAACCGGCCACCAGACAGCTCGGCCGAGTGGTCACCCATCCGACGGCTCGAGGCCAGGGCCAAGCGGCCGCCGTCATCCGAGCCGTGCTCGCTGCGGAACCGGGCGCGGTGATGTGTGAAGCCCAGTCCTACCTTCGGGAGTGGTACGAGGGCCTGGGGTTCACCGTGATCGGCGAGGAGTTCGTCGAAGACGGCATCCCCCACTACCCCATGCACCACCCCAACCCCTAAGGCCCGCCGAGGCCCACCGAGCCCTCCTGACCGAAATGTCGGAAAAATGCGACAAACTTTGTCGTTTTCTTCCGACATTTCGGGCTGAGGGGGTGGTTAGTGCGTAAGGGAGAGGAGGAGGTCGCGGTAGCTGGCTACGGGATCGACCTTGAGGCCGTCGACTTTTCCGGCGTCGTCCCAGCGGCGGAGGTTGGCCGCGGCCTCGCCGTGCTCGAGGGCTTCGAAGGCCTCAACCTCTTCCGGGCTCATCGGGCCGCCCTGCACCTCGAGGCTCCTTACCGAACTCGGCGAGAGGCGATCGAAGTAGGTGGGGTCGGTGGCGCACAGATACCGCTTGGCGGCCACGTGCAGCCGGACCGGTTCCGTCACCTCAGGGCCGAACCAACGAGTGAGGAGGGTGGCTCCGGCCCGATCGTGGTGCCAGTCGCGGTCCAACTCCACATCGAGCGGCCGGTTGTCCCGCAGCACGATGTGGCCGAGATCGTGCAGCAGCGCGGCGGCGACCAACTCCGGTTCGGCGCCCTGCGCTCGCGCCACGGCGGCGCACTGCTCGGCGTGCTCGCGCTCGGTCACCACTTCGTCGTAGAGCTTCTCGGCCTCGGCCGACAGATACAGCTCTAGGAGATCATCAATGGTCCGCAGTTCGGCCTGGGGCGGATGGGTGTCATGGTCCGGGCCCACTTCGGGCCGGCCACTGGGCTCGTACTTCCCGCTCATCGCTCGCGCCGATCACTCGAGTGGTCGCGGTTCTTGATCATCGGTCCCTCGCCTCCGCTGGGGATTCGGCTTGTTCCTGTCCGTCGACGGCGCTGGCGCCGCTCGGGGCGGCCACCGGTATACCGAGGAAGTCGTCGTTGATGCTGATGCGCACCCGCTCGCCGCTGAAACTCTCGCCCAATCGCTCGAACTCGGCCTCTTTGTCGGCGTAGTAGGCGGCGCGGTGATCGCCGAGACGGGCCGCGTTGTAGGTGAGGTAGAGCGCCCGGCGCGACCGGTCGCTGGTGTTGGTGCCGCTGTAGTGCGGGGCGTAGGAGTCGAACAGCACGAGGTCGCCGGCCTCAACCTCGACCGGCCGCCAGTCCAGCGTTTCGGCCACGGCCTCATCGACTCGGCCCCGATCGTCGGTAGCCAGCTGACGCTGCTCATAGCCCGGCGCAAAGTAGAGGCAGCCGCTGGCTTCGGTGGAGGGGTCGAGAGGCACCATCACCGACACGTGATGATCAACAAAGCGGTAGGCGGTGGCGTCCTGATGGGGAGCAAAGCCAGCACCTCCGGGGTGTTTGAAGTTCACCTTCTCCTTAAACAGCACCGCGGGCTCGCCCAGCACCGCCGCTACCTGATCAAGCAACCAGCCGCCCGAGACAAACGGCCCCAACACCGGATGTTCATCGGCAAAGCGCTCCGACCGAGCCAGCGCCGCTCCGCCAGAGGTCTGTTCAAAGTGATGCAGCCCCGGACCGCCCGCCGCGGCCCAACCGGCCAGATCATCAACACCGGCATCGAGCGAGGCCAAAGTCTCGGCTGTCACGGCACCCCGCAGCACCAACCAGCCATCACGCCGCCAATCCAACAACTGTTGATCGCTCAGCACCACACGGGCCTCCGTTCAGAAGCCCAATCATCTACCAGCCAACAGATCTCCGTCGACTTACACCGTGGTGCCTGCGGGAGGTGTCGGAAGCTGCCGCGCTCCATGCGCGTCAGCTTCCGACTATTCGAGAGAACTTTGGCCTAGACGGTTGCTCCAACCAGGCTGGCGACGTTTCCGCCCAAGCCCGAAAGGCCGCCAACATCGACTGAACCGAGAGCGCCCAGATCGGCGCCGCCTCCATCAAAGTTTGACCTCACTGACGGACCATCGAGTGTGTCCAGAAGGCTGTCATCGAGACCCCAGCGCCGCAGCAGGCCTCCATCACCGCGGAGCACCGTCTTAAAGTTCTCGAGACCTGCATTGACCGGTATGTCGTCGATGAGCTCAAAAAGTTCGCGATGGAACGCTATCGACGCCGAGCTATTGGGGATACCGCTTGAGGGGTGGGCCCACGGCTTGCCGACCCAGTCGCCTTCGTATGGAGTTCCATCGATGCGCTTCAGCGGTGTCGTCTGACCTGCAACACGATGGGTTGCCGTAGTGAAGGCCCGTATGCCGCCCATGGTCATGCCCCACTCCTTGAATCGGAGCAGCTTGGAACAGGCGCACCATTCGTGCATGCCACCAGGGCGAACGGAATCCCGAATTTTCTTGGAGTACTCGGGGAGCTCTAACAACCACTTCAGCTCTTGGACCTCGAGATCATCCCACCATTGTGCATAGGTTGGGAACGACGTTGCCGTCGGGACCTTTCCGTCCGGGAGCAGTTCGTCGAGAGAGCGACCCGAGTACCCATCCGGTGGACAACGACTCTCGTTGTGCACCAACACATCGCTGGTGCCGGTGAACACCGTGAAAGTCTGGTCCTCATCCACGGAGAGTTCCCATACGAGGGTTCCGTTGGTCTTCGCTAGCCCAACTTCGGCTACTTCCGTCACCCCATCGGGCGTCAGGAGTAGATCGCCAGGCTGAAGATCTTCGGCCTCGACCCAGGCGCCTTCACTGTCGACCCAGAAGAGGTGATGGTCGGTCGCTTCCACATCGCTGCCATCGGTGAGTGACACCGTGGCCATCTCGTCGGTGTCGACGTGCGACCACTGATCCAGGACTGTGCGATCGGACCAGCGACCGGTATCGGTGTTGTAGGCCCTAGCCTCATCACCTGGGCGAATCCGGTCGATCGGCTTATGTGAGCCATCAGCCATCAACACCAGGGTGCCGGTCGGGAAACTGTTGCAGCCGCCATCGTTGTCGTCTTTGTCGCCGTTCTTCTTCACGAAGGCCTGTGCGACCGTCTTCACGTTCTTTGAAACGGCCAGGATTTTTGCTGCGATGGCGCCTGGTCCGCTCACAAAGGTCAGGGCAATCCCGAAGAGCACTTCACAGGCCACCGTGCCCAACCACTCGGCATATTTTCCCTGCTCGATCAGGTCGTAATGGAAGATGGCTTTCAGGGCACTGATACTTGTGCCCTGCGGATCATTGATGAACTTCTCGATGCCATCCTTGATTCCAGCCAGAATCTTCTTCATGCCATCGATCGGGTCGGTCCAAAGCATCTTGACCAGATCCCAGAAGGCCTTGACGAAGTCACCAACGACGTTGACGCAACCTCGGGTATAGGCGGCATACAGATCACCGATGTAGTCACCGGCGGTGTTCGCAAGCTGCAGCCAGCTCATCTCGCTGTCCTGGAAGCTTGTGGGCTTCTCACTGAACTTGCGATATGGGTAGACCTTGTCCCCAGTTCGGCTTCCATCGAAATAGACATGGCCGACATAGCGGGTTTCTGCGGTGTCGATCCGCAACGAGAACCTCGACTCCGGCCCGCCGAGCCCTGACAGGAATGCGGAGTAGATCTCCACCCCATCCTTCACCTCCTCGGTGAGGATTGCTCCCATCTGCAAACCACCGAGGTTCAGCAGCCAGAAGGAGAAGGCTCGACGATTTGCCGCACTGAGCGACGGCAGGCTCTCACTCTTGCCGTTCATCGACAACCTCACGAGGGCGCCATCCCTGTCATAGGTCAAGCCGGCGAAACTGAACGCGCAGTTGTCGGGAGCCGCCGGGTCGGAGGCCCGCAAGATCGAAAGTGAGTCACAGACGGCGAAGTCGCCATCGGCGAAACACTCCTGGGCCGACGAATCCGCGTCGAACGAGCCGCCGAAGGAACGAATGCCGCCAAAGCGGGAAATGCTCGATTGGTTAAGCGCACTGTCACAGAGATCCACAGGCTTGTCTTCGACAAATGGACACTGCCTCAGCGCTTCGGCTGTCGCTTCCTCGTCGGTGACCTCCTCATGGGTGGCCAGGTAGTTGACAGCACAAACAGGATCAACGTCACCGGACTCGATCGTCGTGCACTTGGCAAGCACGTCGGCGGCGGTCGCAGTTTCGCTATCGCTCGCTACCGCAAGTTCGTCACGCACACACTCGGCGAGCCTCTGCTCTTTCGGCTGGGGCTCTTCTGGGTTGTCTTCGACGATCGGGCACTCGGTCTTCACTGCCGATATTGCGGCGTCATCACTCGACTCGGTGTGGCTGGCCAGGTAGTTGGCGGCGCAGGTGACGTCGACGTCATCCACGTTGAGGTCGGTGCAGTCCCGCAGTGCCTGGATTGCGGCCTCCTCTTCGGAGTCACTGGCCAAGGCCAAGCCCGTGGCCACACACTCCGACATCGGCAGTTCTTCGCCGGGAGGCTCGCAGAGACTGGTCGCGGTCGCTAGCGTCTCGCCGACCGGCTCGGCTCCGTCATCCTCCGATAGATAGTTGGTGATACACACTGCAGAGGAGCGCAGCGCTTCCCCATCCGCGTCGGTGCATTCGTTGAGGGCGTCGACAGCGGCGTCTTCGGCCGAATCTGAGGCCAACGCAAGGTAGGTGCTGATGCACTCAGCCAATGTCGGAGCCTCGGCCTCCTTTTCGTCGCACCCCAGGCCACCGGCAACACCTAGTTGGGAGGCGGTGTTCAAGATTGGTGCAGAATCTCGAGCGAATGCATCAGGGTCTTCCGCCGCGCTGAGCGCCTGACCGACAAACTGTTCGGTGAGTCGGTCGACCTCATCGCTGCACTCCGGTGCGGCGCTGGCGATCAGAGAAACGAGCTGCCCGGTGGCGTAACCACGCAGCTGAGCCTCCATCAGGTTCGGGTCATGACCATTGCTGATTGCCACATGGAGGAGACCAGCGAAGAAGTCCACCATGGGCTGATCTTTGCCGTCGACCTTGTAGCGGTTGTTGTAGGCACCAACCGTGTAGTCGGCAGCAACGGTAAAGAGCAGCTTCTCCATCTCGACAAGTAGGTACTCAGTGCCCTCGTCGCCGCCCTTGCCGGCTGCGGTGAGCGAGATCCTGACGATGTCGTCGCCGTACTTGTTCCAGAAACCCTCACCGCTGGAATCCACAACAGACTTCGAGGCGATGTTGACCAACGAGGGGAACGTGTTCCGCATGAAGAAGTTGCGAATCTCGTCCTCCTTGGTGACCCCCTGCTCGTTCGAGATCACCGCGTAGATGCCCAGATCGAGCAACACATCACCAACCTGACCCCATGTCGTTTCGAGGTTGAGGTCGAACTTGGCAGCGAAGTAATTCTTGGCTACGCCACCGGCATATCGGAAGATGTTGTCGCCAAGAAAGTCGGCGATCTCGTCGAGGCTGGCGCCGTCGGCCCACAGCGTGAGCACGTCGCCGAGCAGCTCGAGGGCGACGTCAGCGAAGAACCCCCAATCCTTGAAGATCTTGGCGCCGTAGTGGTCCAGGAACGTATTGGTGAACGCTTTAAGAGGATCACCTCCGGAGAGTTCGGCAATAGCCGCGTTCATCACGGCAAAGCCCGTCACTTGATAGATCGTGAGAGCTGCGCCGGCCTCCTTCAGATACGAGGCGCTGCCCGCGGTGAGCCCACTCACCAGGGCAGCCTTCTCCGCCTGTGACGTGCTTCCACCACCGGCAATCGTTCCCAAATAGGAGCCCGTGCCGGCGCTGATACCGACGACTACTGCCTTGCCTAGGGTGGAAGCTGGCAAGAACAGCGCGGAGAGCGCGGCGCTGGCGCCCCAAGTGACGATCAACGTGACCGCAATGGCCAGGCCGGCCTTCAGCTTGGCCTTGCGCTTCTGGCGATGAATGTCATCAACGATCGTGTCCGCCTGCAACCGAAGGCTGTCGGCCATGCCCCAATAGGCGGCGGCGTAGTTCCACTGTGACGGCCCCCAGCCAAAGAACTGGGCCCGCTCTTCCTCAGTAGCGTTTCGGAACTGTTCGTACTGGGTAAAGTTCGACCCGAACCCGCCCACGTAGGTGCCGCCGTAGAACCGGATCGTCTGTGACTCTCCGGTTTGGATCATGCGGAACAGGGCGTCGTCCGGCGAGCCCCAGTTCGGATCCTGATCGTGGTAGTCGAGGATGTGATGGGCGATGACACGGGCACTCTTTTCAGGTGGCGCCATCTCCACGTTGATCTGTCGCGCCGGGGGCTCGTCGGGCAACATCTCCTGCTCGATCACTCGATCGAGACGCTCCAGCTGCTCCTCGAGCTCCGCCCCCCGAGAGATGATGATTTCCGTCCGCTCCTGTTCCGACAGACCGGTTGTCCCGCCCCAGCTCCCCTGGAAGCTGCGCTCGTTCAACAAATGCTGCAACGGGCCGTAGCCATGCACGTTGCCGAGCAGATACTTGTCGGCGATCGGCAGGATCACCTGGTCCAGCAACAGCAGCGCTGCCTCGTCACTGGTCTGGCTGGCCGGATCCAGGTCGATAGCGAGGTCGGGCCGGGCCGCCTTCAGCGACGAGTTGAACGACTCAAGAACGTCCCAGTAACTGTCGTCGACATCGTTTCGAGCCAGTACATACAACGTGTAGAGCTCGGCAGGAAGCTCCTGGTTGAAGGCTAGGTGGCCACCCTTGAGCGTCTTGTCGATGATGTAAGTGAAGTTGACCGGCACCGACAACTCGCGGGTAGTGCGTTCGCCTTCGGTGTTGCTGATCTCGACGATCAGCGCCTTCGACTCGCGACCATCGCGCGGATCGTTCAGGGACCCGGCGAAGGGGATGACGGTATAGACAGCAGTGCCCGATACCGGCTTGGGGTCGGCGAAGGAGCGATTGGCGTGCGGCAGCCCAAGATCGAATACAGGCTCGAGGCTGGTTCCGATCCGCACCCCATCGCGAAACACCCAGTAGCCGGTAACAAAGCCGAGGTCCCAACCCCGCGGTGCCTGCCACGACAATTCGGCTCGGTCGCCGTTCAGCTCGAAGCTTAGATCGGTGACCTGGTCGGGATGGTAGGTATCGGCAGTCGGAAGCTTGCCCACCGGAATGCTGTGGGTCTGGAACCGGGGCCCGAACACGGGATTCTCGGGCGTACCCGCCACCGGGACGATTCCGTAGCTGTACACCCGGCCACCCTCCACCCCGGTGTCGAGGTAGTAGGTGTCGGTCACGGTCCTGATGACGGTGCCATCGATGTCGATGTTGTAGGCCCAGGGCTCGGGGCCGCCGACCGGCGGTGACCAGGTCAACTCAATCTGCACGCGATAACTCGGGGCGATGCTCTTGAAGTTGGTAATCGGGCCCAACTGGTTGGGGTTGGCGGGATCGATACCGTTTACTGCCGGAAAGGCCTGAGCTACACCGCTGCGAGGACCGGCATCGGTCTCCACCACCGGGACGATCTCGTAGACGATTCGATTTTCGAACTCGAGAACGGGTTCGTCATCCTCTTCGCCAGAGTCGCCATCGTCCTCATCGGTGGTCTCGACCACCGCGGTGTAGCCCTTGTCGACGAAGCGGTTTCCTTCGGTCACGGTGGTGAGGTGCACGCCGTTGCGGGTGATGTTGTAACCCGTGATCGGCGCCACCACGAACGAGGTCCAGGTCAGCACCGGATGGAGGCTGTCCTCATCGACGTTGACCTGCAGGGAACGGGGCAGCGGCAACGCGGCCTGAATCTTTGCCCCCGGCCCGTAGGGGTTAGCGAAGTCGCCATCAAGCACGGCGGAGACCTTGTACTCATAGCCATAGGCCCGGTCCATATCGGTGTTCTCGTCGACAAAGCGGTTGCCCTCGAGGTAGCCGATCCACTGACCATCGCGCTCGACGTTGTAGCCCTTAATGGGGCCCGGGGCGTTTGCCGGAGGTGACCAGGTGATCGTGACGCCGTTGTGGTTCACCCAGGCCCGTACCCGCTGGGGCACAGAGAGCTCACCTTGCTGGGTTGGCAGCACCGGTTCCTCGTCGGCCAACGGCTGGGCGACCTCTTCAGCCGGCGGGCGGCGCTCACCGGTGTCGGTATCGGTATCGCGGTCGGCGCCTGTCCCTTCGGTGCGGTGGACGTCGCTCTTGCCGTAGGTTCGATTGTCCTCGGGGCCGTAGAGGGCCACCACCCGATACTCGTAGGCCGACCCCGGCTTCAGATTCAACGTGTCGATATAGGTCAGGCCCCCCTTCTCAGTGTCGTGATACGAACCGTCTCGCTCGATGTTGTAACCAACGATCGTGTCTGCGTCCGGGCCCACCGGAGCGGCCCAGGAGAGCTCGATCGCGTCACCTGCAAGCCGGGTCGTCAGGTTGGTCGGAAGGCGGTCATCCAGCGGTTCAGCCACTGGGTCATCAGCGTCGGTGGGTTCCACCTCCTCGGCGGGCGCGTCGTCCACCGGATCCAGCTCCGGCGAGTCGGCATCTTTGTTGACCGACCCCTCCTCCCCGACAGCCGGGGTGTCAACAAGAAGGGGGTCACTTGTCACCCATACCCGCTCGGGCCCCTCGGGGCCGAAGATGGCGACCACCTCGTACTCATAAGAGGTGTTGGCCTCAATGTCTCGACCATCGACATAGGTGGTCCCGCTGGAAACGGTGTCGTGGTATCCGCCGTCGCGGTAGACGTTGTAGCCCTGAAGGGCATCGGCGTTAGGGCCAGCCGATGCATTCCAAGTAAGTACGACCGACACCGCTGATGGGAGCGCCTTCAGCCCGTACGGTGCGCCGTCGGCTGGAGCCTCAGAGTCCACCGAGCCGGCCGGATCGGCTGAGTCGGTGTCATCCGCCGGATCCTGCTCGAGGTCGAGGACTTGGTCATCTGATTCAGCGTCATCGGCACGATCGGGGTCGACAGTGTCTTGCGACTCCTCATCGACTGCGTCGGTGTCCTCCTCCTCGTTGTCGGCCTCGGTAGAGAGATCAGCGTCCTCATCAGCGGCCTCTGGCTCGTTGGTCTCGGGCTCCGGTTCCGGCTCTGATGCAAGGACTGTTACCGATGGTGTCTTTGCGCTCTGGTCGCCGTAGAGCCGGGCGATTTTGGGGCCGTTGAAGGCCACAATCTGGTACCAGTACTCCTGACCGGTAACAACGCCCGTGTCGATGAACTCGGTGCCGTCCTCGACCAACCAGTACCAGTCATCGTTGCGATAGACGTTGTACCCGGTGATCGCCGTGTCCGGCGCGTCCCAGTTCACCTCAACCGTTTCACCCACCACTTCCGAGGTGATGCCATCGACCACCGGCGGTTTCACGACGGCCTCGGTCTGTGGCTCGTCGACAACCACGACGACTACCGGATCGTCGCTTGTCGCTGACTCCTCGGAGCCGTCGGCGCCACTTTCCTGCTCGGTGTTCTCCTCTTCCGCGGCCGCTTCCTCTTGTTCCTCTTGGGCCTTACGCTCCAGTTCCGCCTTCTCCTCGGCAGCACGCGTCGCGGCGAGTTCGGCCTGGCGTTCGGCTTCCGCCGCTACCTCTGGGTCCTCCGCAGTGGCTGCAGCTACCGAGACCTTTGAACTGTAAAGTCGGCTGCCGTCATCGCCCTTCGGACTGAAAGCAGCAACCTCGTAGGAGTAGTCGGTGTCTGCGTCGACCGAGGTGTCGACAAACTCAGTCCCACGGACGGTCTCCAGATAGTCCCGGTTGCGATATACGTCATAGCCGTCGGCATCGGCCGCTGCGTCCCACACCACTGTCACCCGATCATGGGTCGCAGTTGCGTTCAGGCCGGTGGGGTCGGCCGGGGCGGAAAGCGCTGGCGTGTCCGATTCAGTCGCTTCTTCCTGGCTGACTTCGTCGGTCAGGGTCTCTTCGGCTTTGCGTTCTGACGGCTCCTGAGGCTCGGGCTGTTCCTCTTGAGGCTCCGGCGGAGACTGATCCGTTCGAATTCGCAGCTCCTGACCTTTGGGGCCGGGGTCTCCATCGCGGAAGGCTGAAACCGCATATCGGTACTCGGTGTTGGGTGTAAGCCCGGTGTCGGTAAAGGTCGTGGTGCCGGTGACGGTGGCGTAGTACCCGCCATTGCGATCGATGTTGTAGCCGCGCACCTTGTCGCCCGAGGGGGCGGTCCACGTGAGCGTGATCTCCATCAGATCGGCTTCACCGGAGAGCGAGCGAGGTGCCTCGGGTACCGCTGGCGGTGGCTCTTCTTCAGCCACGACAGTCGAGACCTCAACCGGTTCGGACTTCGAACCGAAGGCCCGATCATCCGACGTCCCCGAAAAGGCGGACACCTCATAGGTGTACCGACGGTTCGCGCCAACGTCGCGGGTGTCAACGAAGGCGGGTACCTGAACCGTGTCCCAATATTCGCCATCGCGGTCGATGTTGTAACCGGAGGCCTGGACCGCGGTTGGTTCCCAGCTCAACACGATTGCGCCCAGCTCGGCCACGAACTCGGCCTCTAGACCGGTCGGCCTGTCTGGCTTTTCGGCGGCTGCGACCGGTTGGACCACGGTGGCCACCAATGCTGCGGTGAGGAACACCACCATGGCGCTGATCCATGTCGAGCGGCCTATCGCTCCCCATCGCTTCCGCCTGGATTCGTCGGCCACCGCTTTCGAAGCAGGGGTGGTCACGCCAAGGTTTTGAAGTCGCAAAAAAGGTCCCATCGCCCGTCACACGCATGAACCCCTGGTTTGGGGGGACATGAAATGTAATGAATATTGCCAACAACCACTGAATACATTCGAAGGTGACCAGTAGTAACGCTGTTCATGTCTGGGCTCAAGGGTCCGATCAGGCCTGTGATTCTGCGGGATGCTCGCCCAGCAGCGGGGCCAGGCGGCAGTAGTCTGGTCCGATGCCACTCACAGTTTGGGCCCCGGGCCGCGTCAACCTGATCGGCGACCACACCGACTACGCCAACGGACTCGTGTTCCCGATGGCCGTCAACCTCGGCACCACGATCGTGGGGGAACGGGGCGGCGACACGGTTGAACTCAACTCCGACATCGGCCAGAGCGCCTCGATACCGATCGACATCGCCGACCCCACCACCGCGGCGCCCGGCATGGCTCGCTACGTGGCTGGAGTGGTGGCCGAAGTGAAGCCCGAACAGGGATTTGTGGGTGAGGT
Source organism: uncultured Acidimicrobiales bacterium (assembly GCA_937925845.1). Classification (GTDB taxonomy): domain Bacteria; phylum Actinomycetota; class Acidimicrobiia; order Acidimicrobiales; family CALAML01; genus CALAML01. The sequence continues at coordinate 5,520 of CALAML010000147.1, read as the reverse complement.
CACCACCACCCTGCCGACCGCGGCGGGCATGTCATCGAGCTCCGCCCTTGAGGTGGGAGTGGCGCTGGCCATCGGCTTCTCCGGCACCACCGAAGAACTGGCCAAGCTCACCCAACGGGCGGAACAACTCGCCACCGGCGTGCCCTGCGGAATCATGGACCAACTCACCATCGCCGCCGGCATCGACGGCCGAGCTCTCATGATCGACTGCGACTCTCTTGAGGTAACCCCCACCGCCCTCCCCGAAGGTGTCGCCGTCTCGGTGGTGTACTCAGGCGAAGACCGCGAGCTGGTCGACTCGGAATACGCCACCCGCAGAGCCCAGGTCGAAGCGGCGATGGCCGAGATCGGCCCCCTTCGCGACCGCCCGGCCTCCGATGCCGACGCCCTCGACGATCCGGTCACCCGCATGCGGGCCCGCCACGTGATCTCCGAAAACGATCGGGTCCGCCGCTTCGCCGCCGCCCTCGAGGCCGAGGACTTTACCCTCGCAGGAGAGCTGATGGTGCAGAGCCACAACAGCCTCCGCGACGACTTCGAAGTATCCACCCCCGGCCTCGACGCACTGGTGACCGAACTCGGCTCCCGCCCCGGCGTCCACGGCGTACGGGTAACCGGCGCCGGCTTCGGCGGCTGCGTGGTGGCGCTCACCGAACCCGGCGTCGACCTCGGCGGCTGGGTGGTTACGCCAGCCGCAGGAGCGTCGATTCTCTAACCCGACCCCGGTCCCAACTACCCGATGAAGATCTCGGTGACCCAGAACTTCCCGGTGCTGGCGTCGTACCAGACACCGATACCCACCTCGGTGAAGTTCACGCTCAAGATGTTGGCCCGATGGCCCTCGCTGTTCCACAGGCCGTCGTGAATGTCCTTGATGTTGCCGCCGGTCGCCACGTTCTCGCCCACGGCGTTGGTCCACACCACCCCGTCGGTGATCTCGGGCCGATGATCAAAGATGTTGTTCTCGGCCATAAATTTCGACCAGCGTCGGGCTTCGGTGCGAGCCGTCTCGTTCATCGAGATGCCGTTCACCCCCGAGCGGTTGCGCAGACCGTTGATGCCGTTCAGCAGCCGCCACTCCGCGCCCTCAACGGTGCGACCATTGGCCGGCGGAGGTGTCGGTGCTGTGGTGGTTGTGGTCACCGGCACCGTCGTGGAGGTGGTCGGCGGAACCGTTGTAGTGGGCGGAGTCGGCTTCGAACCAAAGATCTTTGTTGCCGGGGCCAACTCCACCACGATGGCGCTAACCGCGCCCGCCGACGCGCTACCAACGCCGGATCGACGCACCGGAGAGGTGGCCGGGTCGGCAAACACCGAGGCTCCGGAACCGGCGGCATCGCCGGAGCTGAGATCGATCGATCGGTCAAAGACCCTCGTGCCGTCGCCATCGTCGTCGCCGGACGCTTCACTGTCGTCGCTGCTCGCCTCGGTAGCCGACGACAAGGAGGCACCGTCGGCGGAATCTTCGACCGAGGTGGCGGCGGCCTCGGAGGACTCCCCATCGGCCGACGTGGATAGATCCTCTGACGACGGATCTTCCGACGCCGAAGACGCCCCACCCAACCGGTCGGTCAGCGCCGGTGCCGAAAGCCCCGCAGTAACAGTCGCAGCGTTTGGGCTGGAGGCGCGATCATCGGACCCAATCGCGGCCAAACCGGCGGCGCCAACAACGACGCCAACGGCCACCAGGCTGATCCGTTCCAATGTGCGGCTGAACGCCACCCGTGCTCCTACTCAACTGCTTCCGCCGAACGATCCTGCCAGGGACGCGCACCCCAATGGGGCACCGTCGCCATGAATCCACTGAATCCATAACGCTGGGCCAACAAAAGCGAGGGGCGCACCGGCCAGGGCAGGGCAAACACTTTCCTGGGCACCACGGTGTCTACCGTGTTGTTTCCTCCCTCGCAACCCGCCAGGCTCGATCACCGCCCGCAACCGGCAACGGGTGGCTGGTTGCAGGTTGTCGGTGTCCAACACCCGCGTCTTTCGCAGGGTTCGGTGGTTTTGGTTGAGGTAGGGTTTGGCGTGGCCTACCCGACAGATCTGCTACACCCGGGCGAGGAGATCGTGCTTGATCTCCGGCCGCACTGGTGGTTCTACGCCCGAGAGGCCGTCGCCTTAGTCCTGGTCGTCATCGCCGCCATCGCCGTTTTGGCCTTCGACCTGCACGACATCATCAAAATCCTGGTCGGCCTGGCCGTACTCGCCACCCTCGGCTGGTTCGCCAAACAGTACGCCGAATGGACCACAACCAACTTTGTTCTCACCACCAGTCGGCTGATCTACCGCAGCGGCGTGATCGCCAAAAGCGGCATTGAAATCCCTCTCGACCGAATCAACACCGTCTTCTTTGGTCAGTCCGTCATCCAACGGATCTTCGGTATGGGAAACCTCGTCATCGAATCCGCCGGTGAGCAAGGCCGACAGACCTTCACCCAGATCTCCAAACCCCAACGGGTGCAGGCCGAGATCTACCGCCAGAAGGAAGAGGACGAGCGGCGCAACCTCACCTCGATGGGCGAAGCTGCGGCTGGCGGCGGCCCCACCGCTTCCATCCCCGAACAGATCAACCAGCTCGATGAACTCCGCACCCGCGGCGTAATCACCGACGCCGAGTTCGAAACCAAAAAGGCCGATCTACTGAACCGGATGTAGTCGGCAGACTCGCCCCCGTGAGCAGGGTGAACCGGCCGCTGCGCAACGGTCGGCAAAGCGGATAGAACAACAGGGTGATCGACGGACTCGATGCCCAGCAGCTGGAAGCGGTGACCTGCGAAACAACACCGCTACGCATCATTGCCCCGGCCGGCTCCGGGAAAACCCGAGTACTGACCCGCCGCATCGCCCACCAGAGCGAGACCGGCGCCATCGAACCCCAACACACCCTTGCCCTCACCTTCACCCGCAAGGCGGCCAACGAACTCACCGAGCGACTCTGGAAACTCGGGCTTCGCGATGCGGTAACCGCCGGCACCTTCCACGCCGTGGCCCTGGGCCAGCTCCGCGACCGCCGCGCCGAACGGGGCCAAGCCGAACCGACGGTGCTCGACAACCGCTACCGACTGGTGGCTCGGGTTCTCAACCGAGCTGACTTCGGCGTGCGAGCACCGCTGGTCACCGCCGAGATCGACTGGGCCAAAGCCCGCCTGATCGACCCGATCGGTTACCCCGACGCAGCCCGAGCCGCCGGCCGCCCGACGGCAGCAAACGCAGAAACCATCGCTGAGATCTTCGCCCAGTATGAAGACGAATGCCGGGCCCGCCGCGTGGTCGACTTCGACGACCTGTTGGGGCAGTGCATCCGCGAAATCGACACCGACCCGGGCTGGGCCCAGGCCCAACGCTGGCGCTTCCGCCACCTGTTCGTCGACGAATTCCAAGACGTCAACCCGCTCCAGTTTCGGCTGCTCCAGGCCTGGCTCGGGCCACGGGAATCGCTGTGTGTGGTGGGCGACCCCGACCAGGCCATCTACGCCTGGAACGGAGCCGACGCCTCCTACCTGGTCGACTTCGCCCACCACTTCCCCGGCGCCCAAACCATCTCACTCAAACGCAACTACCGCTCCACCGCATCGATCCTGGGCGTGGCGTCGAGCATCCTCGAAAGCGGGCACCACTCCACCCCGGCTCTGGCCGATGAGGGGCCGATCCCCACCCTCACCACCTACGACACCGACGAAGGCGAACTCCAAGGGGTGATCCGCCGGATCCTCGAGCGCCGCGGCCCGAGCCGACCCCTGTCCCACCACGCCATCCTCGCCCGAACCAACAGCCAGCTTGAGGTGGCGGCGGCGGCCCTGCAACGGGCCGGTATTCGATCGCGCATCCGTACCCGGGCCGCCCTGGCCGACAAACCGGCCGTCGCGGCCATGATCAGCGAATACGGCAACGCCCGCGGCTCCCTGCTGATTCTGGTGGAGGACCTGGCCGACGAACCCCAGCCACTGGCGGCCGTAGCCGAACTCGCCCGCGAACGACTCGAGGCCGAACCCACCGCTCGCATCTCGGAGTTCCTCACCTGGCTGGCCACCCCTGAAGCCGACGCCGCCGTCAGTGAAGATGGCGCCGCCACCACCGCCCGCGCCCGGGGCGGCGCGGTCGACCTGGCCACCTTCCACGCGGCCAAGGGTCTCGAATGGCCGGTGGTTCACCTCATTGGCCTCGAAGCCGGATACGTGCCGATCAGCCACGCCAAAACCCCGGCGGCCACCGCCGAAGAACAACGGTTGCTGTATGTGGCCATCACCCGGGCCCGCCAGGAGCTGCACTGCTCGTGGGCCAAGGTTCGCCGCTTCGACAAATCGGAATCCCGCCGCCAGGCGTCACCGTGGCTCGAACCGCTGGCTGGCCGTATTCGACTGCTCAACCACACCCGAGAAGCCATCGACCCCACCGCCTACCTCGAGCGGAATCGGGAGCGACTCCGCAACCTCGACAGCGACGACCCCATCGATGATCACGGCGCCATCGATATCACCAACGACTTCAGCGACCTTGACGAGCCCGAGATTGACGGCGAAGAAAACCCGGGGCCCTTGGCCGAGGTCATCGACCTGCGTGGCGGCACCACAATCGACCTCACTGCCCCGGCCGCCGCCGACACCCACAGGGCGACAACCATCAGTGCCACAGCCGACACCGGAGGCGTTGCCTCTGAAGCTCATACCCGCGCCAACCTGGCCTCGCTCGAAGCCTGGCGCGCCGACGCGGCCCGAGCGGCGCGGGTGTCAACCCATGCGGTGATCGACGATCACACGCTCGCAGCCATCGCCGAAGCGGCCCCCACCAACCTCGACGACCTGGCCCGCATCGATGGGGTAAGCCGAATGAAGCTGGCCCGCCTCGGCCCGGCGATCCTCGAAGCCATCACTACTGAGGCCGTCATCAAGCTCGACTGACCGGGCCCCGAACACGCCGGTTCCGGCAGCGCAAGCGAGTTGCTTGAGCTGCAGGAACCCCAAAGGCCACGGGAACCCTTCGGGTTCCAGGCCGACGGGTTCCCAGGGACGAGGCAAAGCGGGAAAAGGTCTCACAGCGCGGCATGAAGGAGCCCGGGAACCCTACGGGTTCCTGGGCGACGATTGCCGCTGGCCAACCCGAGCAAGCCGGTTCGGCAGCGCAAGCGAGTTGCGCGAGCTGCAGGAACCCCAGAGGCCGCCAGGCCGACGGGTTCCCAGGGACGAGGCAAAGCGAGAAGAAGTCCGCAGCGCGGCATGAAGGAGCCCCTGGGCGACGACTGCCGCCTTGCGGTATTAGATAGTCCAGCCGTGGTTGAAGATTCCGACGAGGCGGTACTGGTCGTTGACGGGGCGGATCACAAAGATCACGCTTGACCAATCGAGGCCACCAAACTCATCGGTGCCGGGGTGATGGAATTCGACCAGGAAGTCGCCGGGGAAGTCAGTGGCGAGGCTGTTGATCGAGTTGCCCGAGCCCACAAAGGGATCCCCGGTGCTCATCTGGACGGTGTCGGTCAGAGCCAGGTCGTTGGCCAGGCCGTCGAGTCTTTCAGCGAGC
>CALAML010000146.1 GCA_937925845.1 uncultured Acidimicrobiales bacterium | reverse complement strand
GGGCCCTGATAGCGGTAGTGGTCCTTCACTCGCGACACCTTGGCCAACTCCGGATGGACCCAACCGAGGTGGTAGTACTCCTGGAAGTTTTCGGTGATCAGCTTCCAGTTGGCGGCAATCTCCACCTCCCCCTGGTCGATCCGGGCCCCATCGGTGGCCCACTCGTCGAGACGGTAGCTGGCCATCCGCTGCGGCAAGTCGCCCAACCACTCCTCAAGCGAAGGGGTGGCCTCATCGAGACACACAAACAACAGCACGCCCCAGGTGTCGACACGGACCGACACCAACGAGTAGTCGTCATGATCAAACTCGGTGCGAGGGACCTCATCGAACAATGGCGTCGCCACCAACTGTCCGGTCATGCTGTAGCCCCACCGGTGATAAGGACAACGAATGGTGTTGGCCAGCTCACAGTCTTGGGCCAGCAACTCGGTGCCCCGGTGCCGACAAGAGTTCACGAAGCCCCGAAGCTCACCGTCGCCGCTGCGGGTGATGATGACCGACACCGACCCGACCTGACGGACCAACGTGGGGCCCGGCGAGGCAACGTCTCCGGCCAAGCCGATACACACCCAGGCCCGCTCGAAGACCTGCTGTTGCTCGGCCCGAAAAAAGTCATCGCCAACGAACGCTTCAGGCTCCAAGCTCAGCGATTCACCCAGCGGCGACCGCGACCCAGCCCACCAACCGTCACTGGAAAAGCCCCGTGCACTCACCCACCAAAACTACCAACGCCAACCACCCAAAATCGAACACCAACCAGCCGGATCCGACCCAGCATCAACCTGCAACGGGTGTCAGACACCCGTTGCAGGTGAGCGGGCGAGGCTCGGTGATGGCCCTGGGATGATCGGGCTAGTTGATCTGGCCTACGGCACTCGCGGGCGTGAAGTGCACCAACAGACGACCCTCGCTCACCATGGCGGCTCGGTACTCGTCCCAGTCGGGATGGGGCTTGCCGGCAACCGCTTCGTAGTAGGCCACCAGGGCTTCGGTGGTGGCATCGGCTGGGTCGGCGGACGCATCGGTCAGCGACACTGTGCCATCGAAGGAGACATAGGACCACGACGCCGGATCCGTCACATGGACCACCACCCGATTGTCGCGACGCATGTTGGCGGTCTTGGCCCGACCACCGGTGACCGAAATGGTGAAGCCGGTGTTCGCAGCGACATCGTCGGCGGCACCGAACTGGCCGAGGGGGCCCACGGTGTAGGAGATGTCGGACGACTGGGGGCGACCATCGCCGCGGATGGTGATCAACACCGCGTTCTTACGATCGGCGGCCCAAGCGAGTGCAGTTTCAAGATCCATGGCGTGGCCAACAAACGCAATGCCGTAAACGTTCCCGGTTCGGCGTGATCTTCTTCCACTACGGTCGATCAACAGCAGCAGTGAAGCCTTCGGCGGCCCAGCAACAGCGCCGCGGTCGATCCTAAACTGGCCATCCATCGCTCACCTCCACCACTGCCGATCACGCCACCGCCCGCCACGCCTCGCTCGACTCCAATACGCGCTATCGCACTATCGCACTATCGCACTATCGCTGACCGCGACACACCTCGATCGTGAACACTCGCCCCGGCCGCAACCGGTTAGCCATACCTCACCGAAACAACCCGAAGGACATCACATGTCGCAACTATCGCCGGACCCCGCTGGACCGCTGGCCGGTATCCGCATCATCGAACTGGCGGGCCAGGGGGCGCTGCCGTTCGGCACGCTCAAGCTGGCCGACATGGGCGCCGACATCATCCGGATCGAACGAGCCGACGCGGTCCCGCCCAACCCGGTCGATCGAGGTCACAGCTCCTGGGATCGAGGCCGGCGCTCGATCGCGGTCGATCTCAAACACCCCGACGGCCTCGACACCGTGCTGAAGCTGGTGGACGAGGCCCAGGTCTTCCTCGAATCGTTCCGCCCCGGCGTCGCCGAACGGTTGGGCCTTGGCCCCGATGCCCTCGCGGAACGCAACCCGGCGCTGGTCTACGGCCGTTTGACCGGCTGGGGCCAAACCGGTCCGCTGGCCCACGTGGCCGGACACTCCCTCAACTACGAAGCGCTCACCGGCGTGATCCGCGCCATCGGCCCCGCCGGCGGCTCACCGGTGCCGCTGCTACAACTACTCGGCGACTTCGGTGGCGGCGGCATGCAGATGGCCTTCGGTGTTACCTGCGCGCTGATCGAAGCCCAACGCACCGGCCACGGTCAGGTGGTGGATGTGGCCATGACCGAAGGGGTTATGTCGCTGGCCTCAGTGTTCTACGGCATGAGCAAGGTGGGCTTTCACACCGAAGAGATGGGCGCCAACCTCTTTGATGGCGGATCTCCCTACTACAACGTCTACGAATGCGCCGACGGCCAGTGGGTCACCCTGGCGCCGATCGAAGACAAGTTCTACAACCTCTTCCTTGAGCTGACCGGCCTCGATACCGAAGGACTTCCCGACCGCAACGACCGAGCCAACTGGCCAGCGATCAAGGCCCGGTTCTCGGAGCTCTTCGCCACCAAAAGCCGGGCCGAGTGGTGCGACCTGCTCGAAGGCACCGATGCCTGCTTCGCCCCGGTCCTCACCTTCGCCGAAGCCATGGCCCACCCCCAGATCCAGGCCCTGGGCACCTTTGTGCCCGACGGCGATGAATCCAGCACCGAGCTACGGCCGCTCCCCCGCCTCGCCAACAACCCCATCACCCCTCGCCCGTCACCCGCCTGGCCCGGGGCCGACGCCGATGAGGTGCTCACCGAGGCCGGCTTTGGCGATGCTCAGATCGCCGAGCTGCGATCCTCGGGAGCCATCGGATAGGTCGCCGAAATAGGGTCGCAGGTCTCGGACCAAAGCCGGATGTTGACGGCATCCGCTCGGGGTCACGGATGCTCGTTTTTGGTGCAGATCGTTGGGGCGCTACCCGATGCGGCGGACCAGTAGCTACCGTTGAAGGTGGTCCTTGGTTGCGATCGTGGCGCGAGCGCGGGTGAGCATGGCAGGTCCCGACAAGACAATCGACAACGCGGACGACCCGTGGCAGGTGCGGCCGCGGGTAACCCCGGGTCGGCGGCGGCGCACCGACCCCGACGCCGATGCCCTCGAGACTGATCTGTCGGTAGAAGCCGGCCCCGCCGCCACCTGGGGTGAAGATGAGCTGGCACCCGCCACCCCGGAACCGGCCGCGGGCCAGGCCCGTACCTTTCTTGGCCCCGCTCAAGGGTCGACGGTCTCAACGGCACCACTAACGCCATCGGTTGGAGCGCCCCAACCGTCGCCGACCTCGGCCTTTGGCCAACCGCAAAACGGCTCCCACTTCAGCAACAACCACCCCTACCCGCAGCCGACTCGCAAACCCCGAAGCGTCAGCTCAGATCTCGCTGCGCTGGCCGGTCTGGTCATCGTCAGCCTCATGGTATTCCAGTGCGTGGCCAACATCGGTTCAACAAATGGGCCCGACTCAAGCGGTCCCTTGGTGGCCGACCAAGCCACCGGCACCACCGCGATCCCCACCACCACCTCCGGCTACGAACGACCATCAACTGCGCTCCGGCCGATCGACGCACCGTTCTTCGGACGACTGACCATCGGCGTGCTGGTGCCCCAAACCGGGGCCGACGCCAACCTGGCCCCAGCCATGATGGCCGCGGCCCAACTGGCGGAAGAAGACGTCAACCGCGCCGGCGGCACCCGCACCACTGCGATCGAAGTCGTGATCGGTGACGAAGGAAGTCACCCCACCATCACCGAGGCACTCGATGATGACCCCAACTCCATTGCCATCGAAACCGTTGCCAGACTTCTCGACACGGACAACGTCGACGCCATCGTCGGTGGCATCGGCCCCGGTGCTGAGGCGGAGATCACCAACCTGGCCCTTGAGGCTGGCGCCCTTCACTACCGGCTTGAAGACCCGCTGCTTAACTCGACCGGCCCGCGGGCACCCTCGGACCGGCTGAATATTCGAGCCGGAGCCGATCTCGACCTCGAAGCCCGACTGGTGGCCACGGCGCTCAGCGACGCAGCCCGACCCATCAGCATCATCGTCGCTGAAACCGATCCCTACGGAATGGCACTGGCCGAACAGGTACTCACTCTGGTCGACACCGCGGCCGAGAGCGACCCCCAAGCCCCGCTCCGAACCCAAATCTTCCCCTACGCCAACAACCAAGCCTCAGTGGACGCCGCAACAGCCCAAGCTCAACCGGCCGAGACCGTACTCATCGTCGGCCACACCGCCGCCCCCGGCTCCACCATCAACGCGGCCAGCCGACCGGACGGAACTCCACCGATCAGCACTCTTGAGGTGCTCGCAGCGCTCGCCAACCAGGACGTCCGCGGCTCCAACACCCCGATCCTGGTGACCGCGGCGGAGGCCAATAGCTCACTCGGCGCTCGATTGGGCCCGGACTTCGACCCCACCCTGCTCGACGGCGTTCGAGGGGTCACCATCGACGCCCCGATACTTCCCGGGTTCCGAGGTCGACTGGAGCAACGCATCGGCCCTGACGTGACCGAGCTCGATGACGAGGCCGTCATCCGAGCCGCCGAACTCTACGACGCCATCATCGTGGTAGCCCTGGCCAGCCACGAGCGGGGCATCGACGAGGCTCGCCAGTTCACCGAGGTCATCTCCGGCGTAAGCCGAGCGGGCACTCGCTGTGTGACCTTCGAAGCGTGCCGGGCCGTACTCGACACCCGAAACGGGATCGATGACCACAAGAGCATCGACTACGACGGACTCAGCGGAGCGGGCCAAATCGGTCAGACCGGTCGGCCAACCTTCGCCACCGGTCGACTGGTCACCTTCGACGCCAACGGCACCCTCCAGCTCGTCACCGGCGCAGACGGAGCATTGCAGGCCTTCGCCGAGTAACACCGGCATGCGAGCTGGGCCCGTGGGCGAGCTGACCGGCCCACGGAGGGTTCGGCGATCAATGCTGTTACCCTCGGGATTGCTCCGGCGCGCCTGAAACGATGGCGTTGGCTCCATATGGCCTGGCCGGTGGGTTCGCAGATTGGGTTTGGTTTCCGGTCAATGTGAACCGATGTCCATACCCGATATCTCCACCCCCTTCCCCCCTTTAGGAACATGACTACTTTTGCTGAACTCGGCGTGCCCGAGTCGATAGGTGACGCCCTCTCCCGGCGCGGCATCGAAACCCCATTCGAAATCCAGGCGGCCACGATCGCCGATGCTCTCGCGGGACGCGATGTGCTGGGCCGGGCACCGACCGGTGCCGGCAAGACCCTCGCCTTCGGCATACCGCTGGTGGCCAACATCGGCACCCGCCAGGCCAACAAGCGGTCGCCGCTGGGTCTGGTGCTCGCCCCCACCCGCGAGCTGGCCGATCAGATACACACTGAGCTTCGCTCGTTCGCGGGCCGAACCCGTATCGGCGTTGTTTATGGCGGCGTCGGTTACGGCCCGCAACGCAAGGCGCTCAACCAGGGTGTCGACATTCTTGTGGCCTGTCCGGGCCGCCTCGAAGACCTGATCCAACAGGGCGATGTGAAGCTGTCGGAAGTCACCCAGGTGGTGCTCGACGAAGCCGACCGTATGGCCGACATGGGATTCATGCCGGCGGTGCGGCGCTTGCTCGACCAAACCGCAGACGATCGCCAGACCGTTCTGTTCTCCGCCACCCTCGACGGCGATGTGGCCAAGCTGACCAAGCAGTACCAGAACGATCCGGTCCGCCACGAGGTCGGCGAAGCCACTCCCGATATCACCCTTGCCGACCATGTCTTTTGGAAGCTCGATCGCGCCGAGCGAGTGGACGTCACCGCCGACGCCGTCAACGCCGTCTGGCCAGCCATCATCTTCTGCCGCACCCGCCACGGCTCGGACCGACTCGCCAAACAGCTGGCCAAGAAGGGCCTCAAGGCGGCAGCCATTCACGGTGGTCGAAGCCAGGCCCAACGGACCCGAGCCCTCGAAGACTTTGCCAAGTCCCGGGTGCACGCCCTGGTGGCCACCGATGTTGCCGCCCGCGGTATCCACGTCGATGGCGTGGCCTCGGTCATTCACTATGACCCACCGGAAGACCACAAGACCTACGTCCACAGATCGGGCCGCACCGCCCGCGCCGGCGAAAGCGGCGTAGTGGTGTCGCTGCTGATGAACGATCAGCTTCGCGACGCCAACCGCATGCAGAAGAAGCTCGACCTCGACGAGCCGGTCACCACCCCCAACGCCATCCACCTGCGCGAGCTCAGCGATGCCCCGGTTCGAGAACTGGCTCCGGCCCGCCCCGAACGCGGCGCTCGCAAAGACGGTGGCGGAGGCGCAGGCCGTTCCGGCAACGGACGACCCAGCAACCGGAGCGGTCGCCAGCAGGCCAAACACCGCACTGACCGTCCCAAGAACCGCAGCGGAAACCCGAAGTCCTCCGACCGCGACCGTCGAGATCATCGCGGCCGCGACGAGCGCAGCGAACGACCTCAGCGCTCTGAAAGATCTGAACGGTCCGAACGGCCGCAGCGATCTGAGCGCTACGACCGCACTGAGCGGGCCGAACGAGCGGAACGAGCCGGCTCAGCAGGCAACGGCTCCCGGCGTTCGCCGAAGCGTAATGAGGACACCCGGTCCGGTTCAACCTCCGATGGGTCCAACTCGCAGGGCGAGGACCGCAAAAGCGCAAAGCCAAGTAGCCGCAGCGGCGGAAAGCCCGGATCGAGAGCGGCCGGATCCCGCGCCAACGCCAAATCCGGATCGCGCTACGGCAAGCCCGGTGGATCCAAGCCCGGCGGTTCCAAGCCAGGCGGGCGCAAGGCAGCGGCCAAGAACAGCCCGAAGTCCCGAACCGGCAAGAAGGCCCGCCACCCCGCAGGAATCGGCCCCAAAGGTCCGAACCGCAAGGCCCGGCGAGCCCACCTCCAACCCGAATCTGAGCCTACCGAAGACTGATACAGCCAAGGTCGGTCGGCGGCTCACCCTCGAGCCAACCGGCTACCCCTATCCGCTACTCTTCCACGGCGGGAAAGTGGGCCAGGTCGCCGATGTGTATCTCGCCGCCGTCGAGCACCCGGCAGATCATGCCGGCTCGACGACGCATGGCGGTCTTGGCCCCGTCACCAATCTCGGAGTCCAGCATTTTGCACGGTGCGGCATCGCGAACCACCTCGAGTTGGACGGTGCCGACCGTCAAAAGAGTGCCTGGTGTTCGAGGGAGCCGACCGGCATCCAACAACACGTTTCGGCGAGTGAGGGCGGGGTCGATCGTCGAACCAAACCGTTCGTTGGCGTCGGCCATCTCGCCGGTGGAAAAGACCGAAACGTGACGGTGGCGGGTGCCTTCGTAGCGATCCCCCACCAAACCTCGACCGGTCTCAGCCACCACCGACCGAACCGACTTCATGGCCAAACGCGATGCCGGGGCCACAAAGAGGTCGACCACGGTGGCGGTCACCAACTCCTCGTCGGCCTCAGCTCCGGCGGTGGGCCCCAAACTACTCACCGGCTTCCGATGTCCCGGCGCCGGCATCGGTGGCCCGGTCGAGAATGGCGGAAAGCGACGTGTTGAGCAAGGCCGCCTCACTCACCTGCAACGGGTGATGACCCATCAGCAACGCCTGGAGATAAAGCACCTCAACCGAATGGGTTACCAGCGCCTGATCGTCGGCGATCCGAACCAAACGACCAACGATCGGATTGGCGATGTTCAGACAAAAGATCGGCTTGGCATCATCCACGCCGGCGGTCATCGAGCCCACGATATTGGAAAACAGGTCGGCCGATTCCGATTGGGTCCGCCGCAACGACCGGAGCCGAAAGGCGGTGTCGTCCATCGCCAGCAGCGCCGGGGTTTCGTGGGGCTCGAAGCGCCGGACGGCCAACTCCACATCAAAACTCTCGATCCGCTCGGCGACCGCATCCACTAGCGGCGCAATCGCCGCCTCCTCGGCTTCGGTCAGTACACCAAAACCGGTGAAGAGGTCCTCCACTTGAACCAGATCGGCGGTGAAGTCGTCGAGGAGCCGTGACGCGGCCACAAACAGCGGCACGTCATGGGTGTATCCGCCGGCCAACAGCCCCATACCCTGGGCGGTAGCGATCGGCGCCAGTTGGCGAAACTCGTCGACCGTGTTGGTAAAGCCGGCGACAGGATGACGGGTGCGAAACTCGCCGAAGCTCATCCGCCCCTCGGCCGATTCGATCGGAAGCCAATCCACCACCAACCGGAGGAAATCGTCGTCGTGGATGGCGAGCGCCTTCATGGCCAGGTGATGGGTCTGAACGAGGGTGCCGAGTCGGGCCGAGTCGGTCTCGGCCAGCCGCATCATCTGAGCGCGAAGTGACTCACCCAGCTGGTCGCGGGTGTCGGCCAGAACCTCATCGTGATGCAGCTCCTCACGCGACGCAGTGGGATGGAGCCCATCGGAGACAACGAGGCACCTCACGAAGAAGGCCCAATCCGGCAACAACCGATCGGTCTCCGCGCTCACCAACATGCCCTTCACATACACCCGATCGGCCCGCTTGGTGTTCGGTGCCGGCTCGTGGGGAAGCACATAAGCGACACCCTGGGCCTGGCCCACCGGAGCCTGGAGCGGGAAGGCGTCGAGCGGATCGAACCCGAGCAGATCACGGCCCAACGCCATCACCTCGTCGACCGGAGCGACCGGGTTGGTGAGCGCATCGTGGTCGCGGCTGATCAGGATCGGCGTCTGGCCCTCGGGGCGGAGCCACACTCGATGGTCGAGCAGCTCCCCGTACATCCGCAGATGCCGCTCGACAAAGCCACCATCAAAGAAGCGATCCTCGCCGTGACGGGCCACCAGGGTGACTGTGGCGCCGACCGCATGCGACCCGGCCAAGTCCTCGACGGTCCAGGTGCCATCGGCTCGGCCGGTCCAGCGGATCGGCTGGCCACCCGAGGCCGATTGGCTGGTGACCGTGATCTCATCGCTCACGGCAAAACAGCTGAGGATGCCCACCCCGAACTGGCCGATCAGGCTCTCACGGGCCATGCCGATCTCATCGCGCTTCGAACTGCGACCGATGACCGACATAAACATCTCGGCCTCCTCCCGCGTCAAGCCCAAACCCTCGTCGGTGACCGAGATCACCGGCCGCCCCTCGAGCCGTGACAGCTGGAATGAGACCTCACCAGCTGCGCCTCCAGCAGAGCCGGGGCCATCGGCTCCGGATTCAGCGCGGGCGGTTAACGCATCGACCGCGTTCTGAAGCAGCTCCCGCAGAAACACCTGCGGGCCGCTGTAGAGATGGTTCGAGAGCAACTCAACCACGCCGTGAAGATCGACGGAGAAGTTCTGGTCGGTTGGAGACGAGGTCATGGTCGACACACCGCCAGTTCGAGATCATCCCGATGCAACCCGGCACCAAAATGAGCATTTCCGTTACGGGCATCAAAGGCTGCAGCCAGGGCTTCGGCCCTACCGGCCACCGCGTCGCGTAGTTCTCCCAACGCCCCTGAAGTGTCGGCGTAGCCCACGGCGTCGGCCGCAGCCAGTACCAACCGCACGCCCCGATAGAAGAAGTACCGGTGCTCCTCGTCACCTTCGAGGGTCACGATGGCGGAGGAGGCCAGCCGAATCGCCCGGTCGAGAGCGTCGGGGATCCCCGAGTCGATGTCGAGATCGGCCCTGGCATCGACGCACGCGGCGATAGCCAGATGCCGTAGATGATGAGACAAGGCATCGTCGAAATCGGAGTTGCCCTCAATCAGGTCAAGACCACGACGATGCCAGCGGGCGGCGTCGTGCCATCGCCCCTCGGCCCGAGCAGAGTGGAGAGCCGTGCCGAGGGCGTAGTGCGGTTGGCTGGAACAGCGAGACCGACCATCGGTCAGACCCTCAGCGGCCGCAAGCGCTTCGGAATATCGACCAAGTTGGGCAAGGGTGCTCGCATGGGAAGCGGCGTCGCAGGCCGAGCAGTCGTTGAGACGTCCTCGCCGTTCCTCGAGCCGTTCCCTCCACACATCAAATAGCTCGGCGGCGCGCTCGATATCGCCAAGATCAAGGGCGGCCCGCATACGCAACTTCACTACCGGCGCCGACTCCTGGGCACCAGAATCGAAGCGGCTGGCAAGGTCTTCGAGCAGCGAATCGATCTGCTCGCGACTCACCTCCGGGCTTCCGACGACCGCACCGGGAATCCACTTGTAGTACCAGAGATTGATAGGAAAGCGGTCGGGATCCTCGTCATGACGGGCGAGACACCAGCCATAGGCCGCAACCTGTTCGAGGCGGTTCGGGTTGGCATGGTTGGCCTGGATCAGCTTGATGCGGGCCTCGAAACCCGTATCGACATCACCCTCGGCATCGGCCATGGCGACCACCCGGCTAAGCGCCGCCCGCCGCTCGGCAAGGGGCAGATCCCAGACTTCATTTTCGAAATACTCTCGTGCAGTGGTCATCACGATGTCCTAGGACGGCCAGGAGTTCGGGGGTGAGGAGTCGAGCCGATCGATGCGATAGTGAGCCCCGAATCAGCGAGATTCCGAGGCCGACAGACCGGTGCGCCAACAGCCCACTGTAGGTTCTATCGGCCGGTGATCCGAGCTACCTTCGCGCCGGCTTTTTCCGAGTAAGGGCCGACCCACCCGACAACTGCGGTTTAACAGCCCCGCTGGTCGCGAATGCCTACAACCTGGCCCGCCTCGTTGAACGTCAGCGAGACCACCGCATCCACTGCGGCGATGTCGTCCAGGCTCGAGGCCACAAAGACCTCGAGCAGTTCTTCGCTGCCACAGGCCAGGTCGAACACTTCGTCCTCGATGATCAGAATCGACGCATCGGACGCCACCGGATAGGTACGGGGATCGGCCGAGAGGGTGCCGCCGCCATGGAAATCGGTGGCCAACTCATATCGGGGCTCAGCGGTGAGCTCCAGCCCGGCGAGCTCGCCAAAGCGGTGACGATCAAAGGTGATCCACGAAACGCCATCCTGATCCGTCACCGCCAGAATCTCGCCAAAATCGAAGTTGAGACCGGGCTCGGCTGAGTTGGACAACGCCGGGACGAGACTCGTCGCAGGTGGCTCCGGCTCCTCAGCTCCATCAGCCTCCTCGGCGGAAGAGCCGTTGTCGGCCGCGCTGTCCACGCCGACTGCCGCGGTCGAAGTCTCCGGCTCGATGCGGTTGGCCACCAGGAAGGCGCCGCCAACGGCAACCAGGAGCGCCGCGGCCACCATCAGGCGCAGCGTGGTGGGCGAGATGTGATGGGCCGGAGCGTCCGGCGCTTGGCGGGCCGCGGCCGAGTCGCGAGCCTGACTCAGATCAATCACCGTGCCGCCACCCACCCCGATGTCAGCATCAATGCGGCCGTCGGCTCCCGCTCCAGTGGCGGTGCCGAGATCCACCGACGAGCCGACCCGCTCGGCCTCCGCCGTGGCCAGGGACCGGTCGACCTCATCCCAAAACGTGGGACCGGGTTCAGGAACACCGTCGTGCATCAGGGCCACCACTTCCTCGCGCCGGCCTTCGAAGCCAGCATCCACGGCATCGTCCGGTATGACATCGTCTAGTACCGCCTGTTCAGGATTGACGTCAGGCGCGTTCGGGTTGGGTTCGCCTGATCCGGGCGAGGTTGGGGCCATGGGGCTGTCTCCGGTGGGGGGTGGCTCCGGACCGTCGCTGGCGTGGGTCGGGTCGAAGCGGTCGAAGGACTTTTCTGGATAATCGGAACGATCGGGCTGATCGGGCGTACGGGTCATGCCGCGGCCTCCGCCTGCAGGGCCAGCTTGGCTCGGCGAATACGACTGGCAACAGTTCCGCGGGGCGAATCGGTGATCTCGGCCACCTCATCGACCGTGTACCCGAGCGCAACATTGAGGTACAGCGCGGCCCGACTCTCCGAACCGAGCGAGCTCAAGAGGGCTGCGGTGTCGACCCGATCGGCGCTGCGATGGCCCAGCGACATCGATTCGGGCTGGCGGGCCTGAGGAATCGACTCGACCTCCTCATGCCGACGGCGGCCCTCATAGCGGACGTAGTCGATGGCCGAGTTGTAACAGATCGAGTACAACCACGACTTCAGCGAGGCCCGGCCATCAAAGCTGTCGATCCGACGGAAGGCCTTCTCATACGCGGTCTGCAGCACGTCGTCGACACCGTCGCGGTTGCGGACCACATTCCAAACAACGGCCCGCAGCGTTGGATCGTAGGCCCGAAGCAGCTCGCCAAAAGCCTCGGCCGAACCGCGGCGGGCCCGGCCCTCAAGCTCGCGAATACGAGCGGCCTCAACCGCTTCGGTATCGGACTGGACCTCGGGTCCGGCCCCGTCCATAGCCCTGTTGCCGGCCTTGGGCTGGCCCAACGGGCCGTGAGCCGACGATTCTTCGGACCCCCGTGAGACCAAACCCAACTCCCCTGTTTTTGTGCTGCTGGATACAACCGGCTCCACCAGTTGTACCGCGGTGTGTGTTCCCATACGTTCTTTAGACGCCCCAGCCCGCGGGCCCGTATGCAGGGATTTTCAGAATTTCCGACAAAATCTGACCGGTCGGGCGGAACAGCAACGATTTCGCTGAATTGTCGGCGCCTGGCGCGCCGCGGCGACTGCACGTCGAAATCGGTGAAAGCACCACTGCAGGCGCGCAGCGGTTCACCTCACGATCGAATGGGTGCTCAAACGATCTCTGCCGCCCGCCGCCGAAGTGGTGCGGGTGTGTCGTCGGCTTGAATCAGGTGTTCTTGGGCAACTCGGAGAACGGTGTGGTCTTGAAGTCGCCCGGCTCTTTCGGAAGCCCGAGGACACGTTCGCCGATGATGTTGCGCTGGATCTGATCGGTGCCGCCATAAATCGGTGGCGCCTGAGCATAGAGTGCCGAACCGGTGACAAAGCCGTTGAGCGGCTTACCCGTGGCCTCCTTGAGCTCGACCTTGCCCTTGTCGTCGTAAGCGTGCAGCATGCCGCCCGGGCCCAGGATGCGCAGCCCGAGATCCCGGGTGAGACGCACCACGTCGCTCATGTGCAGCTTGCCGATGTTGCCCATCCCGGGGATGTCGCCGCCGGCGGCCTTCATGGCCTTCATCCGCATGGCGTTCATCTGGCCCACGGCATGCAGGGTGTGCAGCCGCACCAGATCCTGACGGATGCCCGGGTCAGTGTTTTTGCCTTCGGCCTGGGCCACGCCGTGCAACATGGCAGCGCCCGGATGCACACCGGCAAACGATGCCGACTTCTTCTTCTCGGCCGCAGCCTTGGCCTTCTTGGCGACCTCGTCGGGGTTCGGGGCCAGTTCGCCCGCGTTCATGTCGAGCATGCCAGCGATGGTGCCCGGGGTGATGCCGCTACCGCCGCCACCGCCGCCCGCACCGAGACTGGCCCGCTCGTTCATCAGGGTGGTGTTGGCTGCGGCCCAACCGTTGTTCTCGCCACCGATCACCCCCGAGTGCGGAGCCCGAGCGTCGGTCAGGAAGACCTCGTTAAACATGGCGTGACCGGTCATCTCCTTGAGCTCACGCAGCTCAACACCCTCCTGGTCCATGTCGATCGCCATCCAGGTGATGCCCTGATGCTTGGGCGCATCCGGGTTGGAGCGGGCGATCAGCATGCCCATGTCGGCGGTCTGGCCGAGCGAGGTCCACACTTTCTGGCCGTTGATGATCCACTCTTCGCCATCGCGTTCGGCTTTGGTACTCAGCCCAGCCAAGTCGGAGCCAGCGCCCGGCTCGCTGAAGAGCTGGCACCAGGCCTTCTGACCGGTGACGATGTCGCGGACGTAGTGGTCGATCTGTTCCTGGGATCCGTGGGTGGCGATCGTTGGCGCAGCCAGCATCAACCCCAAACCACCAGGAGCGCCCACGGCGCCAAAGGCGGCGATCTCGCGACCGACAGCCACGGCGTCGGCTCGCGACAGGCCCTTACCAAAGGCGTTGGTGGGAAGGTTCGGCGCGGCCCAGCCACTGGTGCCCAGCCGCTCCCACCACTCGCTGATGGTCAGCGCCGGATCCCAGTTCTCCTGCAACCAGGCTCGAACCTCAGCGATCGGGTCCGTGGGGGTGGCGGAATCAGCAATGGCCTCGGTCACCGACATGGAACACCTTTCACAATCTCTGGTCAGACATTTTCTGGCTAGAAGGGGAAGATCTCAGGGCCCAGGGGGCCGAACAGAGAGCTTTCTCTAATCCTAATGGACCAAACGCCACTCGGTTCAGTTGAAGCCGCGCAGCGAGCTTCGCTCGCTGTCGCTCAATCGTCCTCCTGTTCTTTGGCCAGGTTGCTACTCACCGTTGTTGGTCCGGCTCCGCCGGGCACTCTTTTGGTTCCGCCGGGCCAGGGCTGCGGCCCTCCAACGCTCCACCCGGTTTTGTTGGGCAGCCGGCCCGACGGGCTATCGGCGATTGACTCGCTGGCGCTCGCAAATCGCGGATAGCTGGCCTCAGAACGGGTGCGACGGGTGTCAGGGTGCGACGGGTGTCAGACACCCGTTGCAGGTTCGACACCTTGGGGCTTGAACCAGCTGAGGTCTACTCCGGCTACGTCGCCGATCACCAGGACCGCGGGTGAGATCACCGGGTCGACGCCGAGTTCGGCGAGCGTCCCCCGCCATACCTCCTGATGGTCGTAGGTGCCCCAGTGCACGTGGGCTGCGGGGGTGTCATCGGGGAGGCCACCGGCTCGAAGGCGGGCGGCGATGCCAGCGGCGCGAGCTGCGCCCATCAACACCACGATGGTGCCGCCGAGGCGGGCCAAGGCATCCCAGTCCACGGTCTGACCGCTCGCGGGATCCTCATGACCGGTCACCACGGTGAGCGACAGCGACCGATGGCGCAGGGTGACCGGAATACCGGCGTAGGCCGGCGCAGCGATGGCTGAGGAGATCCCCGGCACGATCTCAAACGGCACGCCGGCTTCGGCCAGGGCCGCGGCCTCCTCACCACCGCGGGCAAAGATGCACGGGTCGCCGCCCTTGAGCCGCACCACCATTCGCCCCTGTCGACCCCGCTCCACCAACAGGGCGTTGATCTCGTCCTGAGTCATCGTGGGTTTCCGCGGCAACTTGGCCGCGCTGATGACCTCACAGCCGTCGGGCACCATGTCGATCAGCTCCGGACTCACCAGCCGGTCATGCACCAGCACCTCGGCCCTACTCACCAGCGAAGCCCCCTTCACCGTGATCAAACCAGGGTCACCCGGGCCGGCGCCCACCAGATAGACGGTCACGAGATCTCCTTTCTCTGGGAACCTTCGGCACCATCACAATCAGCACCGTCACAATCAGCACCGTCCACACCGGCGGTCGGGCTCGACCGCTCCGTGGGTCGGTCGGCGGTGGCCTGGGTCGCGGCAACTTGTCGAACGATGGCGTTGATGGCACCGGCGGCCGGCGGCGACCCGCCCCGCTCGCCGATGTTGGTGACTGAGACCGGAGCCAACGCGCTGGCCCACAACTCGGCCTTGGACTCCTTGGCGCCGACAAACCCGACCGGCAGACCGATCACCACGGCGGGGTCGACGGCACCGGCGGCATGCAGCTCGATCAGCTCGAACAACGCGGTTGGGGCGTTGCCGATCACAAACACTGCACCCTTCGGGTGTTCGGTGGCGGCCAGTCGGATCGCCGCCGCCGAACGGGTGGAGCCTTCCGGAGCCACCGGCACCCGAGGCAGGTAACACTGCGTGGGATACCGGGTGATCCCGGCGGCGACCATGGCGGCGTCGACGATCACCGGCGCGCCGGCGGCGAGGGCGTCGAACAACCGGGTTGGGGCCAGCTCACCGATACGGGCACTCTCGGCAAAACTCAGATCAGCGGTGGCGTGGATCATGCGCTCGATCATCGGGCGATGGCTAGCGGGACGATCCGACAGGTTCACCCGCTCGGCCAGGATGCGGTAGCTCTCGATCTCGATCGGATGCACGGTCGGGGTTTCAGCCACGATGGTCTCCACTGCTGGCAACAACCTCGGTGATGGCACCCACCGGACACACCTCGATACACGCGCCGCAGGTGGTGCACGCCGCGTCGATCACCACTGGCCGCTTCGGCGCCCGCACCAGCGCATCGTCGGGGCAGGTCACCAAACAGAGACCGCAGGCGGTGCAGGCACTCGAGATAATGACCGTGTCCGGCCGAACAGGGTGGTTGGTGGTCGCTGGCTTGGTCATCGGGTCGCTCCTACCGATGCCGCGGGCTCCTCGGCGTCGTAGCCGCGCGGGGTCACGAGGAAGCCGTTGCTGAGCACGGTGGTCGATGAGCCGACCACCACGATCGAGAACATGTCAACGTCGGCCGGGTCGAGTTCGGCCAGGGTCGTCACCAGCACCTGCTGGCCCGGACGGGTGGCGTTCACCACGATGCCTACCGGTGTCTCGGGCGGCCGATGCTCGGACAGAATCTCCCGGGCCCGAGCCAACTGGGTGATACGTCGCTGGGACCGAGGGTTGTAAAACGCCACCGCCATATCGGCCTCGGCCACCGCCACCAGCCGCCGCTCGATCACCTCCCAAGGGGTGAGGAGATCGGAAAGGCTGATCAAGGCATGGTCATGGGCCAGCGGAGCGCCGAGGATCGACGCGGCAGCCAGGCTGGCGGTTACGCCGGGCACCACATGCACCGGCGGGTTCCCAAACTTGGGCGCCACCTCCAACACCAGGGTGGCCATGGCAAACACTCCGCTGTCGCCCGAACACACCAGCGTGACCCTCTGCCCGGCGGCGGCCCGACGGACCGCCTCGGCGCAGCGGTCGACCTCGGCGCCGATCGGACTTTCGATGACCACCTGGCCGGCGCGGGTAAGCGAGGCGCACTGTTCGACATACAGCTTGTAGCCGATCACCACCTCAGCTGAACGAATCGACGCCGTTGCCTCCGGGGTGCGATGGCGGGCATCACCGGGACCGAGGCCAACAACGGTCACCGAGCCCTCGGGCTGAGCCCGCCGGGCGATGGCCACGGTGGCGGTTTCACCTTTGATCTTCTCGACGACCAGCTCGGCTCCGGGTCCGGCGGCCAACAGCGCTGCGGCCTCGGCCACACTGGCGGTGCCGACCTCGGCCGCCACCACCTCGCTCGGATTGGGAACCGTGACCGGCGCCAACTCCGGCCCGGTAAAGCTGCGAATCGCCAACCCCAGGCTGGTCACCACCGGGTCGGGAGCCCGTCGGTCGATCGTGGCTACCGCGGCGATGCTGTGCTCGCTCAAACCGTGATCGGCTAGCGCTTGATCCAAAAGCTCACGAGCGGCCTCGGCCGGCGCGTTCGAGGAGGCCCCGACACCCACAACCAGCGAAGGCGGATGCAAGAGGGTGATCGGAGCGTCGCCGTCAGTCTGGATAGGAGCCAGACGATCGGTGACCACGATGCGGCTGGGCCCATCCCCACCCTGCATACCGGCCGGGACCCAAGGAGAATCCTCAGCCGGAGTCGCGGCCACACCGACCTCCACCTCAACGGTGGCGCATTCGCCGTCAAGCATGGCCCGGGTCACCCCGGCGATGTCGCCCGAAGCCACCACTCCGGGGAGGGTGTCGAGGGCGAACGAGT
The DNA here is from genome assembly GCA_937925845.1 of uncultured Acidimicrobiales bacterium. GTDB lineage: Bacteria > Actinomycetota > Acidimicrobiia > Acidimicrobiales > CALAML01 > CALAML01. Next base: position 10,813 of record CALAML010000146.1, on the reverse strand, counting down.
CGATGGCGTCGGTGGCGGTGGTGATCACCGGTTCGGCGCCGAGTCGCTCGGCCACCTCTCGGGCCAGGTCGTTGGCCCCGCCGCCGTGGCCCCCAGCGAGGGCCACCACAAACCGGCCCGCTTCATCGATGGTGATCACTGCGGGATCAACCACCTTGGCGTCGGCCCCCGTGCCGAGCAGAGGCGCGATTACCCGCACCGCAATGCCGGTGGCACAAAACAGCACCAAGGCGTCCACCTCGGACCAACGGGCCCGAACCGTGTCGCCCAGATCGCCATGGACATGCTCGTAGGGCAGCTGACCGGCTCGGGTCCGACCCTGCTCAGTCAAGCTGATCGACAACACCCGTTTGTGGGTCGAGCCCTGCGGCGACGAGGGCGTATCGGTTGGGAGGCTCATCGGTTTCGACTTCGATTCTTCGAGGGGATGATCGCGGGGACGGTTGGCCGGAGGGCTTGAGACAACGGATGGCTCATGGAGTGCCCCAAACAACAAAGACCGGGTTGTCGGCCTCGAGGCGGAGCCGGCCATTCTCGCCGATTGGCACCGCTCGGTTCACATTCAGCTGGACCATGTTTCCGAGTCGCTCCTGGGCCGCCAGCGCGGTTTCGAGCACGGCGAAGGTGGCGGCCGCCACCCCGCCACGTGCCAGCCGGGCGAGCGCGGCGTCAAGCACCTCGATCCCGCCGCCGCCGACAAACACCCGGTCGGGGTCGGCGAGACCAACAAATGCCTCTGGAGCGGTGCCCTCCACCACGGTCACCGCCACCCGGCGGGCATTGGCCCGGATGTCGTCGCACAACTCGGCGTCGCGCTCGATGGCGAACGCCCGCAGCCCCGGCGCCATGCGCGCCGCCTCAATAGCCACGCTTCCGCTGGCGGCACCGACATCCCAGAGAGTGGCACCAGCAAAGAGCTCCAGCTTCGACAGGGCCACGGCCCGAACTTCGGGCTTGGTGATCAGGCTGGCCCGATGACGGTAATCGCCGATCGGCCGACCCCACGCCAGCGTGGCCCCGGCCCCATCGTCATCGTCATCACCGTCGCCACCTCGGCTCGGCGAACTGGTGAGAATCACCACCGACAACGGGTTGAACGACCCGGCGGCCAAACCGGCCAGATCGGTCCGGGTCACCGACTCCTCCGGCTCTCCCAAACGGCTACACACAAAAGCGTGGCGATGAGCGGCCCCGGCATCGATCAGCGCCCGTCCCAGACGCGACGGATCGTTGGCCGCCGACACCAACACCGCCACCTTCGGGGCCGCCACGATATGGGGCACAGCGTGTTCGAGCGGCCGACCATGACACGACACCACGGCGGCGTCGTCCCAGGTCACGCCGGCGCGAGCGGCAGCCAAAGCCACCGACGATGGTGCCGGAAAGGACCGCACCCCCGAGTCGGCTTCGGCTACCCCAGCGGCGCTGGCAGACCCGGCGGCACCGAAGCGACCGATCAGCAGTCGGGCGATGCCGAAGAACCCGGGATCGCCACTGGCCAGCACCACCACCCGCTCGCCGCGGCCGTCCCGCTCGGCGATCAGATCAATGATCTGATCCAGCGGTCCAAAGAGCTCCACCGCTTCACCGACAGCACGACGATCCACCGAGTCGAGTTGGTCGGCCAACGCCTCGTGATGGCGGGCGGCGCCGATCAACACGTCCGCAGCGCACACCTCCTCCAGGGCATCCGGACCAAACCAGGCGCCGCCGACCAAGCCGACGATGGCGATGCTCATGCCCACCCCTCCGCCAGCAGTTCAACGCCATCAAAGTCGACCATCACCACTCCGATCGAGTCGACTGTGGATGGGGTGGCGTCAGTACCCGCAGCCGCTTTAGTGCTGGTGATGTGGGTGCGGCAGCGATCGGCGGCCAGGCGGCAAAGCTCCACCAACGGTTCGCGGGCTCCGTGGGCCAGGCACACCTCACAGAAGTGCCGAGCGGTATTGGTCTCGGTGGCCGCGGCCACCACCTCAGCTGGTGCGCCGGTATCACGGGCCACCCGTTCGAGCAGTTCGGTGTCGACCTTCGAACGATGGAAGTGGGTCATCATCACCCCGGCGGCCAACTTGGTGATTTTCCCGGCCATGCCGACAAAGCGAATCTCGCCGATGCCAGCAGCAGCGGCATGGCGCAGCGCGATCCCGGTGAAGTCGCCGACCTCCACAAAGCAAACCGGATCCAATTCAGGCCAGGTCCGCTGGGCCCAATCATCGGAACGGGAACCGGTGGCCAACACCACCACCCCCACCCCCTGAGCCGCGGCCACGTCGATCTGTTGCACCACGCTGGCCCGGTAACTGGCGGTTGAGAACGGCTTCACCACACCGGTGGTGCCCAGTATCGAGATACCACCCACGATCCCCAGCCGGGCGTTCGAAGTTTTTTCCGCCATCCGCTCACCGTGCGGCACCGAGATGGTGACCCGCACCGGACGATCGGTGACCTCGGAGATGGCCTGGCGAATCATGCGCTCCGGCACCGGATTGATCGCCGGACCCCCAACCCGAAGGCCCAGCCCGGGCTTGGTGACCGTGCCCACCCCAGCACCGCCGAGAAGCTCAACCTGACCCTCCGACCCACTGCCCTCAGAGACAGCGTCGCCAGGGGTGGTATCGACGTCGCGCCACTCCACCAGCGCGGTGATGTGCGCCCGATCGGTGCAGTCCGGATCGTCTCCGGCATCCTTTTCGATGGCCACTTGATTCGGACGAGCCGGATCGGTATCGCAGGTGGCAAAGGTGACCCGCTCCCCCGACGGCAGGGCCACCGAAACCTCGCCAACCACCGAACCGGTCACCAGCCCCTCAACCGCGGCGCGCGCCGCGGCCGAGGCACACGTACCGGTGGTCCAGCCGGTCCGCAGACCCTTGGCATTGGCCACCGTGGGCGACAGCTCCGGTTCCGAGGTCGACACGACGAGTCGCTAGTGGGTACTGCGGTTGCTGGCTCGCCCCGCGGTGGAGCCAGCCTCGGAGCGCAGGCGGTAGGCGGTGGTGTAGTCGGGGGCATAGAGATGGCTACGGGCATCGACCGGGATATCGGCCAAAACGTCACCCACCAACACCAGCACCGTCATGGTGGCCCCGGTGCTGCGGATCGTTTCGGCCACGTCGCCAACGGTGGTGTGCACGATCTGTTCATCGGGCCAGGTAACCCGCACCAGCACCACCGCGGGCGTGTCCGCGGTGTAGCCCGAACCCTCGACCAACAGGTCGGCCTGGAGTTCGTCGGGCTTGGCCCCCGAGAGGAACACCGCCATGGTGGTGCCGTTGGGGGCGAAGGCGGCCACGTCCTCGTTGGGCCGCATCGAAGCCTTGGTGCGACCAGGCAGCCGGGTGTACACCAGGGACTGACCGCGCTTGGGAATCGTGAGCTCCCGGCGGATCGCAGCCGCGGCCCCCGACACCGAGGTAACCCCCGGCACAACCTCAAAGCGGCGATCGTGGTCGTGACACCAGTCGATCTGTTCCTGAATGGCGCCGTACACACTGGGATCGCCGCTGTGCAGCCGCACGATGTTGGCCTCGGGATGATCCCGGTAGACCTCGATGACGTCCTCCAGTGTCATCACCGCCGAATCGTGCAAGACGACCCCATCGCGGCAGTGCTCCAACATCGTCGGCGGGATCAACGACGACGCCCAAATCACCACATCGGCCTCCGCCAACAACCGGGCGCCCCGAAGGGTGATGAGATCGTCGGCCCCGGGGCCGGCGCCTACAAAGGAGATCATTTGCTGGCCTTCTTCCTGCTCGAGACAGCCTTTCTCTTGGTGGCGGGCTTCTTGGTCGGGGCCTTCTTGGTCGCGGCCCCAGATGCAGCCGATCCGTTGGCGCTGGTCTCCGGCGTAGGAGTGGGCCCCAGCCCGATCCGCGCCGGTGAAATCACCGCGCTGAGGTAGCTCGCCGGCCGGTCACGAACCTGGGAGACCGGAGCCACCGTCTCGCCGGGCATACCCATCAACTCGCCCAGCACCGCCTCGTCGATGCGTCCGGCCGACTCCAACCGGTCGGCCACGGCCGGGATCCGCCCCCCGCCCTTGTAGAGGATCACGGTCCGGGTTTCATCGGCCAGTTCGGCGTCGAGCACCTCGCCCTCGGCGCTGGCTGGTAGGAGCACCAACGACTGCTGTTCATCGGTGAGGACCACATCGCCGGCCATGGCCAAGGCCTGGAAGGCCATGATGCCCGCCACCGTCTCGACCACGGTCTCCGGCCGCCGGGCCCGGACTCCGGCCACCACCGACGACACCGTCGAGTAGATGTTGGGATCGCCGAGGGTGATAAAGGCCACCTCGTCGCCGGCATTGAGATAGGTCGTCACCTGGTCACAAACCCGGTTGAGGGCCTCGGCTCGAGCGTCGTGGTCAGCCGCCATCACAAAAACCAGGCGCTCCACCACCACGTCCGGCGCGGCCTGGCGCACCACCATTTCGGCCCGGCCCACCGCCTCGGCCGAAGTGCACGGGGCGATCACCCGATCGGCCCGGCGCAAGGCATTGATGGCTCGGACCGTCATCAGATCCGCCGAACCCGGACCCACCCCCACTCCGACCAACCGACCAGGAACCGGACCGTCGGCAGGCGGGGTGGCCGGTGTGGCGGCGTCGGTATGGTCGCGGCTCACCAGGCCCTCAATGGCCTCGCGGATCAACTCGGCTTCGGATCGTCCCGATCGGTCGGCTCGAGCCGCCAATCGCCGCTTCAGACCGTCGGGTAGGTACACGGAACTCTTTCGCACCGACGTAGGGTATGACGTAGGGCATCGAGCCACAAATGGCGACGGCTCCAAATTCGCTTCCAGACGCCACCATGTTCAACACTGAGCGCTTGGGAGCGTTCTGGGGAAGCCTTACCGCAGCGAGCATCGGGGTCTCCGATCTCTTTGGCCGACGGGTGGTCGAAGCCTCAACCGCGCTCAACGCGGCGGCGGTGATGCAGTTCTTTGCCCTGCTCACCAGCCTGGCCTCCATCGGGCTGATCGACAGCGTTTTTGTGAGCAGTGAGTTCGGCATCGGGGCGCTCAGCGGGCTCGGCATCGGCGTGGGCCTCTCCTGTTACTACCAGGGGCTCCACACCTCATCGGCCACCGTGGTCGCGCCGCTGGTCGGCACCCTTTCCGCCGTCATCCCCTTTGCCTATGCGGTGGTTCGAGGGTCCGATACTCCCCCTCTGGCCATTGCCGCCGCCGGGTTGGCCTTTGTCGGCCTGGCCATCATCAGCGCCGGAGGAACCGAAACCCGCAGGGTGCGATCCGGACTCAAGTGGGGAACCATCTCCGGGCTCGGCTATGGCTTTGGCCTCAGCATCGTGATCGACGTGAGTGATCAGGCTGGCTCCTGGCCGGCGGTCAGCCAACGGATGGCGGCCTTCGCCATGCTCACCGCAGTGGCCGGGCGCACGGCCTCTGGCCTCACCCTGCCCACCGGACAGCCCCGCAATGCGGTCATCGGGGGTGTTTTCGCCGGACTCAGCACCGTGTTTTACCTGCTCGGGATCGAAGCCGATGCTCCGCCGGCAGTAGTCACGGCCTCGATGTTCCCCGCCGCCAGCGTGGCAATTGGCTACCTCTACTACCGGGATCCGGTGTCGCGGCTCCAGATCCTTGGCATCGCCATCGTTCTGGCCGGCGTGTCGGGCGTCGTTCTGGCCTAATCCACTCAAAGAAAGCCGACGTCCGGACAGGTCTGAACGGCTCTGAAACCTGGTTACGACACCCTGGCTGACTCGGGATCGATTTTCGCAACAGTCCGGACGTTTAAACGCCGATAGAACCCTTATGCCGACTGACGTAGCGCAGTCGTCAGGATTGATCCGCAACGTCCTGGCGCGCCATCCCGTGGCCGTTGAGGTCGCGCGTGCCGCCAAGGCGTTCTCTCGATCCGAGGCTGAGGTGGTGCTCTTCGAACCGGGCCGCAGCTTCATCATCGCGTCATCGAAGTACGACCCCCTCCAACCCCGACAGCAACTGAGCTCCGAGGCCCGGGTCGCCACCACCGGTCAGGGTTTGGTCAGCCTTGACGGTTCCACGGCGGTGGCGATTACCAGCAACAAAACGGTGATCGGCGCCCTCACCCTGCTGGACTCCGACGGCGCACCGGAGGGCTCCAACGCGGCCGACTTTGCCAACGGACTCCACGCGCTGAGCCGAATGATCAGCGCCGTGCTGCGCGAGAACCTTGAAAGCACCGGAACCCGCGGCACCGCCACCGCCATCCTCGACGGACTTCGCGACGCGGTCGTTCTGGTCGACGCCGAGCTGAACATCCGTTGGGTGAACCGAGCGGTCGGATCGCTGTTCCTGCGATCCGAAGTCGATCTGATCGGTCGCTCCGCCGCCGAACTCCTGCACCCCGACGATGTGACGGTGGCCTTCGACGCCCTCACCCGGCTCAGCGCTGGCCTCGAAACCTACAGGGTGTTTGTGCGGGTGCGCCGCAGCAGCGGTGACTACGAGCGGGTTGAGATCACCGGCGTCGACCAAAGCGAAAATCCGGAACTTGAGGGCACCGTGGTCTCGCTCCGGTATGCCGGAGTCGAGGAGGAACTCGAAGCGAGCGTCGAACGAGCCAACCGTATGAGCGACGCCATCGTCGCCGGCCTCCGCGACGGCATCGTGGCCACCGACCAGTTCGGTGAAATCACCATGGTGAACTCGATCGCGAGAGACCTGTTCGGCCTCGATACCAACACACCCCCGACCAGCCTTGGCCTGGCCGACTTTGCCGTCGTCGATCGCTTCGGGCGCCCGATCGATCACAACTTCGGCGACCCGATCGATCTTGAAGGAACCAACGAAGAACCAAAGGAGGTCTGTGTGATCTCCACCCGGGGCGATCTCCGCTTCGTCACCACCGAGCGTCGGCCGGTCTTTGATCGCTCCGGCGAACTCCTCGGCTCGGTGATTTCCTTCCACGACGTCACCGAATCGCGACGGGCCGCCGAAGAGCTTCGATCACAGGCCTTGCACGACCAACTCACCGGTCTGGCCAACCGCCGCCAACTCGACCAGCGTCTCGGCGAGCTGGCGAGCATGCCGTCGGACCGCACCGTGGCCGCCTGCTTTGTTGACCTCGACGCCTTCAAAGTGATCAACGACACCCACGGTCACCGCACCGGAGATGAGATTGTGCGCCAAGCGGCGCAACGCCTCCGGTCGATCGCTACCGCCAACGACCTTCTGGTCCGCCATGGCGGCGACGAGTTTGTGGCCCTGCTCACCGAACGCACCGGGGCGACGGGGGTAACCACCGAAGATGCCGCGGCGACCGCCGAACAGCTGCGGGTAACCCTCTCCAAGCCGTATTCGGTCGGGGATCAACGCTTCGACCTCACCGCCTCGATCGGTGTGGCCATGGCCACCTCCAGCGAACTCAACGACGACACGCTTCTGCGCCACGCCGATATCGCCCTCTACGCGGCCAAGGCCCGCGGTCGAAACCGTATCGAGTTCTTTGATGAGGACCTGGCCCAGGCGATCAAGCTCGAAGAGCGACAGCGACGGATGTTGCGGACCGTGCTTGAGGAAGACCGGCTGGTGATGCACTTCCAGCCGCTGCTGTGTGTGCACACCGGCGATATCTACGGCTACGAAGCGCTGGCCCGATGCCATAACGAGCAGGGCTCGCTGATCGGCCCGGCCGGTTTCATCGAGGCGGTGACCCACTCGGCACTGATGTGGGATCTCGACCGGGCCGCGTTCCGCCAATCGTGTCAGGCCGCCGCGGTGCTGGCCCGCCTGAACCCGCAACGCCCACCAACCGTGGCGTGCAACTTCTCCCCTATCAGCCTGGGCCAGGCCGGCATCGTGGACTTTGTTCTCGAGACCGTGGCCGACACGGAGGTCGACCCGAGCTGGATCTGTGTTGAGATCACCGAGACCTCGGCGCTTGAGGCCGGGCCTACAACCATCGCTGCGCTCGAGACACTGGACGAGGCGGGTTTCCAGATCGCTCTCGACGACTTCGGCACCGGCTACTCCTCACTCTCGCACCTTCGGGACCTACCGCTGTCGTCGGTGAAGGTGGATCGAAGCTTCATCAAGAAGCTGACCGAGGACAGCTCCGAACGGGCCATCGTGGCTGCCATCGTGAACCTGGCCAAAGAGCTGAACCTCCGGGTGGTCGCCGAAGGCATCGAGACCGGCCCCCAATTCGAACAGGCAACGGCCCTCGGCTTCGATCTCATCCAGGGCTGGCACTACGCCCCCGCCCTCCCGCTCGAAGACATCCTCACCCACTGGTCAACCCCAGAATCCAGCGGCTAACCAAACCAGGGCCCAAGTTGGGGGCCTATTGGTGTACTAACGCTTTGGAACCGCTGCGGCGTGGCTTACAAAGCGTTGCGCGGGTGCCGGGTCGGCGCCGAGGTGGAGGTGAAGGTAGGTGGCCAAGAGCTGCGGCGAGGCGAACCCTTCGTGGCGTTCGTTGAAGCGGGACTTCAGGGCCAGCGCATCGCCGCCGGGTTCGATCGTGGAGTAGTGAAACTCATGACCCCGCAGGCGGGTACCGGCGGCCGCTACCGGGTTGGCGGTGCGAACCAGCGCCTCGCGATAGCCGAGGGTGAGACGCTCGCTCATCACCCCATCGGCTTCGACCAAACCGGCCAACCGGTGACCACCAGCAACACTGGCCGCCGCGGCCTGGGCCCTGTCGGGATCGAGATCGGGGGACGGCCCAGACGCGGATGCCGCCGATGATGCTGGACGGAGACTGCGGGACAACCACAGCAGTCCGCCGCATTCAGCCCACATCACCAGGCCGGCGGCGCTTGCGGCCCGCAGATCATCAAGCAACGGCTGGTTCTGCGTCAACGCTTCGGCGAACACTTCAGGAAACCCGCCGCCGGCAACCAGACCGGTGGCGCCAGGGGGCAGCTCGGTTTCAGAGAGGGGATCGAAACTAACCACCTCGGCCCCGGCGGCCTCGAGGGCTTCGATGTTGTCGCGGTACACAAAGGTAAAGGCCGGTCCCCCAGCCACAGCCACGATCGGCTTGGGCCGGTCCGATCGAGACTCCGATGCACCCGCTGCTACCGACGACGCCGGCGTCGGGAGCGGCGGCACCGACACCGCGGGGGCGCTGGTCGCCAACCGAACCAGATCTTCAAGGTCCACCGCATCGGCCAACACCGAACCCAGAGCCTGAAGCTGCTCGCTCACCGCGGCCCGATCCTCGTCGACCGGCACCAAGCCCAGATGACGGTCCCGCCATCGAAAGGCATCGTTGCGAGGCAAGGCACCCAGCACCGGCATGTCGATGGTGGCCAAGGCCTCGGTGAGCAACTGGCGGTGATGCTCGCTCCCCACCCGGTTGAGGATCACGGCTCGCAGGTCCAGATGCCGGTAGTGATCCCGATAGCCAGCCACCAGCGCGGCAACCGACGCACTCATCGACGACCCATCCACCACCAACACCACCGGTGCCCCGAGTTGGACGGCGACATCGGCGGTCGACGTCGGCTCACCATCGACCGAACCATCGAAGAGGCCCATCACCCCTTCGATGATGGTGATGTCGGCCCCGGCGCCGGCTCGGGCAGCCAGCGGCCCCATGGCGTCGGGGCCACAGATCCACGGATCGAGGTTGCGGGGCGCCCGACCGGTGGCCAGCGCGTGGTATCCGGGGTCGATGAAGTCCGGCCCCACCTTCGCTGACGCCACCTCCGAACCGGCGGCCCGCAGCGCGGCCATCAGTCCGGTGGCGATGGTGGTCTTGCCGACCCCGGAATGGGTGCCAGCGATGACGACCCGGGGGCCCAGGGTGGTCAGAACTCGATTCCCTTCATGGCCTTGATGCCCTGGTCATAGGCATGCTTCACCTTCACCATCTCGGTGACGGTGTCGGCCACATCGATCAGCTCCTGGGGTGCACCCCGGCCGGTGATCATCACGTTGGTCTTCGGGTTGCGGTTCTCGATACCGGCCACCACCTCAGCGACCTCAACCCACTCGTACTTCATGGTGTAGGTGAGCTCGTCGAGGATCAGCAGGTCGTAGTCGCCGCTGGCCAGCTTTTCGTTGGCGACCTCCCAGGCATGGCGACCCTTGGCGATGGTCTCGTCCATGTCGGTCGACTCCCAGGTGAAGCCGTCGCCGAGGGTGTGCCACTCGATGTCGAGATGCTCGGCCAACTTCTTCTCGCCGATCTTCCACTTGCCACCCTTAACGAACTGCACCACGCCCACTGTCCAACCCCGGGCCCAGGCCCGCCCCATCACCCCAAAGGCCGAAGAGGACTTGCCCTTCCCGTCACCGGTGTTGATCAGCACTATCGACTTTCGAGCCATGGCGTGAGTCTAGGAGACCGAGTGGAGCCGACGATATTCTCGTGCCAGGAGACACCCTGAGGGCCGACTGGAAAGACGACCGATGAACCCCGCCGAACCTGCACCAACTTCACCGAATACCGGGTGCGGGTTTTGGGTGACGCCCTCGAAGGCGGCTGGCGCAACGAGCACCAGCCTCGGGGCGCCGCTCCGCATGCGACGCATCACCCATCCCTCAACCTAATCACCAACCGGGCCGGCCGCTACTGTGTGAACCCCGACCCGAGGAGGCTCCCATGTCCGAAACCCAACCCATTGATATCTGCATGGACAAGTGGCACCTGCACCTGAGGGGCCAACTCGTAGGCGGCCTCGACAGCGTGCTCCACCCCGACGTGGTCTTCTACTCGCCGGTGGTGTTCACGCCGCAGAAGGGTCGCGACATCACCAAGCTCTACCTCACCGCGGCCGGCGGCACCCTCGGGGGCGAGAAGAACGACGACGTGGCCAGCAGCGCGGGCGACACCGACGGCACCTTCGGC
>CALAML010000145.1 GCA_937925845.1 uncultured Acidimicrobiales bacterium | reverse complement strand
TCAGACCCCGAAAAGTGCAAACTTTTGGGCTACTTCTTCTTTCGGTTCTTTTGTTTTCTGGGCCGGGGTGGGTGGGAAGCCCCTGGCAGCGTTTCGGCCTTCGAGGGCCGGTCCGGAATTTCGGTGGGCTTGGACTTCGGCACCCTGGTTTTGATCGGCTTGGGACGTTTGCCGCCCGAGCCGCTGCCGCTGCCTGAGCCGCCGTCGAACGTTAGGCCGTCGTCACTATCGAGACTCTCGGCGTCGACATCTTCATCAACAAGACCTTCACTGTCGACCATGTCGTCAGCATCGCCACCTCCGGTCGCACCGGTGCGGGCCAGGCGCTTCGCCTTCTTTGACGGCTCCTGAGTGGTGGCGGTGACCGTACCCAGCTTCTCCTCGCGCTCCTTGAGGGCGGCCCAGCGGGGGTCGCGCTCCTTGAGCCAAAGCAGTACCGGAGTGGCCACAAACAGCGACGAGTAGGTTCCGGCGATCAGACCGATCAGGAGCGCCACACCAAACTCGCGAAGGGTGGTGGCACCCAGGATGAACGAACCCACGATCAGAATCGACAGCACCGGCAACACCGAGGTGATGGTGGTGTTGATCGAACGGGTGATCACCTGGCTGAGCGACACGTTCAGAATCGACCGGAAGCTGGCCTTGCCGCCGGCGTTACGGGCTTCGTTCTCCCGCACCCGGTCAAACACCACCACCGTGTCGTACAGCGAATAACCCAGGATCGTCATAAAGGCGATGACCGTGGCTGGCGTTACCTCCAAGCCAAATACCGAATACACACCGACGGTGATGATGATGTCGTGGAACACCGCCACCAGACCACCGATGGCCATTCGCCATTCGAGGCGCAACGCCATGTAGAGGGCGATGGCGATAAAGAACCAGATCAACGCCGTTCGGGCCGACCGGGTGATCTCGGCACCCCAGGAAGGACCGACGGTGGTGGTATCGATGTCGTCGAACGATGAATCGGTGACATCAGCGATGCGCTGACGGACCTCGGTGTTGGCATCAGGCGACAGCGTGCCGGCCCGCACCTGAATCCGCCGGTTGCCGGCTTGATCGGTGCCTTCCTGAATCTGGGCCGTATCGAGACCTACGGGCCGAAGCGCATCGCGCACGTCGGCGACGCTGGCGTTGCCGGCCGGGCCTTCCCAAATACCGCCACCCTCGAAGTCGATCCCCAGGTTCAAGCCCCGGGTGAGCAGCGAGATCAGACAGATACCGACGATGATCGACGAAGCGATCACGCCCCGCTTCCACAGCGGGGTGAAGTCCCGCCGAACCGCAAGCAATCCACGCCTACTCATGACGCCACCCCCAGATCGCCAGACCCAGGTTCGGGCACCCCGAAGGCACTCGGATTTTCTGCGGCCAGCTTTGAATGGCCCAGCCAGGAAATGGCCGGACGAAGGAACAAGAAGGTGACCACCAGGTCGAGGATGGTGGCGATACCCAGGAACAAGGCAAAGCCCCGCACCGAACCAATCGTGAGGAAGTAGAGCAGCACGGCGCCGATCAGCGAGGCGAAGTCGGCCTTGACGATGGTGCTGTAGGCGTTGGCGAACGACCGGTCGACGATCGACCGTACCGACTTGCCGTTGCGCACCGACTCCTTCAGGTTCTCGAACACCACCACGTTGGAGTCGAGCGACACACCAAACGAAACGATGATGCCGGTGATGCCGGCCAGCGTTAGCGCCAGCCCTTGCTGTTCGCCGAGATAGGCGACGATGATCCACAACATGGCCGAGGAGATGATGAGGCTGGCAATGGCGATGGCGCCCAGCACCCGATAGAAGAACAACATGTAGAGGGCGACCAGACTGAGACCCACCACACCAGCCACCAGACCGGCTCGCAGGGCGTCTTCACCGATCGTGGCCGAGACGGTCTGTTGGTTGATGGGCTCAAGCTCAACCGGCAGCGAACCGAAGCGCAACACCAGAGCCAACTCCTCAGCACCGTTCTGGTCGAAGTTTCCGGTGATCTGCACCCCGCTCGAGAACTCGGCGATGTTGACGTTGGGGGCGGTCACCACCTCACCATCGAGGGTCACCGCCATCTGGCCGGTCAGACAATCGCCTGAGCGGGTGAAGCACTCACCGGCCAGCGCATCGAGGTCGTCTCGCTGATCGCCACCGATACTCAGGTTCACCAGGTACTCGCCGCCGGCGATCGACGCCACGTCGGCCTCGGCCGAGCGGATCACCTCGCCGTTGGTGCGGGCCGGGCCAAGCACGTAGAGGAAAGGGCTTTCCTGGTCGGCATCGGGCAGCACCACAAAGTCATCAAACTCATCGTCGCTCGGATCGGTGATCGCGGGCGGAAGCCCGTTTTCATCCGCAGTCGGAGCGCCGACACAGCCACCGCCGAGAAGTCCACCGCCGGCTTCGTTCTGAATCTGTTCGAGCAGCTCCGGGTCGATGTCGGTTTCGTTCAGCACCGCATCATCGTCGGTGAAGCCATCATCGACAATCCCGTCTTCAAACAGGTCTTCGTCGACCACTCCAGGCGTGCCGTCGTTGTCTTGATAGCCGAAGGCAAACTCGCCCTCGCCACCACCAAAAGACCGGGCATCTTCGCCGTCGCCATCGGCATCGGCGTCGTCCGCGTCGGGTTCAACCTCATCTTCCGCGGTGTCGTCGCCTTCAGCGTCGTCGTCGGGTTCAACCTCATCGTCGCCGTCGGTGGAATCGCCGTCATCCCCGCCATCGTCGGAGTCGCCGGCTTCACCGTCATCAGGATCGGCAATGCCGCCCTCGCCATCTTCGGGGTTCAGCAGTCCTTCGAGTTCCTCCTCGCTCAAGCCACCCGACGCGGGGTTAAACGTGGTCGAGCAGACCGGCCGGAAGCGAACCTCGGCGGTGGTACCCACCAGCTCCAGCGCCCGCTCCTGATCGTCGGTGCCCGGAAGGGCTACCACCACACGGTTGCCTTGGCGGGTGATCTCGGGCTCGGCCACGCCGATACCGTCAACGCGCTGGCGAATGATCGAGATGGCCTGGTCGAGCGTGTCGCTCTCGACCTCCTCGGTGGGCTCGAGCACCACCGAAACGCCACCCTGCAGGTCGAGACCCAGCAGCGGGCCCCACCCCGCTACCAGGGTCGCTATCAGAAGGCCAAAGGTGATTAGCACCACCGCGGCGAGGGTGATCAGTTTGGAACGCATAACCGGTCAGGGCCCCGCAGTTCGGTGAAAGAGAGGTGGGTAAGAAAAGAAGTTCATTGAGGTGATCTTGAAGAGATGACACCGGAGAGTCGCGGGATGCGAACGGGCAGGCCCCAGCGGCGGAGGCGAACTGCCCCACCAGGCTCCCCGTTCTACTGCATCCCGGTCAGCCCACCCAGTTTCGCGCAGGGTGGCCCGGTGGCGGCGTCAGTCGTCGACAGGTTCATCGACCAGTTCGTCGGCCGATTCGTCGTCATCGTAAGTTTCCTGGGGTTCCGACACCCGGGAACTGACCGCCTCGCGGGCAAACTTCAGCTCGAGTCCGGGGGCCACCTCCACAAAGAGGAAGTCGGCCTCGACCTCGGTGACAGTTCCATAGATGCCGCCGCTGGTGACGATGTCGTCGTCGACGGCGATGCTCTTGACTAGGTTTTGTTGTTCCTTCATGCGCTTCTGCTGTGGTCGCAACAGCACGAAGTACATGATGAGGAACAGCACTACGAGCGGGATTAACTCCATAGGCTCCTCGCTAGGTTCAACCTCGCAGGCTATCGCCTATCGGCCGATGGGTGGCGCTGGAACGGGAAACTCCCTGGGCTCAGCCCCAGACCTCATTGGTTTCGCGGCGCAGGTCGTCGAGGGTTCCGCGGCGCACCGCATCTCGAATGCGATCGACGAGGTCGAAGGTCCAGGCCAGGTTGTGGATGGTGATCAGCCGTTGCGCAGTGGGCTCTTTGGTGAGCATCAGGTGACGCAGGTAGCCCCGGCCGTAACGGGCACACACCGAACAGGAACAGGCGGGATCGAGCGGGCCGCGATCATCGCGAAACTCGAGGCGGCGAAGGCTCAGCTTGCCCGCCGAGGTCAGCACCGTGCCGTGGCGGGCGTTGCGGGTGGGTAAGACACAGTCGAACATGTCGACCCCAGAGGCCACACCCTCAACCAGACTCACCGGGTCGGAGACGCCCATCAGATAACGCGGCTGGTCCTCGGGCAGTACCGAGGTGGTGGCGGCCAAAGCCGGATACATCTCGGTTTTGTCCTCGCCAACCGAGAGCCCACCGATGGCGTAACCCTCGAACCCGATCTCCACGGTGCGCTCCGCCGACTCCCGCCGGAGGGCTTCATCTATCCCGCCCTGCACGATCCCGAACTGGCTGAGCGCGGGCCGATCGGGATAGGTATCGGAGTAACGCTTCGACTCGGTGGCGAATGCGGCGCGGGCCCGGGCGGCCCATGATGCGGTGGTGTCCACCGCCCAGCGCAGCTTCTCCGGGCTCGACGGCAGCGACGGACACACGTCGAGCACCATCTGGATGTCGGGCGCCAACGCACACTGCACCTCGGCGGCCAGCTCCGGAGTGAGTTTGTAAACGGTGCCGTCGTAGGTGCTTTTGAAGGTGGCCCCGTCGTCGTCGAGCTTTGGCTTCAGCGAGAAGATCTGATAGCCGCCCGAGTCGGTCAGCACATGACCCGACCAGCCCATCATCTCGTGCAGACCACCCAGACCGGCTACCACGTCGTGGCCCGGACGCATCATCAGGTGGTAGGTGTTGGCCAGCATGATCTCCGAGCCGAGATCCTCAAGATCGTCGGCCGCCAAGTGTTTGACTGCGGCTCGAGTACCAACCGGCATAAACACCGGAGTGGCGAAGGACCCCCGCTGGGTGTGCACCGTTCCGGTGCGAGCCGCGCCCGACTCGGCATCCACCTCGAACCGCAATCGGGTCTCATCACCAACAGCAAGGGGGCTCTGCGGTTGGGCCAGCGCGTCAGCACCGGCAGAGCGGGGTTCAGTCACGTGTCGCAGGGTAACTGAGGCTCACAGATGCGCTGGCACTTCTTTGTGATACGTGTGTATCATAAAAGGGTGCCCAAACGTGTCGACCACAGCGCCCGCCGGCGGGAGATCACCGATGCGGTATGTCGAGTCACGGTGCGCCACGGCTTGGCCGCCGCCACGTTTCGGGAGGTGGCAAGCGAGGCGAATGTGTCGGTGCGACTCGTGCAGTACTACTTCGGCACCAAGGCCGGGCTGATCGAAGCCACGATGCAACAGGTCAGTGAGCAGTCGATCGCCCGGCTCAACCAGTGGATCGAGGCCAGTGACGGCACCCCCCGTGGCGAGCTCGAGGCCTTCCTCAAGTCGTTCATCCCGAGCGATGACGAGAGCCGCATCGCCATGCATATGTTTGTGGCCGTCGCTGGTAATCCGAGCCGCGCCGCCACCTCGGACGCCTCGGCCGCTGACCAGCCAACCTCGAACGAGATGCTGCACGCAATGGTGCTTCACCAACTCGAGCGAGGACCGGTGGCGCCAGGAGTCGAGCCCGAAATCGAAGCGGCCCTGATCACCGCCATGATGCCGGGCCTTGGCAACTACCTCCTCGAAGGCTCAGCCACGCTCGACCAGGTGAACGCCACCATCGACTATCACCTCGATCGGCTGTTCCCGATTGAGTCGGCAAGCGAGGCCGCTCCGTGATCGGCCCGAGATCACCGTTCTGAAGCAACGCCCAAACCGCGATTCGAAAGAAGGCCAGCGATGACCAGCGACCGAGGTACGAAGCATCGAGAGACTATTGAGACGGCGGAACAGCGACTACTGGCTTCGGAGGGTGTTGAGGGTCGACCCCGGATGGTCGACCTCAAACGATTGGGCGGCCAACTGCGCGTGGTCGAAGCCGGCGAGGGACCGCCGGTCCTCATGGTTCCAGGGACGATGACCGCCGGCGCGGTGCTGGCCGGTCTCGTCGGCCGCATGCCCGACTACCGCTGCATCATGGTCGATCGGCCGGGGGTCGGGCTAAGCCCGATGATCGACCCCCCACCCACCTCCATGACCGAGCACGAGCGGCTCGGCGATGCACTGTTGGTCGACGTGGTTGATGGCCTCGGCATTGCGCGCAGCCACGTGGTGTGCACTTCGCTGGGTGGATACGCAGCCATGAGATCGGTGGCGGCGCATCCCGAACGCTTCGATCGGATGGTGGGCCTGGCCTTCCAAGTGGGCGCCCCCCTCGAAAAACTCCCGCTCTCGATGCGGGTGCCCAAGTTGCCAGCGCTGATACCTAAACGCGTCCCGGTCGGCCCGAAGGTGGTGAAGGCGATGTTAAAGAGCGCCGGCATGCGGGGCGTGATCAACAAGGGTTTGATGAGCGAGGAGCTGCTGGCGTGGATGGCGACTATCTTCCGCTACTCCGACACCTTCGGCAACGAGTCTCGCTACAGCCCCGACCTTTCGCCGCACTCGCCCGAGCTTCTGGCCCGCGTCGACGTCCCGGTCCATCTCTTCTGGGGTGTCGATGACTACTTCGCCGGGGAGAAGACGGCCCGAGGCATGGCCGCGGCCTTGCCAAACGCCACACTCCAGATGGTCGAAGACGCCGGCCATGCCCCCTGGCTCGACAAGCCCGATCTCGCCGCCGAGGCGGTGCGAGCCCACCTTTCCGCGAGCTAGGAGACTCTTAGTTGGGTGGCGACGTCGTTCTTTGGACCAGCATGGCGTCGCCCAGGGAGAGGAAGCGGAAGTCGTTTTCCAGAGCGTGGTCATAGAGAGCACGCCACCGTGGCCCCATAAAGGCTTCGAGCAACACCAGCAGTGTCGATCGGGGGAAATGAAAGTTGGTGAGCAACACGTCGACCACCCTGAACTCGGCGCCGGGCCGGAGGAAAAGGTCGGTACGTCCCTGGCGCTTACCCGTTGCCGCCCACGACTCCAGAGTGCGCACCACCGTGGTGCCCACCGCCACCACCCGCGCCGCGGCCTCGATGGCGGCCACGGTTTCCTCGGGCACCCGGTAGCTCTCCGTGTGCATCACGTGACCGTCGAGGGTGTCGCCCCGAAGCGGCCGGAACGTGTCGAGCCCTACGGCCAACTCCACCCGGGCCATCTTCACGCCGCGGGCGGCAAGGCTGTCGAACACCGCGGGCGTGAGATGCAGTCCTGCGGTTGGAGCTGCGGCCGACACCGGCCGTTCGGCATACACCGTCTGGTAACGCTCAGCGTCGGCGATGCCTTCGGTGAGGTACGGCGGCAACGGCGGAGCTCCCAACGCCTCCAGCAGCTCCAGTTCGCGCTCGATGCCGGTCGGCACAAGCTCATTCTCGGCGCCATTGACCGGCGTCGAAGCCCCGGAGGTGTCCGATCCGCTAGCTGTCGATGTCGATGTCGACCGTGCTGTAGCCGTTGCGGTTGACGTTGACGTTGACCTCGGCACCAGAAGACGAACGCGACGCCGACCATCGCCGAGTTCTTCACCCACCTCAACGCTGAGCGTCGGCCCGCGCTTGGGAGACGGGCGAGCGGCGGCCAACTGGTCGGGCTTACCTGGCTTACCTGGTTCGCTCTCCGACCCGCGCACCACATCAACAACCGAGCCAGGCTTGGTTTTGGCGCTTGGACGAACCAACGCTTCCCACCAGCCGTCGTCGCCGCGTTCGAGTAGCAACACCTCGCCCGCTCCCCCGGTGGAACGGACCACCGACAAGCGGGCCTTCAACACCCGGCTGTCGTTCACCACCAACAGGTCGCCCGGTTCGAGGAGCGCGGCCAACTCGGCCACGGTGTGATGAGCCGGGTCGGTATCGGCCCCCCGGTCGACCAGCAGCCGCGCCGAATCCCGGGGCTCCACCGGCACCTGAGCGATGGCCGAGTCCGGCAACTCGTAGTCGAAGCGCTCGCTAAGCATCGAGCCTTCCTATCGCCAGAGTCGCCCAGTTCGCCCCCTCAGCCCGAAATGTCGGAAGAATGCGACAAACTTTGTCGTTTTCTTCCGACATTTCGGCGTTTGGGGCCCGGGTGAGGGGTTAACTGGCCGGTACGACGAGCGGCCAGGGGCGGTCCTGTTCCACCTTTAGGGCCAGATCGAGCAGGAGGGGTTCGGCGAAGTGGGGCGCCAGTATCTGCAGGCCCACCGGGAGGCCGTCGCTGCTCATGCCGATCGGCACCGAGATGGCCGGGTTGCCATAGATGTTTGACGGGATGGTGAGGGCTCCGTTGTTGATCGGGCTGGCTGGCTTACCACCGAACTCCGACGGCAAACGGCTGTCGGCACCGAAGGCCACGTCGGGGTTGGTGGCGCAGAACACCAGGTCGGCCTGTTCGAACAGCCCGGCCATGCCCTCGTTTACCTCCACCCGGGCCCGCTCGGCCCGCACCGCCGAGGTGGCATCGAAGTTGGCGACGGTGGCCTCCACCCCGGCCCGCATCAAACTTGTGAGATCACCGGCGCAGTCGGGCCAGCGCTCCATCACCGTGTCCCACAGACCCACCCCGCCACTGGCCGACCACATGGCGCCACCCTTGGGCACGGCGAAGTCGGCATCGGTGCGAGCCAGCCCTGCGGCTTCGATCAACCACTCGGCCGCTTCGGTCACCAACTGAATCGTCTCATCAGCCACCACCGAACCAGCGAACTCCGGCACCACCGCAGCCCGCAGACCACGGAGAGACTCGGCGTGCGAGCCGAGGCCGGCCTCCCAGTTCTCGGCCTTGGGCAGCGTGAGCGGGTCGTGCAGATCGAACCCGGCCGACACGTCGAACCATCGGGCGGTGTCGCGAACCGATCGGGTCATGGCCCCGGGGGTGACCGTGAGGTTGCCCGGACCGGTTTTGGGACCCCTCGGAATACGACCAAAGGTGGACTTCAAACCCACCAGCCCGCAGAACCCTCCCGGGATACGAATCGAGCCGCCACCGTCGCCGGCGGTGCCAAGGGTGAACAAGCCTTCGATCACCCCGGCGGCGCTACCGCCCGACGACCCACCGGGAGTGCGTTCGAGATTCCAGGGGTTGCGGGTGGCGCCGTGGAGCTTGGTGTAGGTCTGGTTCACGCCGCCAAACTCCGACGCCGTCGTCTGCGCCGCCAGCACCGCACCGGCGGAACGCACCCGCTCGATCTTGGTGTCGGTGAACCCGGCGACGTCGTCGGCAAAGGCCACCGACGCGTGGGTCGCCGGCCAACCTTCGACGCTGTCGAGCTCCTTCACACCGATCGGCACCCCGCCAAAGGGCAGGTTCACATCAGCGGATTCGGCCGCGGCGCGCGCGGCGTCGCGATCGGTGAAGCAGACCGAGTTGGTCTCCGAAGCATCGATGGCAGCAAAGGTGGCGGCCAGCTCCTCGGACGGGCTCCGCTCTCCGGCCCGAAAGGCCTCCACCAACGAGCAGGCGTCACCGGTCCATGGGGTGTCAGTCATGGCATGAAGCTACCAACGAACATCGTCACGCGCTCGGTGGCCCCGGCCGCCCGGTCGTCACACTTAGCCGGTGGCGCCTGACTCCAAGTGAGGCCGAAGTTTTGCCACAAAGCGGGGCAGGTTGGTGTCGAACCGGGAGCCAGGAGTATGGCGAACCTGGTCGATCGGCCACCACCGGACTTCGGAAAATTCGAACGGGTCGGGCCGAAGCTCATCGTCCTGCGATCCGGCGAACACGTACCAAAGGCTGACGTCGGTGTGGCCGGCCGATATCCCTTCGGTCACGGTGACGGTTACGAACAGCGGCTCATTATCGAGGCCGGGCAGGAACGGGGGAGAAAGACCAAGTTCCTCCCGCAGTTCTCGGCGGGCTGCGGCTGCGGGATCCTCATCGACACCGACGTGGCCACCGGTGGCCAGCCAGCGACCGGCATCGCGATGATCTACCAGCAGCAGCGAACTTCGTGCCGGGTCGACCAGCACGCTGTAGGACACCAGATGTTTGGGTGGTGTGGCTGGCTTGGCGGTGCGATAGATCGGGCTGCCCGATCCAATCCAGTCGACGGTGTCGGACTGATCGGCCCGCTCCCGGTCGTCAAGCGGACGGACCCCGGCAACAACATCAAGCAGCGGACGGGATTCGGCCGCCGGCGCGTCAGTCATGGCCTGAAGTTAGCTCGAACTGGTTGGGCCGGGTCTGCCCCTACTCATCGAAGAGGGTGAGATCGGCTGTGCTGGTTTTCGGAGCGGTCAGGCCGAGGTGGTTCCAGGCCGCGGGGGTGGCGACCCGTCCCTTCGGGGTTCGCACCAACAGGCCCTGCTGAATGAGGAACGGTTCGTGCACATCCTCCACCGTTTCGGCTGGCTCCGACACCGAGATGGCGAGGGTCTTGAGCCCGACCGGCCCGCCACCGAAGTGGTGACACAGTTTGTGAATGATGTCGGTATCGACCTTGTCGAGACCGATGTGGTCGACATCAAACAACTCCAGGCCAGCCTTGGCCGTCTCTTCATCGATCACCCCGTCGGAGCGCACCTCAGCGAAATCCCGAACCCGACGAAGAAGCCGGTTGGCGATACGCGGGGTGCCCCGTGACCGGCCGGCGATTTCTGCCGAGCCCTCCGGATCGATCGTGACCCCGAGGATTCCGGCAGCGCGGTCGACGATGGCCTGAAGCTCTTCACGGTCGTAGTAGTCGAGGCGGGCGACAAAGCCGAAGCGATCCCGCAGCGGCGAAGCGATGAGGGCAGCCCGGGTGGTGGCCCCAACCAGGGTGAACCGAGGCAGATCGAGGCGAAGGGTTCGAGCCGCCGGCCCCTTACCGAGAACGATGTCGAGCTGGAAATCCTCGATGGCGGAGTACAACACCTCCTCGACCACCTTCGGCAGCCGGTGGATCTCGTCGATGAACAACACGTCGCCGTCTTCGAGACCCGACAGCATGGCGGCCACATCGCCGGCCTTCTCGATGGCCGGGCCGGAGGTGGGATGCAGCGTGGCCTCCATCTCGTTGGCCACGATGCCAGCCAACGTAGTTTTGCCGAGCCCGGGAGGACCGGCAAACAGCAGATGGTCGGCGGCCTGCTCCCGCTTGGCCGCGGCGTCGAGGATCATGCCGAGCTGGGCCTTCAGCTTGCGCTGGCCCACAAAATCATCGAGTGACTTCGGCCTCAGGCCGGCGTCGAAGTTCAGGTCCTCGGCCCCGGCCAACGGGTCGACCGACACCGGAGGCTCGTTGAGATTGATCAGGTCGTCGTCTTCGGGCGGTTGCCAGTTTTCACGCATGGGGATGGATCCTTGGGCGGGGCGGGCAGGGTGGGTCGGGATGACTGGCTCAGCGCTTCTTGAGGGCGGCCAGTCGCTTCAGTGCATCCTTCAGCAGCTCCTCTGGGCTATCGGCTTCGGAGGTGTCGGCGAGATCACGCATCACCGTGGTGATCTCGGTGTCGGAAAAGCCCATGGTGGCCAACGCCTCAACCACATCGTTGGTGGCTGAAGCTGGGCCAGCGGCTCCCCCACCAACGGCGCCGGAGGCAAAGTCGAGATCGATGTCGACGATCTTGGATTTGAGGTCGACCACCAAGCGGGCCGCGGTTTTCTTGCCCACACCAGGCACCAGGCACAGGGCCGCCACATCCTCGGTGCGCAGTACCGACGCCAACTCACCCGGACCATGCACGGCCAGGATGGCGAGGCCGAGCGAAGGACCGACCCCATGAGCCGAGATCAAGGCCACAAACATCCGCCGCTCCTCGCTCGAGAGGAAGCCAAAGAGCTGTTGATCGCCCTCACGGATGTGGTGGTGAATATGGAGAAAGACGTCGCTGCCGATGTCGCCGAGCGAGGTGGCGGTGGCCGGCGTGACCGAGGCCCGCCAGCCGATGCCGTTGACCTCGATCAACACCTCGCCCTTGATGTCGCGTTCGGTCAGTTTTCCTCGAAGTGATCCAATCATGTTGGTACCTGCCTATCAGCAGGGTGTGACAGTGCCCAGACCGGGCTTCGGCCGGCGATCATGGCGCCACGGAGGGTGTGGTGGCCGCCCGACGAGCGGTCTCGACCCGGCGGGCCATCTTGGTTCGCGCCAGATGGGTGAGGGCCACGGCCGCGGCATCGGCGGCGTCGGCCGGTTCGGGGGCGCTGGGCAACTTCAGCAGCCGGGCCACCATGGTCTGCACCTGTTCCTTGTCGGCGTTGCCGTAGCCGGCCACGGTCTGTTTGATCTCGTTGGGCGAGTACTCGATCACCACTGCCCCTCGGGCCGCCGCTTCGGCCAGCACCAAACCGCTGGCCTGGCCCACCGACATGGCGGTGCGCACGTTCACCTGGAACAACACCCGCTCGACCGCCACCGCCTGCGGGGTGAACTCGTCCAAAAGCCCCTTGAGCTCAAAATGCAGCTCGGCCAAACGATAGGGTAACTCGTCGTTCGGGTCGGTCCGAAGGACCCCAATAGCGCGGGCCTTGGGGCCATTGGCCGTGGCCTCCACCACCGCAAAACCGCAGCGGGAAACTCCAGGATCGATGCCAAGGACGAACACGCGTACGAACCTACCATCCGCCACGCGCGAGTCCACCAAAGCCCACGTTCGGTGAGCACTCGGCGCCCGTTCCTGGACACGTCACCGACCCCACACGGCCCTCGCTGCGATAACTCGCCCGCGCCGCCCCTACAGAACTCCCAACTTAGGGCTTAGGCCACCGTCAACTTGTGTCGATGGTTCCGTAATGGTGAATTCGCAGCCCGTGGCGGGCGCGCCCGGTGGGAACTTTGATGGTGGAGTTGGATCGGCGAGCCCGTTTCCGACCGATCAGACCGAGCTGAACGCCCACCCGGCGACACCGGTGGCGCCAGAGGCCCCGACGCCCGAGCAAACCGCACCCGGCTACTCCGACCAGAGCTCCTATCGCCACACCCTCGGCCAAAGCGCCGACGGCATCGGGCCCGCGCTCGGCATCGACATGCGCGGCATCTTCCTGCGGTTCGCCGAAAGCGACGTGCCGGCGCTCAACAACCTCGACCTCCAGGTACCGCTCGGCAAGCTGACCGTGTTGCTCGGCCCCAACGGTGCGGGCAAGACCACGGCCATTCGAATGATCACCGGGGCCCTCACCCCCGAGGTCGGCTACCGGAGGGTGCTCGGCCGTGACCCCCACACCCAGGGCGCCGACATCCGGACCCGCGTCGGCGTGGTCTCGGCCGAACCGGCGCTTTATGAACGACTCAACGGTTGGGAAAACCTGCGCTACGCGGCCCAGCTCTACGGCTGCGACGACAGCGACGCCGGCATCCGGCCCGCCGCCGAACGCTTCGGCATCGAACACGCTTTGGACCAGAAGGTGGCCGGCTACTCGACCGGCATGAAGACCCGCCTTACCCTGAGCCGCGCCATCCTCAACTCGCCCGAACTCCTGCTGCTCGACGAGCCCACTTCCGGACTCGACCCCGAGAGCGCCAAGGCGGTGCTGGAGCTGATCGCCGAACTCTGCCGCGACGGCATCACCGTGTTGATGTGCACCCACCTGCTCAGCGAAGCCGAAGGCATCGCCGACCAATTGGTGGTGCTCGACGCCGGTCGCAACCTGGTGTCGGGAACCCCCGACGAACTGACCGAGTGGTTTGGCCCGGGCCCGCTGATGCGCATCACCGCCAGCGACCCGGCGGCACTGGTGAACGTGCTGCGAGGCACCGGTGCGGCCCAGAACCTGAGCCATCCGGCGGCGGCCACCGTGGCCACCCGCCCGCCCGTGCCCGGTGTGGTCGGCGAACCGGTGCTGCCCAACTCGGCCAGCGACCCGGTGGTGGTGGCCATCGAAGACCACTCGGTGATCCCCGACATCGTCGACCACCTGGTGAGCTCCGGCATCCGCATCGAGCGGGTCGAACCGGTGGTGCCAACCCTCGAAGAGCTCTACTTCTCGATCCGGAGCCAGCAACGCCGATGACTATCGCCCCGAATCCGGTCCAGGAACCAACCCCGACCCACTCACCTGACCATCATCCCGGCCAGGCGGAAGCAACCGACTACTCGCGTCGACCGGTCGAGGGTTTCAACTGGAATCGCTGCGTGATCGTGGCCAAGACCGAACTCCGCCAGGTGCTCTATGCCAAGGACTTCTGGATGCCGATGGCGTTCATGGGCATCATGTTCTTTCTGATCATCCCCAGCATTCTGCTGATAATGATCACCAAGGTGGGAAGCGTCGAGGCGGTCAGTCAGTTCGCCGACACCCTCGAAGCGCTCCCCGAGAACGCTCAGGAGAAGATCAAGGGCGACGACCCGTCCACCCGAGCGGCCTACGCGCTGGCGGTCTACCTGTTTGCGCCGCTCGCCATCGTGGTGCCCCTCACCATCTCGACCGCAATCGGCTCGTCGTCGATCGTGGGCGAGCGCGAGAAAGGCACCGGCGAATTCCTGGCCCACTCCCCCGCTTCGGTGCGCGAAATCTTCGCCGGCAAACTGCTCGCCAGCATCGTGCCCGGCTACGCCACCACCCTGATCGGCTTCGGCATCTACTCGCTGGTGGTGAACATTCTTGTTGGCCCCGGCGCCGGCGGGTGGTTCTTCCCCACCCCCGAATGGCTGATGCTGATGTTCTGGGTGGTGCCGCCGTTCCTGCTCTTCACCCTCTCGATCGTGCTGCGGCTCTCGGCCCGAGTAAAGAGCACCGCTGCCGCGCAACAGGCCGCCGGGCTCGTGAGCATCCCGCTGATCATGGTGGCTTACAGCCAGGCCAGCGGTGCCCTCTTCGGCTCGGCGCTGTTCACCATCTTCATCGGCGCCCTGGCCTGGATCGCAGCCATCATCAGCCTGACCCGGGGCATGCGAGCCCTCACCCGCAGCCGCCTGCTCCACGTCTGATCCGGCGAAGGTCGCCACCTCTCATGGGCGTGAGTTCTCCGCGACAGCGTTCGCTCTCCAACGATCGCCCGAAACCGCTCGACTCTTGCCACGCCGCGGCTAAGCGTAAGCTTCGGCCATGACCAACCCTGTGCTGAGCGCCGCCCAAACCCTGGGCCCGGAGATCTCGAAACGATCCGATGAGATCGAGACACTCGGCACTCTCCCCCTCGACCTGGTCGACCAGATCCGGCCGACCGGCGCCTTCCGCCAATACGTGCCCGACGACCTCGGCGGCCCCGGTGTAACCGCCTGGCAAAGCCTTGAAGCCATCGAAGAGTTTGCCTATCACGACAGCGCGGTGGGCTGGTGCGTGGCCATCTCCTCCACCACCTCGCTGATGGCCTCCTACCTGCCCAGCGCCCACGCCGAGAAACTCTTCGGCGACCCCAACAACATCTTCGGCGGGTTCGCCGCACCCATGGGGCGGGCCACCCCGGTCGACGGCGGACTGTCAGTTACCGGTCGCTGGCAATGGGGGTCGGGCACCCGGCACTGCACCTGGATCGGCGGCGGCTGTCGACTCGTGGATGCCGACGGCAACGGCACCGCCCGCGACGACGGTCTGGCCATGCCCTTTGTGTTCTTTGATCCGACCGACGTCCAGTTCATCGACAACTGGGACGTCTCGGGCCTTTGCGGTACCGGCTCCGGCGACTACGAAGTGACCAACGCGTTTGTCCCCGAGGGTCGTTGGGCCCAGATCGGGCTCGATGCTCCCGTTCGCGACAACCCCTTCGCCCACTTCTCCTTCTTCGGCCTACTGGCCGTGGCCGTTTCGGCCGCAGCCCTCGGCATCGCCCGTCGCTCCATCGACGAACTGGTCGACCTGGCCCAGGCCAAACGACCGCAGGGCAGCTCGCGCACGCTGCGGGAACGATCGCCGGTGCAGGCCGACACCGCCATCGCCGAGGCCAAACTGCAAGCGGCCCGAAGCCTGATGCGAGAGACCACCGAAACCCAATGGGATGCCGCGGTGGCCGGGGCCTCGCCCGACCTCGAAGCCCGCGGACTGCTTCGGCTGGCGGCCACCCACGCCACCCAGACCGCCGGCGAGGTGACCGAGCTGATGTACAAGGCCGGAGGGGGCGCTGCGGTCTACAAGACATCGCCGCTCCAACGCTGCTTCCGCGACGCCATGGTGGCCACACAACACGCCATGGTTGCGCCCCGCACCTTCGAGGTGGCGGGCCGCATCCGCCTAGGCCTGGAGACAGAGTCCTTTGGCCTCTAGCGAACATGCAACGGGCGTCAGACACCCGTTGCATGTAGAAGCGGCCCCCGTCGCTCCCTCTTTGGTCCGGCTACGTGGGATTATGGAACGGTGACAGAAGGCTCGGGGCTGGGGATTCCCCATCTGACGGATGAACGTCCGATCGGGCGCGGTGGGTTCAGCGTGGTGTACGCCGCCACCGACACCCGTTTCGATCGCCGGGTGGCGGTCAAGCTGCTCAACCCGCTGACCGAGGATCGCGATCGCCGACGGTTCGAAAACGAGTGCCGGGTGATGGGTCGCGTATCGGACCACCCCAACGTGGTCACCGTGCATGATGCCGGGTTCCTTCCCGACAACCGGCCGTACCTGATCATGGAGCACGTTGAAGGGGGCACCCTCGCCGACCGACTCCAACAAGGGCCCCTCCCCTGGCCCGAAGCCTGCCGGCTGATGACCGAAATCGCCGGTGCGCTGGAACACGCTCACCAGGGCCAGGTGCTGCACCGCGACATCAAACCGGCCAACATCCTGCTCGACGCCGATGCCGGAGGAGTACCCAAGCTCACCGACTTCGGCATCGCGTCGCTCGGTGGCGGCACCGTCAGCCAAACCTCGACCGAGATCTCCGCCACCTGGCTCCACACCGCCCCCGAAACCTTCAACAACCAGCGAGACGAACGCTCCGACGTCTACTCCATGGCGTCGACGCTCTACCACCTGATCGCCGGGCAGGCCCCGCACTACCGAGCCGAGGACACCCAGGTGGAACCGCTGCTGGCGCGGTTGCTGCTCGAACCGGCCCCGCCCCTCGCCGCCGGGCTGGCGCCACCGGCGGTCGATGCCTTCCTGGCCCGCAACCTGGCCAAACACCCCGACGAACGATCCCAAACCGCAGCCGCCTTCGGCAACGAAGTTCGCTCGCTGCTGGCCGGAGCGGTCGGCAACACCACCCGCTCCGTACCGGCGCCAGGGCCGGTCACCCCGCCACCACCCAGCCCCAGCGCGCTGACCGGCACCGGCGACATCCCGCCCACCCCACCAAGCCCAAGCGGCGCCGACACAACGGAGTACACCTCCGACACGACGCCACTAACCCCGACGAACGCGGCTCCGCCCGCCTCGCCACCGCCACCCGCTGGCCAGCATGTCCCGTCGATCACCGGGCCCCGCTCCACCTACACGCCCCCGGCTACGGCCGCGGCGTTCCCGGCTGCTGAACCACCGGCGGAATCCAAACGATCTACCGTGCTCATCCTTGCCGGGCTGGCCATCGCATCGATACTCGGAATCGGGGCTGCCTTCGTAGCATTAAACAATGCCGGTGAAGAGCCCAGCGGCGAAACCACCATCGCCTCGAGGTCCGGGTCCACCACCATCGCCGGCGACAACGATGGTCGGGACTCCACAACCAGCCTGCCGACGACAACCGAAGCGACTACCACTACCGCCGCGCCAACCACCACCACGGAGTCGACGACCACCTCGACCGAGGGTGACCCTGACGAAGCGGATGGCTCCGATGACTCCGACGGCTCCGACGACCTGTCGGCATCCGAGGTTGACGGCGTCCGACTCGAGTCGGCCTGTGTGGTCCCCCAAGTGGTGCCGGTGCGACAGCCGGCATCGGCCGAAACCAGCCTGGACGGTCGTAGCTGTGCCGGTCACTCCGCCACCTTCGGCGCTATCGGCGAAACCCACAGCTACCCCATTGAACTCGATGCCGATGACCGGATTACCGTGCAGTTCGACTCGAACTGCAGCGGCGTCAGCTTCTTTCTCGATGGCCCCCTCGGGGAGCAGTTTGTCGAAGAGTCCGCCGCCTGTCTGCCGGAGACCGTCATCATCACTGCAGCCCGGCCGGGGCTCTACACGGTGCGACTCGAGGCGACCAACGACGGGAGCCAGTACGACCTCTGGCTGCTCGATGTAACCGACCCCAGCGCTCAGGTACCCGGAGAGCCAGTCGAGTCCAGCTGCCCGCAAGTGGTGCCGGTGCCGAAGCTCCAACCCGAAGCACTCACGGTCGCCTACGACGACGCCGACTGCCCAAGCCGTGGCGCCAGCCTCAAGGTTGAGGGGCAGGTCCATCGTTTCGTGTACGCACTTGAAGCGGGTGACCAAGTGCAGGTCACTATCGATCAAGCGTGTGGCGCACGAGCGACACTTTCCGGACCGCGGGGCCCGCTGACGGAATCAGAGCTCAGCTGCTTCAACCGCAGCACCACCGTCACCGCACCCATCACGGGCGACTACCACTTCGATCTCACCTCCACCTCAGCCGAGGCGGACTACCAACTCCAGGTCCTGGTGCCGCGGCCCGAACCGGAGGCGGACGGCGGTTAGTGGTCGCGGACGAATCGCGACTGCCCCTCGTCGACTGAGCCGGCGTGACACCATGGAGAGGTGACGGACGCCGCGGGACTCGGTATCCCCGACCTCGAAGACGAACGACAGATCGGCCGCGGCGGCTTCAGCGTGGTGTACGCCGCCACCGACACCCGATTCGATCGGCTGGTGGCGGTGAAGGTACTGAACCCGCTCACCGATGATCGAGACCGACGACGGTTCGAAACAGAGTGTCGAGTGATGGGCCGAGTGTCGGGCCACCCAAACGTGGTGACGGTGCATCACGCCGCGTTCCTGGCGGATGATCGGCCGTATCTGATCATGGAGTTGGTTGAGGGCGGCAGCCTGGCCGACCGCCTTAGGCACGGTCCCATGCCGTGGCCGGAGGCCTGCCGGGTGATGGCCGAAATCTCTGGAGCGCTTGACCACGCCCACCAGGGCCAAGTACTGCACCGCGACATCAAACCGGCCAACATCCTGCTCGACGCCGACGCCGGGGTGCCCAAACTCACCGACTTCGGCATCGCGTCGCTCGGCGGCGGCACCGTCAGCCAAACCTCCACCGAGATCTCCGCCACCTGGCTCCACACCGCCCCCGAAACCTTCAACAACCAGCGAGACGCCCGCTCCGACGTCTACTCCATGGCGTCGACGCTCTACCACCTGATCGCCGGGCAGGCCCCGCACTACCGCGATACCGACACTCAGATCGAACCGCTCCTGGCTCGGCTGATGATGGAACCAGCCCCGCCACTTCCGCCACAGATCGTTCCCGCACCGATCGGCGACTTCATCGCCCGCAACCTGTCGAAGAACCCGGACCAACGATCCCAATCCGCGGCATCGTTTGGCCAGGAACTCGACGCGCTCACAACGGCTGCGTCGTCGCCAGACCAGGCCACCCGGGGCATCTATGCTCCCCCACCGGAGGCAACTCCGGCAGCGCCAACCAGCGCCCGGTCTGTTCCGCCGCCAGCCCCGATCGCTGCTCCGGCAGCCGACCAGGTCGTCCCACCTCCGGTCGGTGGCGGGCCCTCACCTTCGGTTCCCGATCCTGTCCAAACGTCCGGGCCAGGGCCGACTCCGACGGCGGCGACCAAGAAGACCAATCTGGTTGGGGTGGCCCTGCTTGGTGTGGCTCTGCTCTTTCTGGTGGGGTTGGCCGGGATTGGCGTGCTGCTGGCCTCGCGCAACAGCGATGGCGACGGAAGTGGCAACCGTGAAGAGGCCACTGACAGCACCGACGTCGATGGGGGTTCCACAGACGGGTCGGTCGAGGGAGAAGTTGACGGGCAAGCCACCGACAGCGATGCCGGCGACTTTGGCAGCGGTGGCGGCGGCGGTGACACCGATGACGGTGGGGACGGCTCAACCGGCGACGATCAACCAGTCGGTGGTGACGACTCGACTGACGAGGCTCCACCGGTCGACGACTCGGCTTGCCCGGTCGGTGGGCTGACGCCAGCGGTGCGGCCACCCGGAGCGGAGACGGTCATCGACAGCATCGGCTGCATTCGCTACGAAGCCGTGCTGTTGGCGGTGGGTCAAAGCCACGACTACATCCTGAGACTCGACACCGGGCGGCAGGTGAGCCTGTTTCTCGACACCGGCTGTTCGGGCGTGAGCTACTCCATCACGGGCCCCCGAAACGATGAGATCGCGGCCGAATCCGGTGCCTGTCTCGACTCCTCCCATCTGATCACCGCCGCCACCGACGGCGACTACCGGGTTCGCATCGAATCCGCTGATGACCAGTCGGCGTACAGCCTCGGCTTGATCGAGGTCACCACCCCCAGCCGACAGGTCGATGGCGCTCCGATCGAGTCGAACTGCCCGAGCCCGGTCGCCATTCCGGTCCGCCAGCCAGCCACCCTCACCCTCTCCTTCGATGAGAACGACTGCCCGGCACAGGGCGCCGACCTCGCCATTCTCGGTCAACGAGATCGCTTCGAACTTGCCCTGGTAGCTGGCGATCGGATCTCGATCGGCCTGGACACCGGCTGCAGCGGTACCGCCATCGAGGTCACCGGACCACAAGGCACGATCATCGAACCAACCGGATCCTGTCTCGACTTCAGCGACCTCCTTGAAGTCGAAACCGCCGGCACCTACTTCGTGGAC
This sequence comes from uncultured Acidimicrobiales bacterium, assembly GCA_937925845.1. GTDB lineage: Bacteria > Actinomycetota > Acidimicrobiia > Acidimicrobiales > CALAML01 > CALAML01. Next base: position 11,606 of record CALAML010000145.1, on the reverse strand, counting down.
ATCATCGCCACCGACACCTTCGCCACCTATAAACTCACCCTCCTCGACGTCACCGCCTAGGACAGTCCCAGACAGCATCGGCCAGGGCTTTCGGGCGGCATCACCGAAGAGGGCCACCTCCGATCCATCTGTCCGCCCCCATCGCGTCCGCGGACGCGCCAAGCCACCATGTGTGACCGCTCTATTCATACTGACCACTCAATGTGGCCACAACGCGTCCGCGGACGCGCCAAAGTCACCTCATGTGGTTCGTCCCCCGGCCTCGGCCACAGAAAGTGGGCAAGACGCGTCCGCGGACGCGGCTAGCCCCACACATACCCAGCTATCCGTCGCTGCGCTCGACCCCGATGGCCACGCCGGTCGTGACTCGACGTTGGTCTGAACCGTCAAACGAGGCGGTGCGGCCACCGAAGAGGATGACATCCTCCCCGGTCCAAACGATCCCATGGCCGAAGCTTGACTGCACCCGTCGATCGTCCGGATCACCGACATCGATCACATCATCGGTGACCAGGTCGATGATGGCCCGACTCTGGGTTGAGCCCGAAAGGAAGGCGTTGCCGCCTATGGCGACAGGGGCGGCAAAGCCGGCTTCAGGAGAATGCTCGGAGAGAACCCACTGCGCCGATGCTCCACCAGAAAGGTCGATCCAAGCGAGGGGAATGCCGCTCTGACTGCGAGGGCTCAGCACCAGTCGGTCCCCGACCAGGACCGACGAACCGATCCAGAACTGGTCAGCCAGCGCCTCGTGTGGCCCATCGAGCCGACGCCAGCTGATTTCGGAGGCGACCGACTCCGGCGTTGGTGACACCCAAATCGACGACCCGTTGTGCACCACCAGCCAATCCTCTTCGCCCGTGCCGCTTGTGGCCTGGCCCACGAGCACCTGCGGGCTAACTGCTCCGAGCGGCGAGTCGATGCTCGTCCAGCTTGCGGTGTCGGCGGCCGGGTCGAGCACGTGGAGCTGTTTCGATGTGATCACGACAACCGACCGACCGTTGGAGATCGCTGCGGTGCCGGATCCGGCCATGGACCTCGTGGGCCGCTCGGGCAAGCTCGGCAGCTCAAGCCAGTCATCGGAATCCGGGCGGTAGAGCCAAGCATCCCGCGGTCCGTCACAGCACAAATTGTTGTGTCCCTCGGTTTGGCCCCCGGCAACAAATAGCCCGGCATCGGTCCATGTGGCCGCATGTCCGCTGCGCCCGCTGAACGGTGCCGGCTCGATCAATCGCCAGGTGTCGGCCTGCGGGTTGTAGGCCGCCCCATCGGCAAAGTTGGGTTCGCTGATGGTCTCGCCATCGCTGCCTGCGGAGTTGTCTCCGGTATCGGGCGTGCCGCCCCACACGATCATCTCCTCGCCGGACCACACCGCACTGTGGCCTTCCCGCCCAGCCAACGGCGGCTCCGGCAATCGGCGCCACTCACCAACGTCAAGCGGCCCAGGTTCAGCCTCGGGCTCAGTTTCGATGGGGGCAACCGGCTCAGGCTCCGGAGCACCCGGCCGGCTGATCGGCAGGGCAAAGCCGAGCGACACGCGACGCCCTGGGCCACTCTCGCCATTACCTAGTGTGAAGGAAGGGGTCTGGCCGCCGAAGTAGATCACTTCTTCGCCTGTCCACACGCCCGGGGTGCCGTTCGGCAGTTCGCGAGACTCGAAACCCTCAGGGGGTCCAAGTTCGAACAGCTCGTCGCGGGCGAGGTCGATCACCTGCTTCCGTTCCCAACTAACCAGCGCGTCACCGCCGACCCCCACCTGATCGAGCCATCCGAATTCCGGGCTGTGGCGCGACTCCACCCACGTGGCGGACCCACCCGCCGCCAAATCGAGGGAGACCATCGGCGGCGTATTGGTACCAAACTCGAGGGCTCCGACCAAGCGATCCTCCACCAGGCTGAAACCGGCGCCGACGTTCACAAGTGGGTGATTGATTTGCCGCCATGCGAGGTCTTCCTCTGGCGCCGTCGGCATTGGGGCGACCCATATCTCCAGGGAGTCGTGCAACACGACCCAACGCTCCCGCCCGGTGCCCGAGGATGCACTCCCGACAATACCGAGAGCGTTGCCGCTGTCGGTCAAAGGCGTGTTCGTCTCCATCCAGCCAGCGAACGGCTGGGTGAGGTCAAGAATGAGGAGCACTTCTGTCGACCGGTCGGGATCGCCACCGCCGCCTACAACAATGAAGCGACCGTTTGATACTGCTTTGGCCTGCGACGCCACCATCCGGTTTGCCATGGGTGCTGGCAACCCGGGCAGCTCGAGCCAATCATCGAGTTCCGGCCGATACAACCACGCATCTCTTAAAGTTCGGCCGCTCGCGAGCCCTTCCGAAACACCACCTGCGATAAACATTCCCTCTGCAGTCCATGCTGACGCATGCTCGCTGCGACCCAGACCGGGAAGCGGGGCGATCGTGGTCCACTCGTCGGTCTCCGGGTTGTAACTCGCACCGTCGGCGAAGTTGCTGGAGCTGTCCGGTGGGTCCACCGAATCAAGAGGCCCCTCCTCCATCGCTTCCGAGTCGTCATCGGCATTCTGCTCGGCGGAACTATCGGGGGCGCCGCCCCACACGATCATCTCCTCGCCGGTCCACACCACACTGTGACCCTCACGGCCGGCCAGTGGTGCTGGCGGCAGGGTTCGCCACTCACCGATCTCCAGCGGTGGAACCGATGCATCTCCTCCGGTGACCCCGGAGTCGTCATTACCCCGTTGCAGCAGCGCCAACCCGCCGAGCGCCACCAACAACAGCGCCGCGGCGATGCCAACGAGTTGGAACCGTCTTGATCGACGGTTTCGAAGCTCGGGCGCGATGTAGGAGCCGAGCACCTCAGGCTCGCTCTCTTCTTCCGTGTCGTGGTCGCGATCGCCGATGCCGGTCGGGCCATCGTTGGCGACCTCGAGAGCGACGTCACCGGCCTCGGAGATGTCATCGGTTTCAGCGAGCTCATCGACGTCCTGCAGGGCATTGACGTCGGCGGTGTTTTTGTCATCTACGACAGATCCAGCTGTCGGCCAGCCCTCGGGCCATGTCTTGGTGTCGGCTCCACCAGCCTCTTCCATTCGCAATGAGAGGGCGGACATTGCGGCGCGGGCCGTTCGTTCCAGATCCGCCAGCTCCCGGGAATCGAAGTCGTCGAGAGAGAAATCGTTGATGCCGTTGTCGTCGCTCACGACGTCGCCTCCAGTTCCTTCTTTAGGGCGGTGAGCCCTCGGGCCACTAGCGACCTCACCGTGGCTGGCGGACAATCGAGCATCTCCGCGATCTGATCGTGCGGTAGATCGGAGAAGTAGCGCAGCACCGTCGCCGTTCGCTGGCGCTCCGACAGTGTGGCCAACGCCCGATGCAGGGCATCGGCCTCCACCACCTTCGCCGCTAACCCAACCCCATCCGTGGCCGAGGGTGGCGGCGGTTCGTCCACCAGTTCCTCGCGGCGATTCTTGCGAGCCAGATCACGGGCCCGGTTGATCACGGCCCGGAACAGGTAGCCCTGGGGCTCCTCCAGCGCATCCCAACGCTCACGCACCGCTACCAGTGCATCATGCAACGCCTCTTCCGCCTGGCTTCGACGACCACATATCAGCGCCGCCGAACGCACCAGAAACTCTCGCTCCGCCTCGACGTAGCCAACCATGCCAGCGGGCCAATGGGGATCCCCAACCCGGTCGGAATCAACCGGGTTTTTCATCGGGTCCTCGCAGGACACGGAGTCGGATACGTTCGCCATGTAGCTACCCAACGAACGGCAGCCGTGGAACGTTGCACTCGTCGCAAACTTTTCTGGTGCCGCCGAACCAACCCCATCTGTGGCCCGGTCGAGGTGCTACGGGTAGCGGGTTCGGGGTCCGACTTCGAACCAGTTCATGTGGTTGCGTACATATTGTTCGGCGGCGTCTTTGCCCGGCTGGTGATCCCACGCAACCCGGGGTTCGGCGCTCATCGCTTGGTCGAGAAGCCGACGCACCTGCTGGCTTTCGATCACCCGGCCGCGGATCGCGTCGGAGTCCCAGCGCTTGGCCACCTCGGCGGCGAACGCGGTCGCCAACGCCGAATGGCCGGGATCGGTGGCCAGGTTCTGATGTTCCTTGGGATCGGCCGCCACATCAAACAGCAGCGGATCGTCGGTGTCGCAGTGGATGTACTTGTGATCGCCACGCCGGATCATGAACATCGGGTGGGTCAGCATCTCGCCGCAGTACTCCCCCAGCACCGTTCGCTCGGCGTCGATCGCGCCACCGGTCGCCGCGTCCCACAGCGTTGAACCATCGATGGCGGCACCCAACTCTGGCGCCGCGGCCCCACCTTCGGAAGCAATATCGACCAGCGTCGGTAGGAAATCGAGATGAGAACAGGGAGTACCAACAGAGGCGCCCGCAGTCACCCCGGGCCCGGCCATCACCAACGGCACCCGAGCCGACTCCTCATAGAACGCCATCTTGAACCACAGGCCCCGCTCGCCGAGCATGTCACCGTGATCAGAAGTGACGATCACCACGGTGTTGTCGAGTTGATCGGTCTCTTCGAGGGTGGCCACCAACTGGCCAATCCAGTCGTCGAAATAGGAAACGTTGGCGTAGTACGCATGGCGGGAATTGCGAGCTTGGGCCTCGGTGTAGCCGACGGTGTCGACTTCCAAACCCTCGCGGATGCGCCGCACATGGGCCTCGGCGGCCACCGCATCGGGCACCGCCCCCGGCATGTCGATGGTGTCGTGATCGTAAAGATCCCACCATTCAGGCCGCGCCACATAGGGGTCATGGGGATGGATGAAGGAGGCGCAGAGGAAGAAGGGTGAGTCGTCCGGGTCACGGGCGAAGTCGAAGAGTTGGCGGCGGGCGTGGAAGCCGACCTCGTCGTCGTATTCGATCTGGTAGGTCATGGCCGCGTGGCCGGCCTCATGGAGCGTGTCCATGCCGTGATACCACTTGTCCATCCGGGCGCCGGTCTCCCAGTCGGGCGTCCAAGCGAAATCGGCCGGATAGATGTCGGTGGTGAGGCGGGTATCAAAACCGTGTAGCTGGTCGGGCCCAACGAAGTGCATCTTGCCCGAGAGCACGGTGCGATAACCCATCAACTTCAGATAGTGGGCCAGGGTTGGCACCTGGGCGGGAAACTCCGACGCGTTGTCCCAGGCCCCGATGCGATGCACCGCCTGGCCGGCCAACATCGTGAAGCGGGCCGGGGCACAAAGCGGCGAATGGACATAGGCCGAATCGAAGCGCACGCCCCGTTCAGCCAGCGCGTCCAGATTCGGCGTCTGCACCAGCGGATGGCCATAGGTGCCGGTGAACTGCGGCGCCAACTGATCAGCCATCACCATCAAAATGTTCGGAGCTGTCATCACACAACAGCCTTTCACGCCGTTCGGCGCCGCCGCCATCCGAAATGTCGGTTGAGGGCGCGAACCAGTCGCGTCTCCAGCCGGAATAACGGCAGGCCCAACGAAATGTCGGTTGAGGCCGCGAACGCTTCGCGCCTGGAACCGACATTGCGGCACACGCCACGAAATGTCGGTTGAGGACGCGACTCAGTCGCGCCCCGAACCGGAATTACGTGATGAGTTGTGTCGCTGGTACGGTGACCGACACTTCCTCCTTTGACTCTTCGAGAATCGAAGGAGTCCCCATGGGCTCACCCATCCGAACCGACGCCAAGCTGGCTGAGGTTCTCCATCGACAACACGGCCTTATCAGCCGCTCGCAGGCGCTAGACCTCGGTTTCAGCGCAGCCCAAATCCGATACCGGGTCTCCCAGGGTGTTTGGCTGCCTGTCGAACATCAGGTGTACCGCCACCACTTGACTACATCGACCTGGTACAGCCGCGTCCTGGCACCCTGCATGAGCTTGGGCGCTGTAGCCAGCCACCGAACCGCCGCGGTGCTGTGGGGCCTCGATGGCTTTCACCGTTCGAAACCTGAGGTTTCACTCCCCAAAAGCGCGGGAGTCAAGCGCGACGACATTCGGATTCACGAGACCACCCTTTTTGGAGCCTGCGAGCCAACCGTGCGCATGGGAATCCCAACAACAAGCATCGAACGCACCCTGATCGACCTGGCCAAGGTTGTTCCTTACTCAAAGCTGCGGCATGCGGTCGATCAGGCCCGCCTGCGCGAATTGGTCGATTGGCCCACGGTTGGCCGCTGCTTTTCGAGCCATGCTCGTCGGGGCCGCGACGGCATCGCCCTCATGCGTATGTACCTCGAGGACCATCTTGGGGAGGAAGCGATTCCACTCAGCGACTGGAGTCGGTTGGTCGCCGACATTTTGGTCGATGCCGGACTGCCTGCACCGGAGCTCGAGTACGAGGTTCGCGGGCCAGGCTTCCGCTATGTGCTCGACCTGGCGTATCCGGATGCGCGGGTTGGGATCGAGCTCGACAGTGTCACTTGGCATCTGAATCGGCAATCATTCCAAGATGACCGCCGCCGGCTGAATCGACTTCAGAACCTTGGCTGGTCGATGCGGCTGTTCACCTGGAACGACTACAGCCGAAACTCGAGTGAACTGGTCCAGACGGTTCGCCAAGCGCTGACCCCATACCGAAATGTCGGTTGAGAGGGCGACAAGGCGAAATGTCGGTTCAGAACGCGAACCTGTCGCGTCTCGAACCGGAATTTCGGTCGACCCAGCGAAATGTTGGTTCAGAACGCGAGCCAGTCGCGTCTCGAGCCGGAATTACGGACTGCTTCCGCTGTGGTTCCAGCGGTGTCACCGGGCGTGAGTAGGTTGGGGGCCATGAAGACTACGTCAGCACCCGCTCCCACCCGGCCGACGGCGGCTGAAGTGGAGGCTGAGCTCGCCGGCCACATTCGGGATCTGGCGGGAGAAGACGCCACGCCCCGCCCCGAGCAGGTGGCGGCGGTATCGGCGATGGTGGTCGACGGCCGACGCACCCTGCTGGTGGCCCGGACCGGCTTTGGGAAGTCGGCGGTGTACTTCTCTGCTACCCGCATCCTCCGCGATCGAGGCTGGGGGCCAACGGTGGTGATCTCGCCGCTACTCGCCCTGATGCGCGACCAGGTCGACGCGGCCCGCCGTCTCGGGCTGCGAGCCGAAACCATCAACTCGTCCAACCTCGACGACTGGGCCCTGATCGAAGACGACATCAACACCAACCAAATCGACCTCCTGTTGATCTCCCCCGAACGGCTGGCCAACCCCGGCTTCCAACGCCGCGTCTTCGGTGCGCTCAAAGCCCGACCCTTCAGCCTGGTGTGCGATGAGGCCCACTGCATCTCCGACTGGGGCCACGACTTTCGCCCCGACTACCGGCGACTGCGAGCTCTGCTCGACGAGGTCGACCCGTCCACCCCGGTGCTGGCCACCACGGCCACCGCCAACCAACGGGTGACCGACGATGTAGCCGCGCAACTCGGAGCCGACACGCTGGTGCTCCGCACCTCGCTCGACCGAGAATCGCTCCGCCTGGCCATCGTCGACCTGCCCGACGACGCCCACCGCCTAGCCTGGCTCGCCACCACCCTGCCCGACATCGCCGGCTCCGGAATCATCTACTGCCTCACCGTCGACCAGGCCGAAACAACCGCCCGCTGGCTGGGCCAACACGGCATCGCGGCCCACGCCTACAGCGGTGCGGTCGACAACGATCAACGCCTCGCCCTCGAGACGGCGCTGAAGGAAAATGAAATCAAGGCACTGGTGGCCACCTCGGCGCTCGGGATGGGTTTCGACAAGGGCGATATGGCCTTCTGTATTCACCTCGGTCTGCCGCCGAGCCCGGTGGCCTACTACCAACAGATCGGTCGAGCCGGGCGCGCCATCGATGACGCCGAAGTGATCGCCGTGCCCCGCCCGGCCGAGGACCGGCGAATCTGGAACTGGTTCGAATCGGTGTCGCTGCCCTCGGAAGAGAAATGCCTCGAGGTGCTCCACACCCTCGACTCTCGCGAGCCCACCTCCATCGCCCGCATCGAACCGTACGTGAATATGGGCCGCTCCCGGCTGGCCACCCTTTTGAAGATTCTTGAAGTCGACGGCGCCGTGGTCCGCGACAAGAACTCCTACCTGCTCGCCGACCCCAACGACCCGGCCACCAAACCCTGGCACTACGACCACGACATGGCTCGATCACTGCGACGGGCCCGCCGTGACGAAGCCGAACAGATGCTCACCTGGGCCGCCGACACCACATGCAGGATGCGGTTTCTGCGATCAGCGCTCGACGACCCCGAGTCCGCCGACTGCGGCCGCTGCGACAACTGCACCGGCGAATCCCGGTGGAAGCTGAGCGCGGCCGACCTCGACCCGGTGCTGGTGGCGGCAGCCCAGACCGTGCTGCGGGACTCCGACGTCGAGATCGAACCCCGGCGCCAGTGGCCCACCGGGCTCGACGAGGTGAAGGGCAAGATTGCGGTGGAAGAACAGTTCGCCACCGGCCGGGCTCTGTGCCGGCTCGGCGATGGCGGCTGGGACACCATCGTTGAGGAACTGGTGGTGGCCGCTGAGGCTGGCGAGCCACTCGAAGTCTCCGAAGCGATGCTGAGCGGGATCGCCGGGGTGCTGAAACGATGGGGCTGGGAGCAGCGGCCAACCTGGATCTGCCCCATGCCGTCACGAAATCGAGCCGCGGTGATCGACCAAGTGGCCGAAGGGCTGGGAACCCTCGGCAAGCTGCCGGTGCACCGAGCGCTCACGATGGTGACCGATCACCCCAGCGGCCGCCAGGCCGACCAGAGCAACTCGGCCCATCAGGTAACGGCGGTGCTCGGCCGAATCGTGGTCGACCCCGATGGCTTTCCGTCTGATGCGGCGGTGGCCCGCGGACCGGTACTCCTGGTCGACGACGAAGCGGTCAGCCGCTGGACCCTCACCGTCGCCAGCCAGCAACTCAGCGCCGCCGGCCTCGGCCCGGTCCTACCGTTCGTCCTTCGATCCCGCTAGCCGGGCCCGGGGTCCCGTCCGTAATGTCGGTTCCAGACGCGACCCAGTCGCGTTCTCAACCGACAATTCGGATCCGCCCACCAAATGTCGGTTCCAGACGCGACACAATCGCGCCCCCAACCGACATTTCGGACCGGGCTGGGTACTGTTGCACGATGCAGCCGATTCCTGAATCCCACATCAGTTTGGTTTCGCAGCCGCTTGGTTGCGTGATCACCACCCTGGCCCCCGACGGGCTTCCCCAATCAACGGCGATGTGGTTCCTCTACGAAGACAACAGCATCAAGTTCTCGCTGCTTGAACATCGCAAGAAGTATCGCAACCTCCGAGCCAACCCGGCCTGCACCTTCTTTCTGATGAACCCCCACAACATGGGCGACGTAATTGAGGTCCGTGGCACGGCGCAGCTCGAAGCCGATCCCGACAAGTCCTTTGTGGGACGGGTCCGGGCCCAGTACGGCGCAAGCGGCCCGCCAACCGACGGCCCCGACGACAACCGTTGGATCGTGACGATCGAACCCAAACGCATCAACGCCTTCGGCACCCGCTAGCCAGCCTGCGAAATGTCGGTTCCAGACGCGACGGGTTAGCGCCCTCAACCGACGATTCAGAACGGCCCCCGAAATGTCGGTTCCAAGCGCGACTGACTCGCGCCCTGAACCGACAAAACGGCCACGCTGTTGCTAGGCGTTTACGTCGACGACGACCCGGCCTCGGACCTGGCCTTCGAGGATCTTGCCAGCAACGTCGATTGAGTCGCTCAACCCAACCACCTGGGTCATCGAGGCCAGCTTTGCCGGATCAAGATCGGTGGCCATCCGGTTCCAGGCCTCGACCCGCAGGTCATAGGGCTCATAGACCGAGTTGATACCCACCAAGCTGACGCCGCGCAAGATGAAGGGCATCACGGTGGCTGGCAGGTCGGGGCCTTGAGCCAACCCGCAGGCGGTGACGCAACCACCGGGGTTGGTCTGAGCCAATACGTTGGCGAGCGTGTGGGAACCGACGGCATCAACGGCGCCGGCCCAGGTGGTCTTCTGTAGCGGCTTGCCGGCCTCGCTGAGAGTCGCCCGATCGATTACTTCGGCCGCACCCAACTCAGTGAGATAACCGGTCTCCTCGCCCCGACCGGTTGAGGCCACCACCTCATACCCGAGCTTGGCCAGGATGGCGACCGCAGTTGAGCCAACGCCACCCGAGGCACCGGTAACAATGACCGGGCCGGAATCGGGCGTGACTCCCTGACTCTCAAGCGCCAGAACACACAGCATGGAGGTGTAGCCCGCAGTGCCGATGGCCATGGCCTGCTCCGGGCTGAACGCCTCCGGCAACGGCACCAGCCAATCGGCGTTGAGCCGAGCCTTCTGCGCCAAGCCGCCCCAGTGGCTCTCTCCCACTTCCCAACCGTTGAGCACAACATGATCGCCCGGCGAGTAACGATCGTCGGCGCTGGCAGTCACCGTCCCGACCAGGTCCACCCCTGGCACCATCGGGTAGCTCCGCACCACGCCCGGCCGACCCTTGATGGCCAGGCCGTCCTTGAAGTTGATGGTGGAATAGGCGACGTCGATGTCGACGGCATTGCCCTCGATCTCGGGCAGCTCCGACTCGTCGAGCTGGCGCAGCTCGGCATTCACCGAGCGGTCGTCGTTTTGGGTCAGATAAATGGCGTTAAACACGCCGAAACCCTAGTGCCCGGCAACCAAATCCGCCGCCGCTGGCTAGATTTCGCAGTTCTCCCGCTTGTCCACTGGTGCGCCGCTGCAGGTGTCGGTGTCGGTTCCACCGTTGAGGAAGTTGGTGCCCTGACCCCCGATCAGCCGGTCATTGCCAGCTTCGCCCCGCAGCGCATCATCGCCGGATTCGCCAGCCAGCCGGTCGTCACCGTTCCCGCCCAACATCTCGTCGGCCCCATCGCCGCCGAGGATAAGGTCGTCGCCGTCCTCACCCAGAATTCGATCGTCACCTGCGCCACCAAGCACCCGGTCCCGGCCTCCACCCGCGTGGACAATGTCCACGCCATCGCCGCCGTGGATGACATCGGCGGAGTCGCCACCCCGCAGCAGATCGTCGCCGATTCCGCCCGACAGCCGGTCGGGTCCGTCACCACCGGTCACGAGGTCGTCACCAGCGCCGCCGATCACGCGATCCGCTCCCCATGCACCAAAGGCGGTGTCGTTCCCGTTTCCCCCATCGAGGTAGTCATTGCCAGCACCGCCGTCGAGGGTGTCGTGGCCATCGCCGCCAACCACCACGTCATGGTCACCGCCACCGGCAGCAATGTCGTCGCCGTCTTGGCCGTTGACCAAGTCGTTGCCGTTGTTGCCATCAAGATCGTCATCGCCGGCGCCACCGAGAATGAAGTCGTCGCCGAAGAACCCGATCACGAAGTCGTTGCCTGGGCCACCAGCAACCCGGTCGGCACCGAAGCCCGCTTCGATACGGTCATCACCGTCGCCGCCGGTCACGAAGTCGTCGCCCCGGTCGCCAAAGATCATGTCATTGCCGTTTCCCCCGGCGATCACATCGTCGCCGGTTGCCTGATCGAACTCATCGGCCTGGAGTGGACGATCGCCCCAGATTCTGTCGTTACCGTCGCGACCAAGAATCGTGTCGTCGCCCTCGCCACCCAGGAGGACGTCGTCGTTTGCGCCTCCGATGATGGTGTCGGCGCCGACTCCGCCCTCCAGATAGTCGAACTCGTCA